>UQVJ01000082.1 GCA_900544455.1 uncultured Eggerthella sp. | reverse complement strand
CGTTTACAAGGCAAAACCAATCAGATAAATCACCAGATCAATACCTTGTTTTGTTTTTGAGACACATGGCTCAAAAACACTCTTTAACTGAGCCGTAGGTCACTTCTTTCAATGCTCCTCTCGCGTCATCATGGAACCACGATGACAAACATAGCTAGCCGCAATAGCGGCGAGGGAGTCTGAGAGGATGTGGTTGCAATGAAGGCAACGAAGAAGATCATCGCAGTTCTGGTATGCGCTTTTGCCCTGTGCTTTGCACTGGTGGGATGTGATTCCGGAGCCGAACAGTACAAGAAGAACTTCCAGGGCGACTGGGAGCTGGCAGGCCTGACCGAAGGCGATACCACCTATTCCGAGAGCGATATCTCCATGCTTAAAGCATGGGGTATGGAAGTAAAGCTGTCCCTCAATGAAGACGAAACTATGGTTCTCGAGTACTTCGGCGAAACAGCCGAGGGCAACTGGGAGCCCAAGGATGCTACCACTTTCAAGATGACAGCCATGGGCGATTCGATTGATGGCAAGCTAGCTGATGGGATGATATCCATCGAAGTCGAGGGTGCCGAAATGAAGTTCAAGAAGATGGAATAGCGGGGTGAACGGTAATGAAACTCAAGTTTCTAGGAATTGCAGCATGCGCACTTGCACTCTGCTTCACCCTTGTGGGATGTAACTCACAAAAAGTAACTGACTTCACCTGGTACCAGGCGGCAGTGCCCGATAAGTACGAACTGAACACCAGCCTTGGCAGCAATGCGGCAAAGGTATCGTTCGCCAAGACCGATGAAGGCAAAGAGCTTCGCGTCAACTGGAACGGCGTAAAGGACGCCCAGGGAATTACCCAAGCATTCATGGAATGGGAAGGCACCGGCTCAGAACAGCTGGACGATATGAAGATCGGCAACTACACCTGGAAGGTTGCTCAGAACACCGAGGCAAGCAAGCCAAAGATCCAGTTCTGCACCGATCTGCCCGATGGACGTGTTGGCATCGTTGATGCCCGCGGATTCAGCGACATCAACGACAAAGACCTGCAGAGCTTCGTTAAATCGGTAAAGTTCGCAGATGATGTGAGCGAAGCATACGACAAAGCCAAGGAAGTCAGCTCTGACGACCTGAAGATCCACTAACACCCTTGGGCGGAGCCGCAATCGAGTTCCGCCCGTTTTCAAAACAGACTGAAGAGGAGGACATCATCATGAAGAAAGCAGTTATCGCACTTCTTGCCCTCTGCATAAGCCTTGTTGCCGCACTTGCCTTAGTTGGCTGCGGAGGAAGCGGGCCTGCGGACAAGAAAGCGGATTTCATCTGGTTTAAGGTTGAGGTTCCCGAAGGCGTAAGCGTCAGCAACTCTGCCGGCGACAACGCAAACAAAGCCCAACTGACATTTTCCAACAACGATCGAATCATCCCGTTATGGGAAAAGAAAATGACAGCTGAAGAGTTGCTCGCTCAATACGAAGATCGCTACAGCGGGTCTTTTAAATGGGAGACACATGACCCTGTAACCTACGGCGACAAAACCTGGTTGACCGGCGATTACAAACATTCGGGAGGAACTACTTCCGTTTTCATCACCGGGGTGAATGAGGGAAGCGTGTCTATAGACGTCAACAACTTCGAAGATCATAAGGCGGAAGTCGAAACGGTTCTTAATACCATCGAATTTGCCGATAACATGAGCGAAGCCATGAAGGAAGCTAAGGAAGTTAAGCTTACCGACATCGACCTGAAACGCTAACCATCCTGTCGTAAAGAAACCAGACTCCTTTGCGACACTCCAAGCTAAGAGAAGGACCGGCAATGCCGGTCCTTCTCTGTTTTGCGTAGTGAATTAGATTGAGGGCCTTTCGCCGTCAACGCCCCCTTGCAAGGGTAGGCATTTCCGCCAACAGCGCTGCTTGCGCCTTCGCTTCCGCCCATAAAGGGCGCATTCGGCAAAACACCTACCATCGCCTTGGGAACACGAGCCTAAAACACGACGCTCCGCCTTCGTCGGCTAGAACCAACCGGTATAGGTTTTCTGTAGAACGGCGCTGGCAACCCAATTTGCAAGCGTGATGAAGTCGAACACGGGCAAACCCGTTGCCTTCTGAATTGCCGCCGCATAAGGAGGCAAGTCGCTGCACTCAAGCAAGATGGCCTTAATATCAGGATGCTGCTGACACAAATCCTTCGCTAAGCTGCATAGATCATCGGTAAGCTTGCCATTATCAAGCTCATGTCCACCCCAGCGAATGGGAGCAAAGCTTTCCATATCGCCCACATTCTGAACAATGAGCCTTTCGGTGCTGCTGCCAACCTGAGCAAGCAAATCGTCATTCAGGCTGGAGCCGTCGGCGGCAAACACCGCGATAGAGCCCGCCTGGGAAAAGCCTGCTTTGATAACCGGCAGTTGGCACAAGCTGGACATGAATACGGGGACATCAACTGCCGCCGCAACATCTTTCTGGAAATGGGCGAAGTAACCACATGCGCCGATAATGGCGCGCACGCCTTGCGCCTCCAGCTTCTTGGCGGCTTCGATGATCATCTGCTTAATGGCGGGGTCACCCGCAAACAGTTGCTCTATCTCGAAATCAACCACTTCGTAGCTCACGGGATAGTTGAAGGTGCACGCATTGGCAACGTTGCCCGGAAGCTTGGGGTAATCCAGCTTCACGGCAATGATGCCGAGCACCTGCCCCGAAAAACTACGGGGCGGAAGCCCGTGGATGCCACGAACCTCCGCCTTCGTCTCAAGCGCACCGTATGCGCTTTTCCAATTGCTCATTTACTCGCCCTCGGGAGCTACGTATTCGCCCTCGCGCAGATAAGCCTGCATCTGCTCCTTTGTCATATGGCCAATGCCCAGTTCATCCAAGGTAAGACCGGTCTCGAAGAAGTTGGTCTTGTTCATAACGCCACCCAAAACGATCATGGAATCGATGATCGGCGTGGGAACACCGAACTTCTTGCCCAGCTCATGGTACACATGGCAACCAACGGGAACATCTTCGGTTACATAGCGGTTCTTGATGGTGAAGGGGCCGGTAGCAAAACCGACTTCCCACTGCTCCTCGAAGGGAACGTTGCAGCCCTCGCCCATGTACTCTTCACCCAGAACGCTGGTGCGCTGGTAGAACACTTCTTTCTTAAAAGGCTGGATACCAACGCCCATAGCTTCCGCCAGAGCAATTTCCTCGTTATAGAACTGATACTGAACTTCGGAAATAGAGGGGCAGAAAGAATGGGAGTAGATGGAGTAGTCGTGGATGTTCTTGTCCAGGACCGTGCCAAAGTTTTCCATCGTCGATACACCCAAAACCGTACCGGGAACATGGATAACCGGGTTCACGTTGGAGAAGCCGATGTCCATAACGGTATCGCCGCATACTGCACCATCGCCTTCGGTGATGGCATCGAAGCAGCCCAGGGCCTTCGAGCTTTCAACGAAATCTTCGGTGTCCTTTGCGGGAAGCGCGGCACCGCGCAGCGTAATGGCACGATACACCAACGAGCAAGTGGGCTTGGCAACGCCGCCTTCAGTGTCTACGCGCGTGCCATAGGGGGCGCTTGACCAACCACCGATGATAACGTTCTTGGTGCAGCCCATTTCACGCATCATCTTGCGAAGCTTCAAGCTGCCATAATTATCGGGAATGATGTGGACGATCTGGCCGTCTTCCAGAACGGGAATAAGCTCACGGAAGAAAACCTCATGAGCAATAGAAGGAATACCAACAACGATGAGCTTGGCACCCTTCACCGCTTCGGCAACGGAATTGGTTGCCAGGGCGAACTCGCCCTTGCCCATGCGACGGAACCCGTACTTGGTCTGCGTTCCGGGAGCCTTGTCCTGCAAGGTGATACCCGTGCGCATAACCGTGCCCAGCGCATTGTCAAAGAACGGGTCCAGGTCGCAAATGCGAACTTCCTGGCCAGCCAACGCGCAGTCGGCACCACAGGTTTTGCCAACAGCGCCACCACCCAAAATGGCGATAGGTGCGCGGCGCAGCTCTTCTACGTCTACCAATTCAATAACCTCCTTAGCGGACGGCCTTGCGGCCATACTCCGAAAAACACTCAGACTCAGAGCGATGAAAGCCCAAGCGTTACTTTCATCATCACAGAAGAATACCACGCACAAAACCCCGAATCCGAGTACAGGCGCGCTTATTTCCTTATTACCCTATCGGAATTCTACCGACCCTAAGCCTACCTGCAAAAACAGATACCCTCTCCCTATCGAGGCTGCGCCATTTCATAAAAACAACGCCTTAAGGAAAGCTGGAATCTCACGACGTGCAGGTCGAAACTACGCCATCCGGCACCGAAACGCCTTGCGCGAAAAGAGCATCCGCCAGCACCCACCATACGAAGAGCATCTGATACCATCATGGCAATCAAAACACAGGAGGACTCATGGAAACCGCACCGATGCATCGCCCAATGCGCCAGGCAAGCCGCCAAGTACGTAACGTTGACCAGCTTCACGCCATTGTCGAAGCCTGCCATACGGTACGCATCGGCGCACTCGATGAAGAGGGCATGTTCATCGTCCCCATGAGTTTCGGCTACGACTGGGCAGACCCTGAAAGCCCTGCCAACAATGCCCCCACCCCACGCCTGGCGCTATGGGTGCACTCGGCATCCGAGGGGCGCAAGGCAGAGCTTTTCAATCGCGAACCGCGCGTTGCCATCGAGATGGATATCGAAGACGGCGTAATAGAGGGCCCTTATGCTTGCGCCTATTCCTACGCCTATCGCAGCATCATGGGCACAGGCACCGTTCATCGAATCCAAGGCATCGACGCAAAGCGCTACGGGCTTACCCGTATCATGAACCATCTGGCTCCAGGAGCCAGCGCCGGTTTTACCGACCAAGCACTGGCGCGCACAAACATCTACTGCATCGACATAGATTCTTTCACCGGAAAACAACGCGCCTAGAAAAGCCGGTAACGAGAAACCGCCCTTCGTTTCTGCGTCAGCACGAAACGAAGGGCGGTTTGCTATTTGAACAAGCTGAGGACCTCTACGTTACTGGGCTCATTAGCAAACCAGCTTCGACTCCTCTACTTTTTCGATATACCAATTCAGGAACTTCATCAAAGGCTTGCGGAACACCAATCCAAGCAACAGGAACGGCACAACGAACAGTAGCAGCAAGCCGATTTCTATCCAGAAATCGTTCATGTACACACCCATCATGGCTGCACGCATAGCGTTGATAACATGCGTTGCCGGCAGGAAGGGGCTGAGAACTTGGAAGAAATCGGGCAGCATTTGGAGCGGGAAGCTGCCTCCGCCAGAGGTTACCTGGATGATGAGGAGGAAGACGGCAATAGCCTTACCCAAGTTGGCAAACGATACCACCAACGAATAAATGATGAAGGTAAACACCAAACCCGCTAACCAGAAGCAAATAAGGTAAAGCAATGGATCGCTCACCTGTACCTGCAGGAACAGCATGTTGCCCAAAGCCAAAACTGTAGTTTGACACAGGGAAACGAAGGCAAATACGCCAAAACGCCCCAAGAACAGCTGGTGCAGTTTTGGATACCCCAGCTTTATCTGAGCTTTGCGCGACACCTCCACCTTGATAGCAACTGCCAACAACAACGAGCCAACCCACAAAGCCAACGTGGTGTACAACGGAGCCATCTGAGAACCAAAATTGTCTGCCGGGAATACCGCATTGCGCTCAAGCTGCACAGGGGCCGCCAATGCCGAGGCAAGGGCGTCCGGATCGGAGTAAAGCACCGTGCGCAGCTGCTCAAGGTCACCTGAAGAAAGGGCCTCACGCATAGCGGTGGAAAGCGAAGTGAGCTTTTGCGCTGAATCATCCAAATCGGATGCCGTGTCGAGCAGCTTCTGCTTAGACGCTGCAATGCGACCAGCGAGGGAATCGGCGCCATTCTGCAGATCGTCCCCCACCGAACCAAGCGTTGATGCGCTTGAGGAAAGCGAGCCGGACATAGCGGAAACTTGATCCATCAAGGCATCGAGCTGAGGTTTGATGGTGTTGTTGTAGTCCTCGGAAAGCTGGCCTACGCTGTTCTTCGCCTGAGCAGCAAGAGCGCTTACCTTGTCATGCTCGGCTTGAGCCGAAGAAGCATCGGCCCTGATGGAATCAGCAGCCGTACGCAAGCCGTCCGCCAACGCTTTCTGGGAATCAGCAGAGGCCTGCAGCTGCACAGCAAGCTGCGTGAGCGTTTCCTTCAAATCGGGATCGCTCTGCGAATTTGCCAAACTTCTTACCTGATTTGCCAGAGACTCGAATTGCGAAGCCTGAGCCTCAATCGAAGAAGCCTGATTGTCCAAGCTGCTCGCAGAGGTACCCGCAAGGGTATTGGCGGAGCTGAAGGCTTGATCGATCGCGCTTGAGACCCCTTCGTAACCGGCAGCACTGTTGGAAATAGCCTCACCCAAAGCGGCATTTGACGCTTTCAGGGCATCTCCCATGGAAGAGACGGAGTCTTTTGCTTGGTTGGCAGAGTCCATCACCTGAGCCGCAGAATCACCCGCCTGGCCCAAAAGCTCAGCCGACCCCGTTACCAAAGATTGAGAGGCATCGAGTACCTGAGCATAGGTTCTCAGCGTCTGCGAAGCATCGGACATCTGACCGCCCATAGTGTCTACATGGTTCGCTAAATCGCCCAATCGACTGTCGACATTGGCATTATCCGAATACTTCAGCAACGAAGAAGCAACGTTCATGCCCACTTCGGCGAGCGTTTTGGCAAATACTTGGTTCACCATATCGGACGCCTTGCTGGCACCTTGATCGGTAAGCTTCGGAGCAACCACGTTCTTCTTTTCGTTGCTGTAGTAAATCAGGTCTGCATGGTCCGATTCGCCCGAATAGAACGTCATCATGTCTTTGCTGAAGCTTTCGGGGATAACCACTGCCGCATAGTATTTACCTGATTTTGCGCCGTCGATAGCATCATCTTCGTCCGTGAATATCCAATCCATCTGCTCGTTGGCGCGCAACGAACTGGCAATCTGCTCGCCCATGTTCACTTTCATGGGAACCAAATCGCTCTGATAGCCCTCATCGTTATTCACCACCGCAACCTTCAGGTTGCCAGTGTTGTGAAACACGTCCCAGCATGCCAGCACGTTGTACCAGCTGAAAATAGAAGGCAGCAACACCAAGCCCAAAACGATAAGACCGGTAATCAGGTTGCTGAAGATACGCTTCATGTCATCGACAAAAAGCTGGCGGATCACTTTCATTACTTCAACCCGCCTTTCAGATCAATCGGCTGCGGAGCCGGAGAGCTCGAAACGCCATCGCGCGCCTGAAACAGCTCTCGCAACTCATCATCCGACAGATCGTCAAGAGCAACTTCGTGAGCCAAACGATCGCGAATGAATTCGATCACAACTAGGAAGATGATGATGGCAACCAGCCAGATCAACCAACACGTAAGCATGATCACCTTCTCGAAGCCCAAGAGGGAAAGAAGAGGAGTAACGATGGCGGGCACCGCCAAGCCAAAGAAGAAACCACCGCGCCTCAGGCGTGGGTACAAGCCCATGAAGCGCTTGGCGCTTTCTGCCAATTGACTGCGATACTCTTGTCTGTCAGCCAAAACACGGAACAGCTGATCCATTCGATAGCGACGCGCGGGAAGCTTTGCTTCCTCGCCATTCAGGATATCGCTCGCAGCAATCTGCTTG
>UQVJ01000081.1 GCA_900544455.1 uncultured Eggerthella sp. | reverse complement strand
ATTACTCGCTCAGGCCCCTGCCGTTTCACGTATCAATACAGCATTATTCTTGTTTGGACTTCGGAAGATGGACGGTGAATTCAGTGCCCTGGCCAACCGTGCTATCAACTTCAATTGAGCCATTGCCGCGTTCTATTGCATGGCGTACCAGGGAAAGACCTAGTCCGGTTCCGCCGACTTCTCGACTCCGTGCTTTATTTACACGGTAAAAACGCTCAAAAATCCGCGATTGGTCTGCTTGCGGAATGCCAATCCCAGTGTCTTTTACCGTAACCACCGTCTCATGCGCTCTCGACTCAAGGGATACGAGAATGCTTCCCTCGTCGGTGTACATAATTGCGTTTTCTATAAGGTTGTCAAAAATCAGAGATGCATCAGACGGTTCCATGCTGGCGTAGCAATTGTCGCTTGAGGTAGATCGATCATCCAGTACGAGGTCTATACCCTTGTCTTCCGCTTCGCCTTTGTGGGCAAGGTAGCTCGTTGTAAGCGTGCTATGTAAGTCGGTGCGAGGCGTGCGGTCTGTATTTTGCTGTTCCTCGAGGCGAGATAAATCAAGCAAATCGATTACGAGGCGCTGAAGACGCTCTGCCTCATTGTCAAGGCGATCGATGAATAAGTGCAGGCTTTTTTCGTCACCCACATCAGAGGCGTCGCGGATAGCCTCTGAAAGTAAGCGAATGCCTGCTACGGGGGTTTTCAGCTCATGGCTTGCGTTTGCCACAAAATCAGACCTTACTTGGTTGAACTTTTCTAAGGGTGCCTTTGATTCGCGATAGGTGAATAGCGCAATGGTAATAAAGGCGACAATGCCCATGCCGCAAATAATAAGGGCGGTGTTTCGTGTCGTGTCTGCTGCTGTTGCGATAACGGTGGAAGGCTCGCTGATGCGTAATGCCGTTCGTTCTCCTTTGTACGTTGCCGGAACGGCGACGTAAAGCCTGTTTGTATCGTCGGTGGAGCTTAATCGCTGGGCTTTTCCATTATTGCCTTGAAGCGCGCTGTCGACTTCTTCTCTGCCTAGGTGGTTTTCTAGGGTTGCGGGATCGACTTCGGAATCTGCAATTACTGTGCCATCTTGTGCGATGAGCGTAATGCGCAAATCCGAGCCTTCGGCAGCTTTTTCGGTGAACTCTTGCGCATCATCAACGTATTCAAGGGCCTTTGCCTCTGCTTGAGCGGTGGATATTAAATTGGAACTTTGCCGTTCAACAACTTTGCTGTTAATGGGTGTGAGCGCGAACGCTGCAAAGCATGCTGCAAACACGATAGCAACAAACAGATATACGATAATGAAGCGCTTCTGCCAGCGTCTAGTAGGAGAATCGGTTGTGCAGTCTCCTTTGAATAGAGTATAGCGCATTATTCTTGGGTCTTCTTTATCGGTTCAAAGCGGTAGCCCATGCCATGAACGGTATGGATGAAACGATAGTTGCTGTACTCATCAAGCACTGAACGAAGGCGACGTATGTGGACATCGATGGTGCGTGATGTGCTGAGGTAATCCTCTTTCCATACTTTCTGTGTCAGCCAGGTACGACGACAGAGCATACCCTCGCGTTCCGCAAGGGCAAATAGCAGCTGTAGCTCTTTACTTCGGAGCTTCAGCGTTGTGCCGTTTATGCTCGCTGAGCTGTTTTCCATATCAAGGGTAAGGTCGCCAAACGTTTGGGGCGTTGAGGTGTTCACTCCATCTAGCTCAGTTCGGCGAAGATTCGCACGGATTCGAGCAAGCAAAACATCCGTAGAAAAGGGTTTAGTTACATAGTCGTCTGCGCCGGCATCGAGGCCTTTGATTTTATCTTCGTCTGAGTCGAGTGCGGTAAGCATGAGGATGGGGGATTTGAAGCCCTCGTTGCGCAAGCCGTGAGCAACCTCGAACCCGTTCATTCCTGGAAGCATGACATCTAGTAGAACCAAGTCGGGTTCAATGGAGAGTGCTGTTTCGAAGCCCGACTGGCCATCTTCGCATGAGCTTACCGCATAGCCGTGCTTGGTTAGGGAGAACTCTGTAGTAAGGCGAATGGTTGGATCGTCTTCGATAAGCAAGATGGTAGTCAACTCATGTTCCTTTCCTCGTATTGTTAAATTATCGTGGCAAATGCAGCGCGTGTTCTCTTGTTTAACAACTTTTTTTCAATAGCTTTTCAGTTAACCAATTACTTACTTGCTTTCAAGTTTGTGTAACCAACTGCAAAGGGGCATTGACCACTATTGGTCATGCAATCTGATGTTTTCGTTTTTGAGGGCATCGTTACCCAAGAGAAAGAAGGAACTTGAAAGTGAGTACGGTAAGGAACAAGGTTCTGATCGGTGCGTTTGCGCTTTGCTTCGCCGCTTTGTGCGGATTGCTGGTTGGTTGCAGCGCTAACAGCAGCGATTCCAAGAGCGAATCGAACGATGCGCCTATCAATGTAACTTCCCGTGAGGACGGATCCGGCACGCGAGGCGCGTTTATTGAGCTGTTCGGTATCGAAGAAAAGGATGGTAGCGGTAAAAAAGTCGATAAGACCACTTCCTCTGCTGCAATTACCAATTCTACTGCCGTGATGAAGACCACAGTAGCTAACGACGCTGATGCCATCGGATATATTTCGCTGGGTTCTCTCGATGACACTGTTAAGGCAGTGAAAATCGATGGTGCCGAAGCTACCGCTGAAAATGTTAAGAGTGGCTCATATAAAGTCTCTCGTCCGTTTAACGTTGTGACTAACAACGCTAAAGTGCTTTCTCCCGTTGCCGAGGACTTCATGAAGTTTGTTTTGAGCACTGATGGCCAGAAGATAGTTGAAGAAGAGGGTTATATTCCGATGGATGCTTCTGGCTCCTACGCTGCCAGCGGTCTTTCCGGCAAAGTCACCATTGCTGGTTCTTCTTCCGTAACCCCCGTTATGGAAAAGCTTGCAGAAGCTTATAAGGCTCTGAATTCCAATGTTACTGTTGAGGTTAATCAGTCTGACTCCACCACGGGCGTCACTTCCGCAATCGAGGGTGCTTGCGATCTCGGCATGGCTTCCCGCGATCTGAAGGATTCCGAAAAGGAGCAGGGCGCAACTGCTACTGTTATTGCGACTGATGGCATTGCCGTCATCGTGAACAATGATAACAAGGTTGATGACTTAACCGCCGATCAGGTAAAGCAGATCTTTACCGGTGAAGTTTCCAAGTGGAACGAGATCGGTTAATCGATGACCCACGCTAAAGAGCTCATTGCCAAGATGCTCTTTGCCTTTGCTGCAGCCATTTCGGTGGCTGCAGTTTTGGTGATCAGCATATTCATATTCGGTAACGGCATTCCTGCTATTGCCGAGATCGGTTTTTATAATTTCCTGTTTGGTGCAACCTGGCAGCCTTCGAGTGATGTATACGGTATCGGGGTAATGGTGCTAGGGAGCCTTTATGTTATGGCTGGCGCGTTGGCTATCGGGGTACCGCTGGGCATCCTATGTGCTGTGTTCCTTGCTTGCTTCGGTAGTGATCGTGTGTCGAGCATCGCTAAAAACGGTGTCCAGCTTTTGGCGGGTATTCCATCGGTTGTATACGGCTTTTTCGGTTTGGTCGTGCTTGTTCCTTTCATCAGGAGCAATATCGGGGGAACGGGTCAGTCGATTTTATGCGCCTCGCTTGTGCTTGGCGTGATGATCCTTCCAACTATTATCACGCTTTCGGAATCTGCATTGAGATCCGTCCCGCAGTCCTACTATGAAGGGGCTTTGGCTTTAGGCGCCGACCACGAACGAAGTGTTATGCGCGTTGTGCTTCCTGCGGCTGTTTCTGGCATCCTCGCTTCGGTGATTTTAGCGATTGGTCGTGCTATCGGCGAAACCATGGCCGTGATTATGATTGCCGGTAATCAAGTGAAGATGCCCGGTGCGATCACCGATGGTGTTCGCACAATGACCGCCAATATCGTACTTGAGATGGGTTATGCGGCCGATTTGCATCGTGGCGCATTGATCGGAACAGCTTGTGTGCTGTTTGTATTCATCTTGATTATCAACTTTGCGTTCTCGGCGTTGAAGCGAAAGGGAAGCAATGGCTAACAATTCGATTCTTACCCGTACGAAGCCAGCTAACCTTTCTTCATGGGTGTTCCGCGTTTTGGTGTACATCAGTACGGTTTTGGCGGTTTTGGCGGTGTGCTTCATCATCTGTTACATCTTGGTTATGGGCGTTCCTCAAATTAAGCCTGAGATGTTCGAGCTTACCTACAATTCGGACAATTGCTCTTTTATGCCTGCATTATTTAACACCCTTATTGTTGTTGCTCTTTCGGTTTCGTGCTCATCAGTATTCGGTATCGGTGCTGCCATTTTCTTGAACGAGTACACCGACAAAGGCAATTGGTTTGTGCGGGTGGTCGCACTTGCCACCGAAACCCTTTCAGGCATTCCGTCAATCGTGTATGGCCTGTTCGGCCTGTTGTTTTTTGTGTACTACCTGCAGTGGGGACTTTCGTTGCTTGCTGGCGTTTGCACTATGGCGATCATGACGTTCCCTATCATTATGAGAGCAACCCAGGAAGCTTTGGCGGCTGTGCCAGACTTGTACCGCGAGGGGTCTTTCGGCTTGGGTGCTGGTCGTTTCCGTACCGTGTTCCGCATTGTTCTTCCCTCGGCTATTCCTGGAATTTTGGGCGGCATTATTTTGGCAATCGGTCGAACCGTTGGCGAATCTGCTGCGCTGATTTACACGGCGGGGTCTATCGCCGCAGTGCCTGTTTCTGTGCTCAGCTCGACTCGTACCCTTGCTGTGCATATGTACCTTTTGGCAAGTGAGGGGCTGCATATTGATGCTACGTATGCAACGGCGGTCCTTCTTCTTGCTTTTGTATTGCTTATTAACCTTGCAACTTCTGCGGTTGCCAAACGAATCAGCAAAGGAGGAATGACCGATGAATAACCCTGCGAAGATGGATGTTTCGCATATGGATTTGTTCTACGGTGATTACCAGGCTTTAACGGATATCAGTATTTCATTCGACGAACATAAGGTAACCGCCATGATCGGTCCTTCGGGATGCGGTAAATCTACCTTGCTTAAGTCCCTCAATCGCATGAACGATTTGGTGGAGGGATGCAAGATAACGGGACGTATCACTCTTGATGGGGACGATATTTATTCCGGCTACGACGTAAATGTGCTTCGTAAAAAGGTCGGTATGGTTTTCCAGAAGCCGAATCCTTTCCCTATGTCAATTTACGACAACATAGCTTTTGGGCCGCGAACCCACGGCGTTAAGAAAAAATCGGAGCTAGATGACATTGTTGAGGATTCCTTGCGAAAAGCCGCAATATTCGACGAGTTGAAAGATCGCTTGAAAAAGAATGCCTTGGGGCTTTCTGGCGGTCAGCAGCAGCGTTTATGCATTGCGCGAGCGTTGGCTGTAAACCCAGAGGTATTGTTGATGGATGAGCCTACAAGCGCTCTTGATCCTATCTCGACCTCAAAAATCGAAGAGTTGGTTGGCGAGTTGAAAAAGAGCTACACCATCATCATCGTTACGCACAATATGCAACAAGCTGCCCGTATCTCGGATACTACAGCGTTCTTTTTGCTCGGCAATATGGTTGAGTGCGCGCCAACTCAGACGATGTTTTCGAATCCGCGCGACAAGAGGACCGAAGATTATATTTCAGGAAGGTTCGGCTAGTATGGCACGTCCATTATTTGATGAAGAGCTTCATCAGCTTCGCTCTGATGTTATTGAAATGGCCGAGTTCGCAAAAGAGGCTATAGAAGGTTCGTTTGACGCTGTTCGCCAGGTTAGTGCTACTAAAGCCTATTTGGTGGCAAGTAACGATTCCCTAATCGATGGGAAAGAACGCGAGATTGAATCCTTGTGTTTGCGTCTCCTTCTTCGCGAGCAGCCGGTTGCTTCGGATCTTCGCTCGGTTACTGCCGCTTTGAAACTGATTACTGACCTGGAGCGTATTGGTGATCAGGCTGCAGAGATTTGTGAGATTGCTACGACGCTTTCCGAGGATGCCGATCTTTCGCTATTCCCTATGCTTGCTGCTATGGCTCAAGCTGATTACGACCAGCTGGATTCCGCTATTCAGGCCTATGTTGATCTTGACTTGGGTAAGGCGCAGTCGTGCATCGATGGTGATAAGGAGGTTAACGCTCTGTTTGAAGAGGCGAAGCGAAGCATTACGCAGCATATCATCGAGCATGAGCCCGATGAAACCTCTTCGCTCGATGTTCTGATGATCGCGAAGTACCTTGAGCGTATCGGCGATCATGCGGTAAATATTGCAGAATGGGCCGAATATGCCATTACGGGGAACCATAAAGGAGTGAATATCGCCGAAGGGGAGTAGTAGTGCGATAATAAAGTGTCCGCACGCTTCGGTGCGTGGGCACCGGTCGCGCCAGGTTCGTCTGGCTACAACTTCAGGAGGAACGTATGACTAATTCGCTTTCAGGGCGTCATTTTCTGAAACTGCTCGACTTTTCTTCCGAGGAAATCGTGTCGCTTGTCGATCTTGCGCAAGATTTGAAGGAAAAGAAGCATTCAGGTGTGTTGCATAAAGAACTCGAAGGCAAGAACATAGTCCTGCTGTTCGAGAAAACCTCCACGCGCACTCGATGCTCGTTTGAGATCGCAGGCCATGATCTGGGCATGGGCGTGACATATCTTGACCCTGCTGGTTCGCAGATGGGCAACAAGGAGTCTATTGAGGATACTGCTCGTGTTCTTGGCCGTATGTTTGATGGTATCGAATACCGTGGTTATGGTCAGGAAATCGTTGAAACGTTGGCCGAATACGCAGGTGTCCCCGTTTGGAACGGTTTGACTACCGAGGCTCACCCTACTCAGTTCATCGCTGATGCGCTGACCATTCGAGAAAATTTTGGCGATGTTCGTGGGCTGACCGTAGTGTTCATGGGTGATGCGAAAAACAATGTTGCCAATTCCTTGATGGTTGGGTGCGCAAAATTGGGTATGAATTATGTTGCCTGCTGCCCTGATGCCGATGCGCCTGACAGCGAATTGGTTGAGAAATGTCGCACCATTGCCGCAGAGAATAATTGCACCGTTACGGTAACTAGCGATGTCGAAGAAGGCACCAAGGGTGCTCATGTTATCTATACCGATATTTGGGTTTCTATGGGTGAACCTGCCAGCTTGTGGGAACAGCGCATTAAGGAGCTTTCGCCTTATCAGGTAAATGCAAAGGTTATGGCAAACGCCGCAGATAACGCTATCTTTATGCATTGCCTGCCCGCCTTCCACGATACTAAAACTACGGTCGCCCAGGAGATCGAGGAAAAGTTCGGCCTTACCGAAATGGAAGTTACCGACGAGGTCTTTGAGGGTCCTCAGTCTCGCGTTTTCGATGAAGCCGAGAATCGTATGCATTCAATCAAGGCCGTTGTTTTGGCTACCCTTCGTTAATGGTGCACCATGAAGAATATTGGTTACTACAATGGAGAGACCGGCCTGCTAGAAGAGCTGAAGGTTCCTTTTCTTGATCGAGTGAGCTTTTATGGCGACGGGGTTTACGATGCCACTATGGCTCTTGATGGCGTCGTGGTCTTTGCTGAAGATCATATTGATCGATTCTTCAACAGCTGCGCCAATATGGAGATTGACCCCGGTATTGGAAGGGAAGAGCTGTTGCAGCTTCTTACCGACCTGGTAGCAAAAGTTGAAGGTTCGTATCATTTCGTCTATTGGCAGGGGACTCGTGGCACC
>UQVJ01000080.1 GCA_900544455.1 uncultured Eggerthella sp. | reverse complement strand
GGCTTTCAGTAATGGCAAGCCTTGGGTTCTTGATCCTGTTGGCATCGGCATTGGTCAGCTTCGTACCGATTTGCTCCAAGAGCTGAAGCAGTACAAGCCCTCTATTGTGCGCGGCAATGCGTCCGAGATCATTGCATTAGCGAACCTGTGGGGTATTGAAGCTAATGATTGCGAATCTTCTCGTCCCCGCGGTGTGGATACCACCGATACGGTGGAATCTGCCCGTGATGCCGCTATTGCCCTAGCTCGTTTTACGGGAGGTGCTGTTGCGGTTTCTGGTAAGAAGGATTTGGTTACCGATGGGGAAAGGGTTGCATTCTCCGAGGGTGGTTCCGAACTGATGGAGAAGGTAACGGGATTCGGTTGCTCTCAGGGCGGTGTTTTGGCCGTGTACGCCACGGCAACCGATCCATTCACGGCAGCATTGGCGGCAGTGGCTCATTACAACGTTGCCGGTTCCCGTGCAGCTGAGATTGCTGGTGCCCCCGCTTCCTTTAAGGTGGCATTTATCGATGAGTTGTATCGTGCAACGGCTCAGGATATTGCTGGTAATCCTTGCAGTGCTGAAGAGGCATAGCATGAATACGCTCATTGCTGTAGCAATAGCTCCTTTCGGTGTGGGCGATGAACTTGCCCCTGAAGTGGCTGAAGTCGTAAAAGTGATCCGTGAATCGGGCCTGCCTAACCGCACCTATTCCATGTTCACCGAAATCGAAGGTGAGTGGGATGAGGTTATGAAGGTGGTGAAAGACGCCACCTTTGCATTGGCTGATAAGGGCATTCGGACCGAAGTGGTTTTAAAGGCTGACGTTCGCCCAGGTCGTTCTAATATGATGGACCGCAAAGTAGCTGCCGTAAACGAGATTCTTGAAAAGGGTGAGTAGCATGCGTGGGAGCCTTGATATTTCTGCATATTTGGTTGTTGGCCCCGAAAACACAGAAGGGCGTCCGATTGGCGATGTTATCGCCCAAGCACTGCGAGCTGGCTTTACCTGTGTGCAGATTCGCTCAAAGGAGTGTTCGGCTCGCGATCTTATTGCGTATACCATCCAGGCAGCTGACGTAATCGCCGCTTTGGGGAAAAGCGAATCGGTTGCGCTTCTGGTGGACGACAGGCTGGACGTTGCCTTGGCTGCTCGTGAAGCGGGGGCAAAAGTCGACGGCGTTCATGTGGGACAATCTGACATTCCGGTTGAAGTATGCCGTAAGCTTCTTGGCCCCGATTCAATTGTGGGGCTCTCTGCTCGTGCCGATGAGATGCTTGAATACGTGAAAACCGCTGATATGAGCTTGGTCGATTACCTGGGAGTCGGTCCCTTGCATGAAACACCCACAAAGACCGACTGCGGCTTGGCAGCTGACGGAACCATTATCACTAAAAGCATCGACGATTTGAGAGAGTTGGCTGAAGCTAGTCCTGTACCCATCGTTGTGGGCGGCGGCGTAAAAGTTGCCGATATTCCTTTGGTTAAGAGCACCGGCGTCGATGGCTTCTTCGTGGTTTCTGCTGTATGCGGCGCCGACGATCCCGAGGCTGCAGCAAGGGAATTGGTGGGCGCTTGGCGTGATTAGTATCGTTCAGCGGTCGCGCTATGGCTGGAATTCGATAGATACTTATTTTTGCTCAATGGGGCCCGCATTTGCGGGTCCATTGAGCATCATATAATCTCCCAGAGATTTCCCGTTGCCGAAAGCAGAGCAAACCAGAGGGGCGGAATGAATAGAGCAGGAAGCAGATTCATAGTGGAAATCTCTCTGAGTTTCAAGAGATTTATGCCGCTTGCAAGAATGAGCAGGCCTCCAATAATGGCAATTTCCGTCATCATCCCATCACCCATGAGCGGGGCAAGTGCGCCAGCGAGCAAGTAGATAGTGCTTTGCCAGCAAAAAAGCACAACAGCGGCAATGGCGATGCCGAAACCAAAGGTGGCCCCAAAAACCATAGAGGAAACAAGATCGAGGGTGGCATTGGTGAGCAAATAGGTTTCGTCACCGTAGAGCGCGCTGTTTATCGGGCCCAAAATAGAGAGTGTTCCCACGCAATACAGCATAATTGCCGTTGATAGGCCTTTTGCGAATTCGCTACCGTCCTTCGAGCCTCTCGACACGGCCTTTTTGAAGCGGGTTTCTAAATCGAGCGCTGTTCCGATCACGGCACCTATGGCCATGCTGACGATGAACAGTACGGGATAGGAGCTGTTGGGCATGTTTTGAGCGACGGCGTTGAGTCCCATGCCGACCGTGGCAATACCAAGAGCGGTGAAAATAGCTTCCTGAAACTTTGGCTTCAAGCCTTTCTTTGCTATTGATCCAATTGCGCTACCTAAAAGAATGCAGCAGGTATTAACGATGGTGCCTAGCATGCGAGCTCCTAACAAAAATGCCCTTTAACGGTAAAAGCTGAAGGGTGATCGCGCAAGATACGGCTTGCGTACGGTCCGCAAAAAGGTGATTCTTGTGAGCTGCAAAATGTCTATCAGTTTCGAGTTTGTTGCTTTGTCAGGTCGTCGCTATCTAGCCAGATTGTAAAAGGACCGCTATTGGTTAAACTCACTTCCATCATGGCACCGAACCAGCCGGTTTTCAGCTCTACACCATCATTTCTAACGAGTTGCGCGAAGTACTCATATAGATGGTTTGCCAGGTCGGGGGAGGCGCCTTTGGTGAACGAGGGGCGGTTACCCTTGCGGCAATCAGCGTAGAGCGTGAATTGAGAAACCAAAAGCACGGCACCATCCACATCGCGTAGCGATAGATTGGTTTTTCCATCTTGGTCTTCGAAAATGCGTAATTTAGAGATCTTTGACCACAGCTTTTCGGCGATCTGTTCTGTGTCGTCGGGGCCAACGCCTAGAAGGATGCAGAAGCCTTGGTCGATGCTGTTGACGTTTCCTCCTTCTGTAGAAACTGAAGCTGAGGAAACGCGCTGGATTAATGCTCTCATAGTTGTCCTTTTCGATAGTGCATGGGATGGAAACTTGGGCTCTGCTGGTATGATGTGCTCAGTCGGTAATGATAACGCGGTGTAGCAAATTGCTAAATGGGGGTTATTATGCTCGATCCGAGGATTTACGCATACTGCGAAGAGGACATCACCAACATCAGTGGCTTTGATCGATCGGAACTTATTTCGGCCGAAGAGGGTCGTTTTGTTATGCATGCCCACCCAGGCCCTGACTGCGGTAATAACATTGGTACGGTGCATGGGGGCTTCTTGCTTGCTTTGGCAGATACGGCTGGCACGGGGGCAATTGATACCCTGGGGCGAGAAAATGCCACCATGTCCGTGAATTCGAATTTCCTTCGCCCTGCCTATACCTCGGATGAATATCTCGAGGTGGTTGGTACGGTCCTCAAGCGAGGGAAGAGGGCGGTTGTGGCCGAGGTGACTATTTCGCGTCCAAATGGCGAGCTCTGCTTCAAGGCAACCTTGACTTCTGCTGTATTCGATTCGAGGATAGTCGACCTGCCTCGGCTTGCCGATATATAGTTTTCGATGCCCTTGAAATATTCTCGACATATTGCACTTCTAAAATATCCCCGATAAAGGGTAGCTGGCGTTTTTTGGCCGGCTTTTCATGGGTTTAAGGAGAATATTCGTGGCTAAAGTCAACGAGAACTATGCAAAGTTGCCTGGCAGCTATCTATTTGCTGAGATTGCGCGCCGTACTGCTGAGTACTCGGCAGCGCATCCTGATGCAAAAATGATAAAGATGGGCATCGGGGATGTTACTCGACCGTTAGCGCCTGCCGTAATCGATGCAATGCATGCTGCCGTTAACGACATGGCAAGCATTGAATCCTTCCATGGTTACGGTCCGGAGCAGGGTTACGATTTTCTCCGTAAGGCTATCGCTGATAACGATTTTAGATCTCGCGGTGTTGAGGTTGACGAAGATGAGATCTTTGTTTCCGATGGCGCCAAGAGCGATTGTGGCAATATCGGAGACATTCTTTCCGCCGATAATGTCATCGCTGTGTGCGATCCTGTGTATCCCGTATACGTTGACACCAATGCAATGGCTGGTCGCGCTGGCGAATACGATGAAGAATCACAGGGCTGGACGAACATCATCTATATGCCTACAACCGCTGAGAACCATTTTGTCCCTGAGCTTCCAGAAAAGGTTGCTGATGTAATTTACCTGTGCAGCCCTAATAACCCTACTGGTACCGTGCTAAATGCTGATCAGCTTAAGGTGTGGGTTGACTACGCTAACGAACACGGATCTATCATCATGTTCGATGCTGCTTACGAGCGTTTTATTGCCGAAGAGGGGGTCCCTCATTCAATTTACGAGATCGAAGGTGCAAAAACCTGCGCGATCGAATTCCGTTCTTTCTCCAAGACTGCGGGCTTCACGGGTGCTCGTTGCGGCTACACCGTTGTTCCTAAGGCGCTCGAACGTGATGGCGAGAGCCTGAATGCCATGTGGAACCGTCGTCAATGCACCAAATTCAATGGCGCTTCTTATATCATTCAGCGTGGTGCTGCCGCTATTTACACTGATGAGGGCAATAGGCAGGTTGAGGAAACGCTCGATTACTATCGAGCCAATGCGCGTGTAATCAAAGAAGGTTTGGAGCGTGCAGGCTTTGAGGTGTACGGTGCGGTAAACAGCCCGTATGTTTGGTGCAAAGCACCCCAAGGAATGGGGTCGTGGGAATTGTTTACCTTGCTGTTGGAAAAGGCGAACGTCATCACTACGCCTGGAGCTGGATTCGGGCCTTCAGGTGAAGGATACATTCGTCTTTCGGCATTTGGTGACGCTGATGCAACTAAAGAAGGGGTTCGTCGCATCGAAGAATTGTTCGCCTGATTATCCGCTTTAATGTTGAGGGCTCTGCCGTTTTCTTTGGCAGAGCCCTTTGTTTTGAGCCTGTTATTTCGGTTGGTGAGCGTCTTTTAACGAGGAGTGCTTTTGTTAAAAGCGGGCTGTAACTGCCTCTGGTTCAATTAGGGAATCAGCTGCGGCGTCCTGGTAATCGTTTAGGCAGCTGCAGCGCAAAGCGGGATTGTCATCGGTGTTGTAATAATACGTACCCGTTTTTGCCGAGAAGCAGCTTGTGAAGATGGTTCGCTCCCATGTGCCGTCACTCATTTGAGCGGACCCCTCTACCATGGCTACATTTCCTAATGTGTGAAACAGACGCATAACGTTTTCCTGCTCTGACAGCTTGACAGGGTAGTTGGCATTCAGGAAAGCCGCTTTGACGAAGCGAGACGTTGTGTATGAATCGCCTGGAATGCTATGGGCTCCAGCGCCGGCACCGAAAGGCGAAAGCGATGCATTGCCCCATTGAACAGTCCCGGGAAAAGCGCTTGTTGCATTTAGGTAGGTGCGCAGGTTTTCCATATGCCAGTCGAATGTGGGCTGGTTGGCTAAGGTGTCGACGGGATTGGGGTGTATCTGCATTCCCGTTGGTAAGTATTCAATGACTATGCTTCGTTTTGCATCACCGATGATCCAATGAAGCAGCGAAACTCCCAAGCTATCGCTTACTGGCTTCCCGACGATTGCTATCGTGCTGAGCGCCTCCTCGACTTCATCGACTGTGGCGAAGTTTGCAGCAACCCAGGCTGGAAATTCGTAAGCGGCAACATTTGTTTTCCCGCGTACGGGAGCATCTTCGTATTGGGCATATCCAGGGAAATTTAAGCCCGCTACCGCTAGACCTGCATCGTTTCCGCAGTCAAAATAGAGCGGAAATCCTTGGTAGGTTATTCCCATGCCGATAATCGCATGGTCGGATGGTCTTGTCGCCGATTCTTCAGGGAAAGCCTGCTTCAGGCGGTAGCCCTTTGGGGTTATTACGATGCGTTCGCCAAAAGGCGTACTCCAGTCAAGGTTGCGGCCAAAGTACATCGTTCCATCGGCTGATGTGAATCTAATTCCAGTACACATTGAGACTTCTTTCGTTTTGCAATTGAGCATGTTTAATGTTGAGCTTTTAAGGTATTCGGCATGCCGTGTGTATAGCGTGCTCCATTGATTGTGGGTTTGCCTGTGGGAAGTATGCGGTGTTGCCGATTTGTCATGGAGTCGTGGGCTGACGGTTGGTTGATGCTTTAAGGCTGGTTATACTGACATCGTTCAATCTTTGTCCGTTGGGACATGGTGAACGGACAGTTCGAAACCCTCCTGTCGTTAAATAAAACTAGGTCATAAGCAGCCAAGGGCAGGTGCCCTGCTTTCTTCATGCCTTGTTTATTTTCGACAAGCTGAATTATCTGAAGGAGCGCTTTATGTATGGCCTAAAAACTGAAAGCAGTTTTGATGCTGCTCATTTTCTCACTGATTATCACGGCAAATGCGAAAACCTCCATGGGCATCGTTGGCGTGTTGTGGCCTATCTTTCTCAAGAAGAGTTGTGGACTGAAGGCACCCATAAAGATATGGTCATCGATTTCGGTGAGTTTAAGCATGTGCTGCGTGAGCTTACCGAAGAGCTTGATCACTCATTTATCGTGGAGGAAGGCTCGCTTATGCCTGAAACCTTGGCATGTCTCGAAAAAGAAGGTTTTACGCTTTCTATGATGCCGTTTCGCACTACGGCAGAGAACCTGGCCCGTTACTTCTATGGGCGAATGGCAGATTCCGGTCTTCCGATTTCGCAGGTAGAGGTTTATGAAACGCCTAACAATTGCGCCATTTACTATGGGGAAGACTAGCGATGCTGCAAAGCCAAGGTTCGTTTGAGACTGATATTGACGATTCGTGCCTTTTGCCGGTCGTTGAGCGATTTGTTTCCGTTAACGGCGAAGGACCGCGTGCGGGTCGTTTAGCTGCGTTTATCCGCTTTGCTGGCTGTAATCTTGCGTGTTCCTGGTGCGATACTGCATGGGCCAATGTTGAAAACTGCGATCACGAAGATATGGAGCCTCGGGAGCTTGTTGAATGGGTTTCCGATACAGGCGCTTCTTGCGTGACCATTACTGGCGGCGAACCTGCGTTGCAGCGTGGTTTGCCCGCGTTGGTTTCCGCATTGCTTGACTCCGACAAGTGGGGCTCTGGCGATGGCCGTGCTGTGGAGATCGAGACCAATGGTGCAGTAGACCTTTCTGCCTTGCATGACCTTCGAAGCGAATTTCGCAATAAGCGCGCATTGGGCTATTGTTCGTCTATTGATGGGGCCGATTGCGGTGTTGCGCCTTCCGTTCTTGATGGGGATGTTTTTTTTACGGTGGACTGCAAAATGCCCTCATCGGGAATGACTACCGAGATGTTGCCGGGCAATTATGGTCTCCTTGGTTCTGGAGATGCTGTCAAATTCGTTGTTGCGAGCATTGAGGATCTTGAGTGCGCGCAGTCCGTTATCGAGCAATACGACCTGTGCGCTCGATGTGAGGTTTTTTTCAGTCCTGTGTTTAGCTGCATCGAACCTTCTGAAATCGTTTTATTCATGGAGCGGCAGGGGCTTTCCGAAGTACGTTTGCAATTACAGCTGCATAAAATCATCTGGCCAGGTCAAGATAGGGGAGTATAGCAATGGAA
Source organism: uncultured Eggerthella sp. (assembly GCA_900544455.1). GTDB lineage: Bacteria > Actinomycetota > Coriobacteriia > Coriobacteriales > Eggerthellaceae > Anaerotardibacter. The sequence goes on along the minus strand of UQVJ01000080.1, from coordinate 468 downwards.
AAGATTCCGCCTCAAAAGACGCCTTCTAGTTCTATCGGTTTCAATGCTGCAACAGGCACCGATGCACCTACTCGTGCATTGGTTCTTTGCTCGGGTGGCGTTGATTCTACTACGCTTCTTGCGATGGCGGTAAAACGCTACGGTGCAGAAAACGTTTATGCTCTTTCCATCAGCTATGGTCAACGTCACGATAAAGAGATCAATGCTGCTCAGGCCGTGGCTGGCTATTACGGTGTACAGCAGCTGTTCCTTGATCTATCGGCGATCTTCGCCGATAGCAATTGCTCGCTCTTGGCGCACTCGACGCAAGATGTTCCGGAGGAAAGCTATGCAGAACAGCTGAGCGAAACGGACGGAAAGCCGGTAAGTACCTATGTTCCATTCCGCAACGGATTGTTCTTGTCATCCGCTGCGTCCATGGCATTATCGCTTGGCTGTTCAGTGCTGTATTACGGTGCTCACCACGAT
>UQVJ01000079.1 GCA_900544455.1 uncultured Eggerthella sp. | reverse complement strand
TCCCTGGCTTCCGCCCTGGCAAGGCTCCTCGTCCCGTTATCGACAACATCATGGGCGCTGATGCAGTACGCACCACCGTTACCGAGGATCTTGTCAACGAGGTATACCCTCAGGCGCTCGAAGAGAACAACATCGTGCCTCTGCAGCGTCCTGACTATCAGTACGAGCTCGAGCTTGTTGAAGACCACAAGCCCTTCAACTTCACCGCAACCGTTCAGGTTAAGCCCGAGTATGAGCTTTCCAGCTATGAGCCCGTTGAGGTAGAGGTTCCCACCTCCGAGGCCACTGACGAAGAAATCGACGCTCAGATCGAAGAACTCCGTAACTACTACCACGACTTCAAGGACGCCAACGCCAACACCAAGGTTAAGCCTGGCGAATTCGTGGAGCTCACTCTTTCTGCAACCGACGCAGAGGGCAACGATGTTCCTGCGCTTTCCGCCGACCATCGCCTGTACGAGCTTGGCCAGGGTGTATACCCTGAATCCTTCGACGCAGAGCTCATCGGCCTGAAGAAGGGTGCAGAAAAGTCCTTCGACCTCGATCTCTCCGAGGACACCTCTGCTGTTGCTTCTTCTCTCGAGAAGAAGGGCATGTTCCACTTCGACGTCAAGATCGACGTTATAAAGAAGAAGATCGTTCCTGAGGTTACCGAGGAATGGGCAAAGGAAACCTTCGGCTTCGAGGGCCTCGAAGACATGCGCAGCAAGATCGCTGAAAGCATTAAGACCCAGAAGGGCTCCAGCATGGTTCGCCGCAAGGAGAACGAATGCCTTATCGCTCTCGGTAGCCGCCTTGAAGGCGAGCTTCCCGAGGCAATGCTTGAGCGCGAAGAGACCAACCTGCTCCAGAACTTCTACGGCCAGCTGTCCAGCATGGGCTTGACCTTCGACAAGTACCTCACCGCTATGGACATCACCGCCGACCAGTTCAAGGAAGACAACAAGAAGCAGGCTGCTGACGTTGTACGCCAGGATCTCGCTCTTGATGCTTGGGCACGCCATTTCGATATGAAGGCAACCGAGGAAGACGTACATAACGAGTTTGCTCAGGCTGATCTCGATGATCCCGAGCTCATCGAGAACGAATGGCGCAAGGAAGGCCGTCTGCCCATGATCCGCGAAAGCATCGTTCGTGCAAACGCACTGCGCGATGTTATCGCTCAGGCCAAGGTTACCGAGGTTGAAGAAACCAAGGAAGCTGAATAGGACCAACAGAGCTTCTGCTCGTCCTTGATACTTTAGTAACGCGGGGGCAGCTGTCGCTTAGGCGATGGTTGCCCCTTTGATCCATAAAAGCCTTGTCGCGTTAGCGACATGAATGAGTGAAAGAGGTATCCATGTTCATAAACTCCACTCAATCAGCCCTCGTGCCATACGTTGTGGAGCAGTCGCCCCGCGGTGAGCGCAGCTATGATATCTATTCCCGTTTGCTCAACGAGCGCATCGTTTTCCTGGGCGAGCCCATTGACGACGCCGTTGCGAATACGGTAGTTGCGCAGCTTCTGCACTTGGAATCGGTTGATCCCGATAAGGATATCTCGCTCTACATCAATTCTCCCGGAGGCTCGGTTTCTGCCGGCCTTGCCATCTATGACACCATGCAATACATCAAATGTGATGTTTCCACCATTTGCATGGGGCTTGCTGCGTCTATGGGTTCTGTTCTGCTTACCGCTGGCGCTCCCGGTAAGCGTATTATCTTGCCGAATGCCCAGGTAATGATCCATCAGCCTATGGGTGGTTCTGGAGAGCGCACGCAGCAGACCGATTTCCAGATCTTGGCAACCGAGATGAAGAAAACCCGTGATCGTCTTGAGGGCATTATCGCCAAGCACTGCGGTCAGCCCGTGGAGCGCGTTCATGCCGACTCCGAGCGCGACAATTGGATGACGGCGGAAGAGGCTTGCGCCTATGGCTTGGTAGACAAGGTTGTTGCATCCCGCTTCGCCTCTGACGAAAAGAAAGCAGAGTAAGATAGAATGACCGATCAGACGGGATCCGTTCCCCCTGCACGCGAAGACATCCGCTGTACCTTTTGCGGAAAGACGCCCGATCAGGTTAATGCCATGATCTCTGGCCCCGATGGCATCTTCATCTGCGATGAGTGCATTTCTCTTTCCGCAGAGGCCATGATGGCCGATCTGAATCTGCGCGGGCTCGAATCGGATGCGCTGAATCATGTGCTTCAGGTTACCGCAGATGTCGATGACGATGATCGCTCCGACAGCGGTGTTCCTGTTCTCGAGAACCTTCCTACGCCCCGTGAGCTCTTCGAGCAGCTGTCGGAGCATGTTGTGGGTCAGGAAGAGGCAAAGCGTGCGCTTTCCGTTGCGGTGTACAACCATTACAAGCGCGTTAGCTTGGGAGAGGCTGCAGATAGCGGTGATGTTGAGCTTGCAAAGAGCAACATCATGCTTCTTGGCCCTACCGGTTCGGGAAAAACGCTGCTGGCCCAGACGCTTGCCCGTACTCTCAAGGTGCCATTTGCCATTGCTGACGCCACAACGTTGACGGAAGCGGGCTATGTTGGCGAAGATGTTGAGAATATCCTGCTGAAGCTTATTACCGCAGCTGATTTTGATATTCCACGCGCCGAAGTCGGCATCGTTTATATCGACGAGATTGATAAAGTTGCTCGCAAGGCCGAAAACCTCTCCATCACTCGCGACGTGTCGGGCGAGGGCGTTCAGCAGGCGCTGTTGAAGATCGTGGAAGGTTGCGAGGCATCGGTTCCTCCTCAAGGTGGCCGCAAGCACCCCCAGCAAGAGCTCATTCACATTGACACGACCAACATCCTGTTCATCTTGGGTGGAGCTTTTGTCGGTTTGCCCGACATCATCGCTGAGCGTGTTGGCAAGACCAATATCGGTTTCGGCTCCGACATGCCCGAATCGAAGCGCGCTGCCGATGCGGAGCTGCTTACTCAGGTGCTGCCGGAAGATTTGCATAAGTTCGGCATGATCCCTGAGTTTGTTGGCCGCATCCCCGTTGTCACTGCTCTCAAGGAGCTTTCTGAGGAAGATCTGGTGCGTGTTCTCACTGAACCCAAGAATGCCCTGGTAAAGCAGTACACCGTGATGTTCAAATACGAAGATTCCGATTTGGTATTCGAGGATGATGCGCTTATCGCTATTGCGGAGCGAGCAATCGAACATCAGACGGGTGCACGTGGTTTGCGTAGCATCTGCGAGAAGGCATTGATGGACGTTATGTATGAACTCCCCGAACATGAGGGACATACCCGCGTTGTCATTCGCCGTAGCGACATCGAGGGAACCACAAAGCCTGTTATCGAGCAGGTAAGTGCCGAATTGGTGGATACTGAATAAAGAATTTTTTCCTATTGCCGTCGCATTCCTGCTTGTTCAGGGTTGATGCGGCGGCTTTTGGACTGTTTACTGGAATTAATACAATCTGACATTTTGGAAGGAAAAGGCATGGCATCTGATAAAAAGGCAGAGCAGTCTTACCAAGACTGGGAAAAGCCGCTTTTCGACGCCTGGAAAGAGAAGGGGTACTTTGGTCGTACACCCGGTTTCGGCAAGAACGGTGCAGACACCTACACCATCGTTATCCCTCCGCCGAACGTAACCGGTATGCTGCATATGGGCCACGCCTTGAACGACACCATCCAAGACACCTGCATCCGTCGTGCTCGCATGCAGGGGTATCAGGCCCGTTGGATTCTCGGAACCGATCATGCGGGTATTGCCACCCAGACCAAGGTGGACAAAAAGCTTGCCGAAGAAGGCATCTCTCGCCTTGAAATCGGTCGCGAGAAGTTTATCGATGCCTGTTGGGATTGGCGCGAAGACTATGGCAACACCATCGTGAAGCAGATTGCTGGCATGGGGTGCTCGTGTGATTACGATGACGAGAAATTCACCATGTCGCCTGAGTATGCCAACGCTGTTCGCAAGGTGTTCTGCGATTGGTATCACGATGACCTTATTTACAAGGGTCGCCGTATTGTGAATTGGTGCCCCTCCTGCACAACCGCTATTGCCGATGATGAGGCTGAATATGTAGATGAAAAGGGCCATCTGTGGTACCTGCGTTACCCGCTTTCTGAGCCAGTTGATGGAATGGAATATGTGGTTGTTGCCACCACCCGTCCTGAAACCATGCTGGGTGATACCGGTGTTGCGGTAAGCCCTAAAGACGAGCGGTATAAGCACCTTGTTGGCAAGACGATCGATCTTCCTATCGTGGGTCGCAAGATTCCTATTTTTGCCGACTACTACGTTGACTCCGAGTTCGGTACTGGCTGCGTGAAAACCACTCCTGCTCACGACCCGAATGACTACGCTATGGGTCAACGTAACAACCTTGAGCAGATCAATATTTTCGATGAGCACGCTATCGTCGTTGAAGGCTATGGCAAGTTCAGCGGCATGACGCGCGACGAGGCTCGTGAAGCCGTTGTTGCGGAATTCGAGGCTTTAGGCCTTCTCGATCATGTTGAAGACCATGATCATTCCGTTATGACGTGCTATCGCTGCCACACCAAGCTCGAGCCCTGGCTGTCGGAGCAGTGGTTCGTTGCGGTTGACCGCTTGAAGAAGCGTGCTGCCGAAGTGGTGGAAAATGGTGAAATCCAATTCCACCCTGCACGCTGGAAGCAGGTTTATCTCGACTGGCTTGAAAACCTGAAGGATTGGTGCATTTCCCGCCAGCTCTGGTGGGGTCATCGCATCCCGATGTTCTACTGCGATTCCTGTGGCTGGGAAGACGCTTTGATGGAAGATACCGAGGTTTGCCCAAAGTGCGGCGGCCATGTCCATCAGGATGAAGACGTTCTTGACACCTGGTTCTCCTCGCAGTTGTGGCCATTCGCCACGCAGGGCTGGCCAGAAAATCCCGATGAGCTGAAGCCCACCTATCCAACGCAGATGCTTTCCACTGCTCGCGACATCATGGGTTTGTGGGTTGCGCGTATGGTAATGTCTTCGCTTTACTTTACTGATCAGATCCCGTTCAAGGACGTTATTATCCATCCCACGGTTATGGCTGCCGACGGCAAGCCGATGTCGAAGAGCCGTGGCAATGGCGTGGATCCCCTGAAGTTGATGCAGGATTACGGTGCCGACGGCATGCGTTTCGGTTTGCTCATGCAGGTTACTGGTGCTCAGGATCTGAAGTTCAACGAGAACAAGTTGGTAAGCAGCCGCAACTTTGCCAACAAAGTCCGCAATGCTGCCCGCTTTGTGAATATGAACCTGGACGGCTTCGTTCCCGGTGAACCTGAGCCTAAGACAGAGGCAGATCGCTGGATATTCTCGCGTTTGGCCCGCTTGGTTCGTTCGCTTGATACCGCATACGATGGCTTTGAGTTCGCTGATGTCGCTCGAGAGCTGTATGCGTTCTTTTGGAATGAATTCTGCGATTGGTATATCGAGCTTTCGAAGGCTCGCCTGAATGCTGGTGGGGAAGAACGTGCTGTTATGCAGAGAAATCTGGTGTTCGTTCTTGATACCGCTCTGCGTCTGCTTCATCCTGCAATGCCTTTTGTAACCGAACAGATCTATCAGGAGCTTTCGGGCGAAAAGGAAGCACCGTATCTGATGGTTGCATCGTGGCCCGATGCCGACAAGCTGGAAAAGTACATCGACCCCGAGGCCGAGCAGGTTATCACCATGGTTACCCAGGTTGTTTCCGGCATTCGCTCCATTCGCGCTCGCTACGGAATATCTCCTCGTGCAGAGGTTGAAGTAGTGGTTAAGGCTCAGGACGATGCGGCGGCAAGCCTCTTCGCGAGCCAAGTTCAGCTGATTTCTGCGCTGGCGAACACCAAGGTATCTGCGGTTTCCGTTGATGCGGCACGTCCCGATGAATCCAGCGTGTGCCTCGCCGATGGGGTGGAAGCCTATGTGATCCTGTCCGGTTTGGTCGACTTCGACAAGGAGCGTGCTCGCTTGGAGAAGGAAATCGGCAAGCTGGAAAAGGATTTCACCAAGTTTGACAAGAAGCTTTCCAATCCGGGCTTCCTTTCCAAGGCGGCTCCTGAGGTTGTGGAGAAGGACCGTGCGAAGCTGGCAGACATCACCGACCGCCTTACGCGTTTGCGTGCTGAGCTTGCTGAGATTTCCCAGGAAGGATAATCATGAACGAAATCATGTCCCAGTTCCTTACCAGTGAGGTTCAGACGGTGTTGCTTGTGCTGCTGGGCATTGTTGTTGTCCTGTATCTGCTCTCCATTTTTTGGGCTGCACGCGATGCTCGGGCTCGTGGCTTCGGCTGGGCATGGGGCTTGCTTTCCGTTGTCCCTATCGTAGGCTTGGTGGCCTATTGCATGATTCGCCCTCCTCTTCTTAAGGCGGATCGTGAAGAGCAGGATCTCGAACTTGCTCTGAAGCAGCGTGAGCTTATGAAGTTTGGCGATTGCGCCAAGTGCGGCTATCCGGTTGAAGCCGATTACGTGCTTTGCCCGAATTGCCATACGCGCTTGAAGAATCTGTGCCCTACGTGTCACCATGCGCTTGATCCCGCATGGACTGTGTGCCCGTACTGCACAACCAAGATCAAGTAGCTGCCTGTTTGCGAACAGGGTAGCGTGAGGGCTCAGCCGATCCTGTCTCTTTCATGCGGGGAAGGACTGGCTGGGCTTTCTGTATTTGACAACGGCTCAAGGATTATGACAGCTGGTGTGCTAAGGTAAGGCGAGCTCTGTGGTAACATAGCTCGTTCGTTGATGGTTGTATGGGCGCCTTTGCGCTCTATGCAAGAAAGGAAACGATTGTGGAAATCATTCTCCCAGATGGGTCGAAGAAGATTCTCGAGGAAGGCGCCACGGTTTACGATGTGGCAGCATCTATCGGCACCAGTCTTGCTAAAGCTGCGCTTGCCGGCAAGGTTAACGGTGAGCTGGTGGATGTTACCGCTCAGGTAACCGACGGGGCAACCATTGAAATTATCACCAACAAGAGCCCAGAGGCTCTTTCCATCATGCGCCACTCGTGTGCGCATATTATGGCTGAGGCTGTTCAGGAGCTCTTCCCTGGTGCGCAGATTGCATTTGGCCCTGCTACCGACAATGGATATTTCTACGATTTCGAGTTGCCTGAGAATATCTCTTCGGACGATTTTGCCGCTATCGAAAAGAAGATGGCTCAGATCGTGAAGAGGAACGAGCCATTTGTTCGCGAGGTTGTATCGGTTAAAGAGGCGAAACAGATCTTTGCTGACCAGCGCTTCAAGCTTGAGCATATCGATGATCTTACCGAAGGCGAAATCTCGGTGTATCGCCACGGTTCTTTTGTAGATCTGTGTGCAGGCCCCCATGTCCCTTCTGCTGGCAAAATCGGCGCATTCAAGATGATGAAGCTCGCTGGTGCGTACTGGCGAGGTGACGCAAGCCGTGAGCAGCTGCAGCGTCTCTACGGTACGGCGTTCTTCAAGAAGGCTGATCTGGACGAGTATCTGCATAATCTTGAAGAGGCGGAAAAGCGAGACCATCGCCGCATCGGGCGCGAGATGGACATCTTCATGATGCGCGAAGAGGCTCCGGGCTTCCCCTTCTTCCTTCCTAACGGCATGATTCTGAAGAACACGCTGCTTGATTACTGGCGAGAGATCCATCATGAGGCTGGTTACGTGGAAATCTCCACGCCGCTTATCATGAGCAAGCAGTTGTGGGAAACTTCCGGCCATTGGGATCATTACAAGGACAACATGTACTCCACGATCATCGACGAGGAGGAATTCTGCGTTAAACCCATGAACTGCCCTGGTGGCGTTCTGGTATACGGCTCCAAGCCGCATAGCTATCGCGATCTCCCCATTCGCGCCGGTGAAATCGGTACGGTCCATCGTCACGAGCTTCGCGGTGCTTTGCATGGTCTGTTCCGCGTCCGCTGCTTCAATCAGGACGATGCGCATCTCTTTGTGCGTCCCGATCAGCTTACTGATGAAATCGTGGGCGTAGTGAAGCTCATCGATTCGGTATACCAGCAGTTTGGCTTCAAGTACCACGTAGAGCTCTCCACGCGTCCCGAAGATTCAATGGGGTCGGACGAGGATTGGGCAGCA
>UQVJ01000078.1 GCA_900544455.1 uncultured Eggerthella sp. | reverse complement strand
TTTCGAATCGTCCCGCCGAAACACGAAAGCCACTCAAGCCGCAAGCATCTTACAGATGAGGCTGATCGAAGCTCGGCTTCATGCTGCCATCCTCTGGGCGATTGAATAGCGTTTCCTCGCCACAATCTTTGCATGTGCCCACCAGAACCTTGCGGGGCATGAACGTGAGTACGACGTAAGCGATAGCGAACGCGATAGAGAAATATGGCATTACAAATGCGATGCCGATAATGACGATCGCCGTGATTACATGCACATACCATTTGCTGGGAACGCGGCGCTTTTCGGCTGTGTACTCAAAATGGGTACCGCCGCAATACGGGCAGATAATCACCGTTTCGTCGTTCTTTCTTTTATTGGGATTGGTTTTCTGGTTCTTTTTCTTGGAGCTCATCCAGCATCCCTCCGTACAAATTCACCCAGCATGATTGCCATGCCGAATGCCCTCTCTCTACACGCACGCCATTTCCCCTTTGCTGCTTCGCTCTAAACGCAGAGCGCAGCCTCGCCACCAAAGGCAAAGTTCAACGATCCCTCTTCACTTTGCCACGAGCACACACTGCTTCGAATGTATGCTTCGCTTTAAACGCAGGGCAAACCCAAAAGGCGCGCGTTTTATACGATGTGCATAAGAATACCACCTGTACCACTGGGCATCTGCGCGGCGACACCATCCGTTACCTATCTATATTCGTAAGAAATGAATCCATAGAAATTGAATGGGATCAGCGAATAGATTCCCAATAGATTGGAAAACTATTCGCCTCTTCCTCGCATCATAGCTACAGGCTATCGATTTCTGTTTGAAAATGAATATTACCCATTCGCATCGAACATGTTCGGTTTTTTGCCGAAGGGTAGCATACACAGACGTTTGCACATCCGTGCAATAGAACTCTACGAATCCAAGGCGTCATGAGTGGGCCCGAGGGAGGCTCCTTGCAGGGGATACCGTCTTCGTTTCAAACGAGCAGCACGTCCAAAGAATGTAAGGAGAGCGAATTGTCTGCAGCAGCAGAAAAGGTAAAGCACTACGGCTTTGCGCTGGCAACGGTGTACATGTGCTATTTCACCTACGGCATCCAGGCCCTGATCTTGAGCCAGAACAAAGTTAACTTCTATACCCAATGGGGCATCACCGATCCCACCGCAGGTTCCGCCGCGGTTTCGATGGCAATTGCCGCCATGGGATTCGGCAAACTGCTAAGCGTATGGATTGGCGGCGAGCTCTCCGACCGCGTCGGACGTAAGAAGTTCGCCGTCGCAGGCGCTGTTGCCTACATCATCTGCTTCACCATGATGCTGCTGGCAACCGACGCAACCGCTTGCTACATCGCCGCCTTCTTGTCCGGCGTTGCAACATCTGGCTTCTGGGATGCAGCCCTTTACCCTGCCGCACAGGAAGCAGAGCCGAAATACGCTGCTTCTGGCGTTATCGGCATCAAGGCCGCCGTTTCCGTTATGGGTGTTATCTACCCCATCTTCGTTGCAGCATTCAGCGCACCTCATATTTGGCACGTTAACATCTATCTGCCTATCGTGCTTTCCGTTGTATGCCTGATCATGACCATCATCACGCCCTTCCGCTACGACGACGAACGCGCCACCAAAACCGATAGTGACAACGGCATGGACGAAGCTCAAGCAGAAATCCAGGCGGCAAAAGACGCCATGCTCAAGAAGCCAGGCGTGCTGGTTCAGGTATTTACCCTGGTCATGGCCTTTATTTGCATGTTTATCATGTACGGCGCGCAGCAGTACACCAAAGCATTCGGCATGGCAAACCTTGGTCTCGACGAAATGGGCGGCGCAGCTCTTGCCTCCATTTACACCGTGGGCTCCATTACCGCCGTGTTCTTCTGGGCAGTAGTGATGGGCAAGCTCCGTTGGAACCCGCTGAAAGTTCTGCTGATCGACTTCGCCTTCTCCGCTTTGGCTCTGGCTCTGGTACTGGTTGTTCCCAACGTTGCCATCGTATACGTTGCTATCGCATTGCTCGGCTTCTTCGCCGCTGGCGGCGCTTTGCAGACGGGCCTGGTTGTTCGCCAGAACTACTGCCCCGGCCCTAAGGGTCGCAACACCGGAATGTACATGACCTTCATGGGCGTTGGCGCAACCTTCTTGCCCTTCATCGTTGGCGCGATGACCACCGCCATGGGAGAAACCGGCGCACTGTACACCATGATGGGTCTGCTGCTTGCGGCGGCTATCGTTGGCCTGCTGTTCTGTATCTACCTGGCAATTCAGTCTAAGCCCCTGTTCGGCTACGGCATCAACCACAAGATGGATTAGCGCATAACGCTACAAGCAAGAACTTGCTCCAGGGGCTCGGCACTGTTGCCGAGCCCCTTTCTTTTCGCTTGCCGATTGCCCGGACTGAGCCCAGATCGCTCCACAGCTCTTACGGTTGACCAGCGCCTCGATGCTCTACCGCGCAACGCTGCCCCTTATCGCCAACTGCACGGACTGCACCGGCCCTTCCGCATCACCGCACTCGATTAGCGCCTGCCCCTCCGCATCACCGCGCTCGATTCGCGCCTGCCCATCCCACCACCAGCCAATCCTATCGCGCAGGAATGCCCCGTCGGCCGCCCACCCCGCACGAAAAGCCGTAAGCATCGAAGAATGGCGAAATGAGCGTATTTTGTACTCTCGGGCAAGATAATCGGGCTTTTCTGGCGAGATACTCGCGAAATGTACCCTCCGACAGCGTTTTTCCGGCTCGGAGCGTACAAAATACGCTTATATTGCCAAAATAGGCTGTCCGAGCGTACATTTCAGCGAAATCTCGCCAGAAAGTCGCCCTCAGGCTACGCGGGAGTACAAAACAATCATTTCTTGCCGCACTTCGCGCGAAGCCTTGGGAGGGGCGCGGAAACCTTCAGGCGAATGCTCCACCTGAACCCCTTCAATCTTCACTGCCCGCTTCTTTCGCATCTTTTTCGCATTCTCTTCTCATCCCTTTCGCATCTCTTTCCGATGCCATCAATAGCATCGTCGTATGGCATTTTTTCTTGGATACGAAACAGCATTGGCATGTCTTCGGGCGCTTGAGCGTATAGGCGAACTCGAGCGGACCCGCGCTATGCCGAAAGCAAAAAGTGTCCCTGATGCGAAACTGCTCAAAAGTGCAATTGGCAGACTCCCGTCTCATCTTTCAAAAGCGGCACTCCAGACAAAACCTACCCTCATAATCCTTGACGCGGAGTCGCGCTGTCGTTCGAAAGAAATTGACACCCACCAATTCGGGCTTCCAGACAATACGCGTTGCTTCCTGATGCTGGGCGAAGAACTGTATTTGGCGTCTCCCGAACTTTGCTTTGCCCAAGTGGCAAGACGGTCCACTGAAGTTGAACTCATGAAGCTGGGTTTTGAACTGTGCGGATCATATTCACTCGACCCTTCACGCAACGTGGGTTTCAAGAACCGACCCGCACTAACCACAAAAGATGCAATCCTGAAACTGCTTGCCTCCCTGCCAAACAACTGCCCCGCATCGGCGCGAAAAGCAATTCGCTTCGTTCGGGACGGATCGGCTTCCCCTATGGAGACCTGCCTAGCGCTTTTCCTGGGTTTGCCAGTGCGCTTCGGGGGATACGGATTGGGAATGCCTCGGATGAACGCAGAAATCGCCATCGGAACGCACAGCTCATTGAGCACGAACCATAGGCTGTATCATTGCGATCTGTACTGGGAGGAATCGCAGGTTGCCCTCGAGTACAACAGCCGCGAATTCCATATGAGCGAAAAGGCGGCCGAACGCGATGCTTCGCGCGTGAACGATCTGCTCGGATCGGGAATAAAGAGCGTCTCCGTTACCCGAAAACACGTTGCCGATCCGAGCAAGATGGATATTGTCGCGCATTCGCTCGCCAAAATGATGGGCAAGCGAATGCGGACCGATTGCACAAATGTGAAAGAGCGCCGCGCAGACCTTCGTCGGCAGCTCTTCGCAAAAGACCCGTGGCAATAGCGGGCAGAATGCATCAGCACGATTGCCTCAAACGCAGGGGCGCAATCGGGGTTCAGACAGAACGACTATCAAACAGCGTCCTTATTCACTAGCTGTTTCACGCGCTTCTCCACGCTGTTTTGCACGCAGCTCGTGAGCAGCCCAGGTTATGCGAAGGGTGTTCATGGCGTTGTCAAGCGTGCTCGTGCATTCGGCGCCGGGCACACCGCGTAGGACATCGACGATGTCCTGAATCTGGCCATTTCCCGGATAGCTCTCCACGGGCGGACACAGCTCTTCTTGAACCAGCTCCGCTTCCTTGCGAACGCCGCCCATCACGCCTTCGTGAGCTATTGCATCGCCATCGGCAAGCACCTCGATGCGAATCGGCGCAGCGTTGTCGTAGTAAGAGAACTCGACACTTCCCTTGTCCCCATAAATAAGGAATCGGTCGATAGCCTTATACGTGGCATAGCACCAAATCCCCGAAACCATAACGCGGTTTTCGGTCTCGCCCGAAAGAGCAACCGTGTCTTCACCAGGGTAAAACCCCGTGCGGTTGTCTACCTTCAGGCTGAAATCAGTGATGGTTCCCGTAAGAAACGCAATAAGGTCAAGCATATGCGCATCGCCCTCGAAGAAATGGCTGCCCCCAGAAACTTCAGGACGAACGCGCCAAGGCTTATCCGCTTCAGGAAGCATCTCTTCGGCGGTTTGGCGCTGAGTGCGAATAACCTGAACACCGCGAACAGTACCGATCTTGCCCGCATCAAGCACCTGCTTAAGCTCGCGATAGCGTGGCATTCCACGACGATAATGAGCCACAAAGCAGCGTTTGCCCGCCTTCTCGAACGCGGCCTTTATCTCTTGTGCCGCGTCCCATGAAAGCGCAATAGGCTTTTCGAGATAGCAGTCCTTGCCCGCCTCAGCCACGGCAATGGCATGCTCTTTGTGGCAGTTAGGTGTTGTGGCAATGTAGACAATATCTATATCGGGGCAGCCCAGAAGCTCATCAAGCGAATCAAATGCTCGCCCATGACCATGGCGCTCACACCAGTCAACCGCTTTTTGCTTCGTCCGATTCCAGATGCCAACCAGCTCCGATCCGTTGGCCAAATATAGGCCAGGGCCGTTTTTCGTTTCTACAACATCACCGCAACCGATGACACCCCACCTAATTACCTTTTTTTGAGTCATGATGCCCCCTCTCATGCGCACCCAAAGCCCCACATACGATCGGCCCCACAACGCTGGAGCCAACCAAAAAAAGCGCGCATTCCGTTACACAAACTGTAACATCGTCGCAAGCAAAGAGCACAGCAAAATGGATGTGGGCGGATACGCCCCACGCTGAACCAACTCTTTGCGCAATCTGCCCCGCCGCAATGATCCGCCCTTTGTGCAATCTACCCCGCTGCGGCGATCCATCCTTTGTGATATCTGCCCCGCTGTGGCGATCCATCTACCGCAAAAACAAAAATCCGAGCGCTTTTGCAACTTTTTTGCGATTAGGGACTCTCCTCTGCCTCCGCAATGCAGAAAACTGCCGTTTTGCAGCAGACCACCTGCGCTTTTACGGCCCAATCTGCGATTGCAGAGATCCGGGACAATCCCTAATCGCAAAAAAGTTGCAGCACGAGCCGATTTTCTGTTTTGAACCCTCGGGGCGGCTTCGTGGCAACGCTATGGATCGGTATGGAGCACGGATACAACGCCACGAATCGGCATGGAACACGGATACGGCACCGTGGTCGGGATGACACGGGGGGGGTTGAGGGGCGAAGAAGCGGCGAAACGTGCAACCTGGACAGAAAGCACGCTCGTACCGACAATTGGCCTGATATCCAATCTATTACGTTTTCATTCGCGCTATTATCACAAAAGAATGGTTTTGCTTTTGGGTCTTCGCCGCTTGACTGGCCCGCCTTCGGCTTGCCCCCTCTGCCCCAAGCGGCGAAACCGACAACACGCACATTTCGAGGAGGCGCCGTGGCCAACTCCCAGCCGAACATATGGCATGCTCCCATGCCGCTCATCTGCTCGTCTTTCGAGCCAGGGCACCTCGATGACGCTATCGAGGCCATGCCCGACAACGACTACCGGACCATCGCGTTGGCAGAAGCCGCCTATTTTCGCGGCAATGCTGACGAAGCATGTCGTCTCGCAGAGCCCTTCCTTACCTCAGACATCTTGCCTTCGCGCATTTCGTCATGCTTCATCTGCGGATTCGCAAACCTATCGCTCGACCACGCCCACGCCGCTCGCGCCTGCCTGCTCAACCTAGCGTCATCAGAAGAGCACTCGAACGACGAATACGGCGACCAAGAACGCGCTGCCTACTTACTATTCACGGCTTCATCGAGCGTTCTACTGCACCTGAAGCCGCCCGTAGCTTCAGATGATTTCTACAAAGTCGTAGCCCTGCTACCCGAAGGTCTTCGCCTATTCGCAACCTACGCAATGGCCCATCAGGCATACCTTGTCGGCGACTACGGCCGCTGCATAGGAATGGCGGAAAACGCCCTGGGGATGAAGCAGGCGCGCTATCCCGTCTCGGAGATATTCCTTCATCTTGTGGCGGCAATGGGCTGGATGAACAAACGGCAACCCGAAAAGGCAGAACGCCACTTCATGGAAGCTTGGCACATAGCCCAAGCAGACGATTTGATCGAAGCAATCGGGGAACACCACGGTCTTCTTCAGGGCTTGCCTGAAGCGTGCCTCAAAAAAGATTACCCGCGCGAATTTGCACGGGTAATCGAAATCACCTACCGCTTCAGCCGCGGATGGCGGCATGTCCATAACCCCGCAGCGCACAAAACCGTTGCCGACAGTCTTACCACAACGGAATTTGCAATTTCAATGCTGGCATGCCGCGGTTGGTCTAACAGCGAAATCGCAGATCATATGGGCATTTCACGCGGCACGGTAAAAAACAGGCTTTCCACAACGTATGCGAAGCTGGGAATAACCAGCCGCTCGGGGCTGAAGGAGTTCATGCTGAAATAGTGCGGCTGGCACCACACTGGCACCAGCCACATTGAGCAAAAAGTCTAAGCGAAACGCGCGCTTCGCCCAAATTGCAGCTCTTATTCTCGCTTGAGGCGAGCAACGAACCCGACCAGAAGAGCAGCTAAGCCCGCGAATGCCGCAGCTACGCCAGCAAAAGCTGTAGCAGCAAACCCTACAAGCGATGCGTCCCCCGTTGCGGGGAGGTTCTTCTTTGCCTCCGCAGGCTTGACCTTGGCGTCCGTCACAAGCGTTTGCTGCTCGGCCGGTTTCACCTCGGGCTTGGCCACGGCAGGATTCACCTCGGGCTTGGCTTCCTCGGGAGGCGCGATGACCGCACGCTTGGCAACAGCTTCGTTATAGGGAGAGTCGATCGTGACGTCACCCATGCCGATGGTTTGGCCCGCCTCGTAGACAATGCCGTCATGGAGCTCTTCCTTGCTGCGATAGTCAATGACCTTGCCGCCTTCGGGCGTCTGGATGATGGCACCTTCGATCTCAATGGTGCCGATCGCCTTGCCGTCTGCGCTCATGGCAAGGGCAAAGATTGCCGCCGTGTCTCCCTCGGCCGTGACCGTGCTGCGGACGATCGAGATGGTCGCGGGCGTGATGCCCTCGCTGGTCTGGGCGAAGATGCCGAGGTTCATGCCTCGGGGCTGAGGGTTAGTTTCGCCATCCTGGCCTGCGCTGTAGTGGTCGGGGCCGTCGCCACCAGTTTCGACATAGCGGGCTATAGCCTTGACAACGGAGTCGCTAATGTAGATGTGACCACCCGCTTCGTTGGGGTTGTAGTTTCTGGTGGAGATTGCGGTCGAGAACTGGCCTTCTGCGAACGCGTCCACAGTCGAGCCGTTCTTGATGACGATGTCGTCCTCGTCGGTGAAGAGGGCGCTGACATCGTCGCGTTCTGCGGCTGCGCGGACCGTCACGGTTGCGCCATCGAGTGTGATGCCCTTGTAAGCATAGACGCCATATCCAACACCATGTGCGTTAAGGGAGGCGTTTGTGACCGTGAGGCCGCCTATGGCCTTAACGGCATAGTCTTCCTTGGAGTTTGCCTTGACCTGGCTGCCGCCCGAAATCTCGATGTTGTCGCCAGCCCAAATCGCCACGTCCTCGATAGAGCTGGCTTCTACCTTGCCGCTGCCTTTGATGATCAGGTCACTGCCCGCGGCGATGCCGCTACCTTCGCCTCCTTTAGCGATCACGGTGCCAGAGGAATCGATGGTGGTCTTGCCCTTGGATTGGATGCCTTCGGTACCGCCCGTTGCATTCACGGTGCCCGAGCCCGTGATAGAGAGATCGCCCTTTGCCTCAATTCCG
>UQVJ01000077.1 GCA_900544455.1 uncultured Eggerthella sp. | reverse complement strand
GCCGTTCCGCTCATGCAGGGCGTTTCCGTTTCCCGAGGGCCCCCAGGGCCCTTTTCTATGTCCCTGGGCAGGCACCCGCCGTCGGCGCGGGCGGCCCGCGGCCGCAGGCGCGGCCTCCGCCGCCGCATTCCCAGTTGTTTGGTTATCGCGTGACCGCTCGGATAGTCTGTAGTTCCGTGTCTTGTTCCAATCATTGTCTATAGCAATGTTTTTTAAACTCATAGCATTGATGAATCTTTAATTGGTTTTCCCTATAGAGTTCACCTGCTTACGCTTCTCTGAACTGGCATTATTGCTTTCTGGATCATTTCAAAATCATATTTGACCTGCTATACATTCACAATAACTATTAAAATTTGCTAATATATATAACCAGATTGTAATCCGTTGCTCAGGAATCAACGGATTCTTATATTCTGGATTGCTATTTGTGATCAGCAAAGAGGGGTTATATGAATCTGGCGCAGTTGTATTACTTTAGAACGCTTGCAAAATTCGAGCATTATGGCAAAGCTGCTGAGGCGCTCTATATTACTCAGCCATCACTTTCTAACTCTATTAAGAATCTTGAAAAAGAAATCGGTGTTCCATTTTTTGAAAGAGTGGGGCGCAACGTTCGTCTCACTGAATATGGCGAGGAATTCAATAAGCATATCTGTTGCGCTTTGGACGAAATTGATAAAGCGGTCGAAATCATGAAGGCCTACAATTCCGGTTTGAGCGGCAGAATTCGCATCGGAACTGTTATCAGTATTCAGCGTAACTACCTTCCTCGTTTGCTTAGCTCCTTCAAAGGCGCATTTGGTGACGACGTTGTCTTTGACATCTACCAGGGAACTACCTCTGAATGCCTTAAAGGTTTGGCCGACGGTAAGTTTGATGTAGTGTTCTGCGGCAAAATGGATCGTTTTGACGATATCGAGTTCGTTCCACAATTCTCACAGAACGTCGTGCTCGCAGTTAATTCTCATCATGAGCTTGCTGACAGGGAAACGGTTTCCCTGAATGACCTGAAGGGGATTACCCTTACTTCGTATCGTAGCCAGTCCTATGCTCACACGATTTTTGAGGGTTTCTTCCAGCGTTACGGCCTCGATGTTAAGCAGGGTTTCAACGATGAAATCAGTGCTGCAACTCTTGTTTCTTCCGACCGAAATATCGCGGCCATCATTCTTGAAACATTGGACGATCTCTCTCTCGAAAATTTTGTAACGATTCCTATCGAGGAACTTCAAGAGCCGTTCCATGTTATCTATCTTGGATATAACAAGAAGTCGTTCCATTCTCATTTGGTTGAGGAATTTATTAAGTTCACTCAAAAGCATATTAAGTTTCCTGCCGGTGTTGTTCCGTTGGAAGAGTGCTACATCAACGATAGCGACTTGTAGGATCCTACTTATATATAGGTATACGCAGAAACCCGTCCCAGTATGTTTGGGACGGGTTTTTGTGTATAGAGAGGTCTTGGTTTGGTATGACATCGGAGTACAGACCTGTACCTATGTGAGTTAACGAGTTGTACGAGGCATTTCCTTTAGATGGATCGTCCAATTGAATGCTCTTTTGGTTCAAGGCCTCGTTTGCTGGGGGGGCGTCGCATAAGTTGGACCACTATTGCGATGCGGAAATCTGACGAGTCCGTCTATGCCTCAACGCATCTATCTTTCCTATCGTCATAACTTTGTGCATCTCTGTGGTGGGGTTTGCCCGCGTTTCGGTAGTAGTACCAAGTTTTTAGTGAGTCTTGTTATGCGGCAAACTATTCATCAATAAGCTTCAGCAAATGGGTTGATTGATATCGATACAGCAAAAGAATGCCTTGTTGCCGTTGTGTTGAATTCGACGCGCTTGGGAAATGATTCGATGTGAATGAATCGCGGATCTTTGGTCTATGGATTTGTCCTAAATCGAACAAATCCCTAGGGATAATTTGAACGCGTTCTATCAGTTTTAGGAAATTGATAGAACGCACTGAATATCATTCGGCTTTGCTATTAGAAAACACTCCGCGGCAATTAGACCCTTTTTCACTTCTGGGCGAACATGTGTAACAGCTTCGGAAACGAAAGCGAAAGGTAATTCAAGGGGGCCTCACAGGAGTACAGTCCCCTTGGCAATACAGAGGAGGGTTTTAAATGTCCGAGAATTGGTTCGCAAAGCAGCCTAAGGAACATCTTGCAGGAAAGTGCGCCATCGTAGTTGGTGGCAACTCCGGCATCGGCAAGGCAGCAGCAGAGGCTATCGCTGCAGCTGGCGCTAACATGGTTATCGCTGGCGTACCTGAGGCAGGTTGCCATGAGGTTGCTGAAGAGCTGAAGGCTCAGGGCACCAAGGCTGTTGGCGTTGCATGCGACGTAACCAGCCAGGAGTCCATCGACAACGTAATCAAGGTTGCAGAGGAAAACTTCGGCCAGATCGATATCCTCGTAACCTCCGCCGGCATCGCTTTGCCTCGCATGAACGCTGTTGACGTTGCTCCCGAGCAGTGGGACAAGCTGTTCAGCATCAACCTGAAGGGTAACTTCTTCCTGATGACTGCTGTTGCTCGTGCAATGGAGGCAAAGAACATCAAGGGCAAGATGGTTGTTGTAGCTTCCGCTCGCGGCATCAACTCCATGGAGAACATCGCTCCTTACTGCATCGCTAAGGCCGGCGTTATGGGCATGGTTCGTTCCTTGGCTGTCGACTTCGCCAAGAAGCAGATCCTGGTTAACGGCATCGCTCCTGGTTATGTTTACACTCCGATGGTTGCCAAGGTATTCGAAGAGCAGCCTCAGCAGGAAGCATACGTTAAGAGCCGCACTCCTCTGCCCAACTACACCGGTACGCTCGACGAAATGGGCGCTGCAATTCTGCACCTCGTTCTCCCTGTTACCGAGTACACCACTGGTCAGACTCTGGTTCTCGACGGTGGCTGGTCCATCCAGTAGCAACGAATTATTGGCCAGCGCTTGATGCGAGGGGGCTACAAGCGCTGGCTTCCTGTTTGAACTCTTCGAAAGGAAGTTACCCATGGAAGGTAAGATGAACGCACTTCTCAAGACCGCCGCTGAGCCGGATGCAATGGAGTACGTAGAAGATTTCGATATTCCTCAGATCAAGGATGACGAAGTACTGATGGAGATCAAGGCTGTAGGTATCTGCGGCACCGATCACTCTCTCTATCGCTGGAATCCTGCAATCGCAAATTCCTATCACATCCAGTATCCTGCAATCTTCGGCCATGAGTTCTCTGGCGTAATCGCTGAAGTTGGCAAGAATGCACCTGCAAACCTCAAGGTTGGTCAGCGAGTAACCGCAAACCCGGTACTCTTCGACAACACCTGCGAGTACTGTGACCGCGGCGAGGTAAACATTTGCGACAACCGTCCGTTCTATGGCACTGACCTTCCTGGCGCATTTGCTAAGTACATGGCCATTCGTGCAACCAATATCATCCCGATGCCCGATGACGTTACCTTCACCCAGGGCGCTCTGCTCGAGCCTCTCTGCGTAGCAATGAACGCTGTAGAGCGTGTAAATCCGCAGATCGGTGAAACCGCAGTTGTAATCGGCCCTGGCGCTATTGGTCTGCTCATGGTTGCTTTGCTGAAGCAGGCTCGTGGTATCCGCAAGGTTATCGTAACCGGCCTTGATGCAGACGCTAAGCGTTTCAAGGTTGCAGAGCAGCTCGGTGCTATCACGGTTAATGGCTCTGAGTGCGATGTTGTTGAGAAGGTTAAGGAACTCACCGGCGGTAAGGGCCCCGAGTGCATCTTCGACGCAGCTGGCCATTGGACCGTATCTGAGCAGGCTGTTCAGATGGTTGCTAAGGGTGGCCGCATTGGCATTACGGGTCTTCCCGCAAAGCCTTCTTCTATCCCGATGACCGACATCGCTATGCGCCAGATCAGCATCATCGGCAACCGTGCTTACGAGCGTAAGCATTGGCGTCAGGCTCTGAGCCTGTTGGCTAACGGCTTGGACATCTCCATGATCTCCAACATGGTTATTCCTCTGAAGGATTGGCGTAAGGGCATGGAGTTCATCGAGTCTGGCGAAGGCCTCCGCGTAGTTCTGGAGCCGTAAGAAGAACACATTCTTGTTACATGAAATAGCAAGAGACTAAAAAAGGGTGCTGACACCACGGTGCCGGCACCCTTTTTCTCAAAATTTCGATGTGTCGAAAGGCATATTTGATCGTTAGGAGAATCCAATGGCAGGATTGCAGGGAGTTAAAGTAATCGAGCTTACCCAGTATGCAGCTGGCCCGGCCGCAGGTCGAGCCCTTGCTGAAATGGGTGCTACGGTTATTAAGGTTGAACCGTTCACGGGCGATGAGCAGCGTACTCAGGGCTTGGCTTGGGGCATGAAATTCCGCACCGAGTTTGATGACGTTGCATATGACTGCGGTTCCTTCAATAAGGAATGGACCGCAATCAACTGCAAGAGCCCTGAGGGCCTGGAAGTTATGTATCACCTTCTTGAGACGGCAGACATCTTCCTTACCTCACTTCGCTCGGGCGCACTGAAGCGTCTTGGTCTTGACTACGAGACCTTGCACGAGAAGTTCCCTCGTTTGGTATGGGCTCAGAACCGCGGCTATGGCGAGCATGGCCCCATGAAGGACGCTAAGGGCTTCGATGCAACCGCATTCGCAGCTCGTTCTGGCTTTGTAAGCGCAATTCCCCAGGCAAACGCACATTACGAGCCTGGCAACTCTCCTATCGCATTTGGCGACTGGAACACGGGTTGCGCACTGACTGCAGGTATTCTGGGCGCTTACGCTGGCGCTCTTCGCACCGGTGTTGGCGATAAGGTTACGGGCTCTCTGTATCATGTTGGCACTTGGGGCATGACTTCTGCTCTGATTGCTCAGCAGCAGGGCTGCGATTACCCGAAGGACCGCATGGAGGCAAAGTGCCCCACCAACAATTCTTATGTATCTTCCGATGGCATCTGGTTCCTTATGTGTTTCGGCAACTACAACAAGTATTGCAAGTTGGTATTCGACACCTTGGAAATGGATCCGAAGTACTACACCGAAGAGCAGTACAACACGCTTGAGGCACTGGCTGACAATGGCAAGTATGTCGAGGTCGTAGCTGAGATGCATCAGGCATGCAAGAAGTTCACCTATGAAGAGCTCGAGAAGCGTTTCCGCGAGAACGACATTCCGTTCGAGAAGATCCAGACCGTTACCGACGTTCTGCAGGATCAGGAAGCATTTGACAACGACCAGCTCCGTTACATGAAGTACGAGAAGCAGGGTCCCTCGAGCCCCTATGGTGAAGAGGAAGACTACGTAATCACCACCATGCCGTTCCGTCTGGACAGCATTGGTGATCCTGTTCTGCGTCGCTCCCGTCCTACCGGTTACGACACGCGCAAGATCCTCAACGACTATGGCTATGACGACGCAACCGTCGACAAGCTTGTCGAGGATGGCGCAGTAATGTGCTACACCGGCGATCCGCTGCCCGCTTCCGTTTTGGAGCCCAGCTACGGACCGAATTCTAAGAGGGACTAGGAGGATCTGACATGTCACGAGCAAACACCCCATTTTCCGGACTTACCGTTCTCGACTTCTCCCGTTACCTGCCAGGCGGTTATGCAACCCAGGTACTCGCTGATCTTGGCGCAACGGTAATCAAGGTTGAAGATACCGGCCTTGGCGACTTCATGCGCCACGACTATCCCACCAAGGGCGGCGGCATCTCCTACTACATCACCGCACTTGGCCGCAACAAGAAGTCGGTTTCGCTGAACCTCAAGAACGAAGAAGTTGTTGACTGGTTCAAGAAGATGGCCAAGGAGGCGGACGTTATCGTTGAGAGCTTCCGACCTGGTGTAACCAAGAAGCTGGGCATCGATTACGATACGATCAACGAAATCAACCCTCGTATTATCTACTGCTCCATTTCTGGTTATGGTTCCGAGGATCCTCGCTCCAAGAAGGCTCAGCATGACCTGAACATGCAGGCCACGAGCGGCTATCTGTCCGTAAACCACGGCTCCACCTCTCCTCTGCACCTGTGCGACCTCTCTTCCGGTATGGTTGCTGGCCAGGCTCTTCTTGCAGCACTGTATGCTCGCGAGCAGACTGGTAAGGGTACCTACATCGATACTTCCATGTTCGATTGCTTCGTTTGGTGGAATTCGCTTCTTGATTCTCGCTGGTGCTTCAACGACGGCGAGTGCAAGCGCGACGACCTCGAGTATCCTTCCACTGCTTACAACGTGTATGAGACGGCTGACGGTGGCAAGCTTGCTCTTGGCATGGTTGAATCCAAGTTCTGGGAGCCCTTCTGCGATGCGATCGGCCATCCCGAAATCAAGGGCGACGGCCTGAAGCGTCGTTGGGAAGCTCCTGAGTCGTTCAAGGTTGTTGAAGAGGTTATCAAGAGCAAGCCTTTGGACGAGTGGATGGAATGGCTCGAGGACAAGGACTTCTGCATTGCTAAGGTCAACAGCAAGACCGAAGCGGTTGAGCAGATTACGCGTGAGAACCCTGAGGCTTTGGCATGGGTTGACTTCCCCCGCGTAGGTCGTGTCCTTCAGACTGGTCTTCCTCATCATCTGTCCACCATCCCGGTTAACATCGCTGATTTCGAGGAGGCTTCTGTCCTCGGTGGCGATACCGCTGAGTACCTTAAGAAGGTCGGCGCAGACGATGAGACCATTGCACGCCTTAAGGCAGAGGGCGGCATCCGCCTCGGCGACGACATCGTTCCCGAAGAGGACCGTGCCCCTGTAGCTCCGGTTGAATAGGAACCGATAGTTTATAGCCGCTTTGATGAAAGGCGCCCCTAGTGGGCGCCTTTCTTGCTGTTCTGCCACGCGAAACGAGCACAGAAGCTCTCGACGGGGACGCTGTGCAACGCTGCGGGGGCGTTCCCGGAGCTTCGTTAATGCTTTGCTTTTGCGGGAAACCTATCGAGCATGTGTCGGTGTAACGAATGGCGGTTTGCCTCTGGCTGCAATAGGTACTCGACCGTGCACAAGATGGGGCAGGGCGGTACGGACACGATGCCAGCACACGAGTTGGGAGGTAATCGACCGTGGCAACAATGGATAGGACGGCTTTCGGTCTGCTGTGAAAGCGTTATTGCTGAACGTGTTTTACCTGTTTGCGCGCTGAATAACTATTTTCTTGCGATAAACCAATTATTCAGGCATGACAATTAAAAGCTATTCATTTGCCTTATAGCTTTTTAAGAAAAATGACACCCTTCGGAATTTGAAATATAACCTGTTCACCGTAAAATAAGACCTGTAAGCAAAAGCTTATGAAACTGCAACGGTTAGGGGGACCAATGAATCCTAAAGCTACCATTACGGATGAGCAGTTCCAGGCGTACCTCAAGCAGATCCGCGAATTGGCAGAGGGCCCATTCGACGAGATGCAGAAAGAGATTGAGGTAACCAATACTTTCCCGGAGAAGTTCTATGAACTCGCCAAGGAAAACGATCTCTATCGCTTCTATCTTCCCGCAGAGTACGGTGGATGGAACCTTAACGAGCTCGAGATCCTGAAGGTTCAGGAAGAGTTCTCTCGTGGCCCTGGCGGAATGCGTATGCATCTCCATCATGCCGCTGACATGAACTGGCGTATCCTTGAGGACTACGGCAAGCAGGAGCTGAAGGATCAGCTCATGGACAAGTTCCAGGACAAGACTGTTTACTGCAACTTCGCTATCACTGAGAAGACCGGCGGTACGGGCGCAGACCTCCATACCACCGCGGTTAAGCAGCCTGACGGTTCTTATGTTCTGAACGGCGAGAAGTGGCTCATCTCCCACACTGACTGCTCCGATTACACCTACGTAATCGCAGTAACCGACCAGGAAAGCGACAAGGACTCCCGTCTTTCCGCGTTCCTCGTTCCCAACGACGCACCTGGCTTTGAAATCATCCCGATGCCTCACATGATGGGCTGCAAGGGTGCTGGCCATGCAGGCTTGAAGTTCACCGACCTCAAGCTCGATCCTATCTACCTGCTTGGTGAAGAAGGTCAGGGCATGGAAGTTGCTATCCACTCCCTGAGCGTTTCCCGCGTACACATCGCTTGCTCTAACCTGGGTATGGCACAGCGTATGCTCGAGATCTCCCTCAAGCGTGCTGCCGACCGTGTAACCTTCGGCAAGCCGATCATCAAGCGTCAGGCAATCAAGATGAAGATTGCTAACATGCAGATGATGATTCATGCACTGCGCACCTTGGTATACGACTTCGCTCGCGACTTCGACATCGACCAGAACAACGACTTCATCGACGAGAAGGCTGCAATCTGCAAGCTGTTCTCCATCGACACGGTT
>UQVJ01000076.1 GCA_900544455.1 uncultured Eggerthella sp. | reverse complement strand
CACATCAAGGAAGTCGCAATTGCGATTATGGGAATATTGCCAGAAAAGGCCCCCCATGCAACACCCTTGTTGTGGACCAAATTGAGCTGAACCAATCCGAAGATATCGGGAACCGCAATTTGTCCAACATGGAAGTTGCTATCAAAATAAGCTTTTGTGAGTCGATCTATGACGCACCACAAAAACGCGCAACCCGCCCACAGGGCAAGGTTGCGCGCAAAGCAGATGCCGCCGTTGTTGGCGGCATCTGCATCTTTTTTAAAAGCGTTGGTCATCCCAGGCAAGAGCCTTACTCTTCGCCTTCAAAACCAATAGCATCAAGCGCATCGCCGCAGCGCTTGCATACATGAGGATGATTTACGTTGCCGCCCAATTCACGGAAGTTCCAGCAACGAGGGCACTTTTCGCCCTGCGCAGCAGCGACTTCGCAGCCAAGCTCAGAACCCTCAACGAAGCGAACACCCGCAACGATGAACAGCTCTTCAAATACAGCTTCATCGAAAGCGCTCAATACGGTTAGGGTAGCAGCAGGAACCGTAACCTTCACGCTAGCCTCTTGGCTCTTCTTGATAACCTTAGCACCACGCGCTTCTTCGAGAGCCTTGGTAACCACATCGCGGACCTCCATGATGGTTGCCCACTGGGACTCAAGCTGCTCGGTTTCAGCAGGAAGGGCCGGAACGAAGCTTTCTCGAGTCGGCCAATCACACAGCTGCACGGAAGATTCACGACCCTCACGACCACGAGCCGCTTCAGGATAATGCTGCCAAACCTCTTCGGTAGTGAACGTAAGAACAGGAGCAAGCACACGAACCATAACTTCAAGGATGTTCATAAGAACAGTCTGAACCGCACGACGACGGGAGCTTTCCGGAGCCTCGGAGTACAGGCGGTCCTTCGCAACGTCCATGTAAACGTTGGAAAGGTCAGTAACGAAATCGTAAGCCAAACGATAAACGTGATGGAAGCGATATTCGTCAAATGCCTTCGTAACGCCGTCAAGCATAGCGGCGGTTTTTACCATCATATACTGGTCGATGGGCTCAAGCTCATCCCAGGCAACGAAATCGGCCTGATCGTCGAAGTTGTCCAAGTTACCGAGCAGGAAGCGGAAGGTATTGCGGAACTTGCGATAGGTCTCAGAAGTTCGCTGGAGGATCTCGTCGCCAATGGACACATCTTGGCCATAATCAACCGAGCTAGTCCACAGGCGAAGCACTTCAGCGCCCAAGGTCTTGTTCACGTCGCTGGGATCGATGGTGTTGCCCAGGGACTTGGACATCTTTTTGCCATCTTTGTCGAGCGTGAAACCGCAGCTGATAACGTTCTTGTAGGGCGGAATGCCATATGCTGCGATGCTTGTGAGCAAAGAAGACTGGAACCAGCCACGATGCTGATCGGAGCCCTCCAGATACACATCGGCGGGACGATGGAGGTTCTCTCGAGCTTCGCAAACGGAAGTATGACTTACGCCAGACTCCCACCAAACGTCCAATACGTCTTTATCGGATTCCAGGTGATCAACACCGGCACCGCAATTAGGACAGCAGGTATCTGCCGGCAGGAATTCGGCGGGCGTCTTGCGATACCACGAATCGGCACCTTCGGTCTTGAAGAGATCGATAACCGCATCGAACGTTGCTTCGGTTGCCACGGTTTCGCCGCAGGAATCGCAGGTAAATACTGGAATCGGAACGCCCCAATAGCGCTGACGGCTGATGCACCAATCAGGACGATCGGCAACCATGGCACCAATGCGATTGGAGGCCCAGGAAGGATACCAGGTAACGTCTTCCTTGATAGCGTTAGATGCCTTTTCGCGAATACCAGTCTTGTCCATGGAAACAAACCATTGGGTGGTTGCACGGAAAATAACGGGCTCGTGGCAGCGCCAACAGTGGGGGTAGCTATGATCGATATCCTCGTGAAGGATAAGGAGACCCTTTTCGTCGAGCCACTTGATGATCTCGGGGTTGGCCTCATTGACGTCCATTCCACCCCAAGGGCCACCATACCCGATGCCCTCGCCAACATAGAATTTTCCGTCGTCATCGACAGGCATGACAACGGGGATGTCGAATTTCATGCCAGCATTGTAGTCGTCGACGCCATGACCAGGAGCGCCATGAACAATACCCGTACCATCTTCGAGCGTTACGTAATCAGCATAGATGAATTTACCAATTTCTCCCTGGTCGGCAAAAATAGGCTGCTTGTACTCGTTGCCAGCGAGCTCTGCACCGGTCATAGACCATTCGCTACCGTCGGCACAACAAGCGAGTTCGTTGCTCCAACCAAAACGCTCGCAACATTTCTCGACCAAATCACGCGCAACAATGGTGGCGCGGCCATCAACAACAATAGCAACATACTCAGCCGCAGGATGAAGGATGACGCACTGGTCTGCGGGGAGAGTCCACGGCGTAGTGGTCCAAATGGCTACATCCATCTTGCCTTCGTAGGATTCAAGGCCAGCAGGAGTGGTGGTCATTTCAAAACGAACGAAGATGGCAGGGCTCACTTCGTTACTGTATTCAATTTCGGCTTCAGCAAGTGCCGTGTGACAGTGGCTGCACCAATGAATGGGCTTACGGCCACGATACACGCTACCGTCAAGATAAAGCTTCTTGAAAATCTCAATATTGCCTGCTTCATATTCGGGCAAATAGGTAAGGTAAGGATTATCCCACTCGCCGCGCACACCAAGACGTTTGAAGCCCTCACGCTGGCCATCAAGCTGCTTAGTGGCGTATTCACGACAGATCTTACGGAACGTAGCCGTATCGATCTTGGCCATCTTCTCTTCGCCGAGCTGTTCCTCAACTTTATTTTCAATAGGCAAGCCATGGCAGTCCCAGCCAGGAACATAGGGTGCGTAGAAGCCGCGCATAGACTTGTACTTAACGATGAAGTCTTTAAGGATCTTATTGAAGGCATGGCCGATATGAATAGGGCCATTTGCGTACGGAGGACCATCGTGCAGGACGAAGGGTGCATTATCCTTGTTCTTTTCAAGCACCTTTGCGTAAATGTCAATGTCGTTCCAATACTCAAGGCGCTTAGGTTCGTTTTCAGGCAAGTTCGCACGCATCGCGAAGTCGGTGCGCGGCAGATTCATGGTTTGCTTGTAGCTGTTGGCCACGATGCACCCTTTCTTCATCCTTGTATTTGTATAACCATGAAATTATACCGAACTTAACCAAATAGCGAAGCGACTGAATGGCTAAGCAGCCCATCGACCTTAAATAATCACGTTTCTGCTGTATAACAACCCACTAGATACATAAACAGCAACACTACGCACAGTCCGCTAAGCCAAATCGCAATCTTAAAAGACGAACAGTAGAAACCACACCTCAAAAAAAAGATGGAAGCAATTGACGGTTAATGTATGAATTCGGCTCATACATGCTGTTTCAGATTGCATTGTTATCTCGATTGACCGAGCAATACAATGAACAAAAAGGGATCAGGGCAAGGAGGGCGTCATGAACGATGGAAAGACCAAGAGCGCCGCAGGCCTCTATACCCGTGTCGATCTTGACGAGGTTCTTTATACTGACAATTTCTCAGTATGCAAAAGCTGCATTGGCTGCGGTAAATGCAGCCGGATTTGCCCCGCCGAAGCAATCAAGTTGAAAGATGGGCATCCCATCTGGATAAAAGAAACGTGCCTTATGTGCTTCGGCTGCCTAAGGCTCTGCCCCACTGCCGCCATTCGTTACGGTGACATCGAGCAACCGAAGTGCGCTATCGCAAAGGTCTCATAAGCCAAAGCACAGCAAGCAACCGCACAACGCTTACCGAAGCTCAAAACGACAGTGGCTTATTGTCTCGAGATGAGCAGGTTGCCTAAGTCCCATAAAACACAAATAGACCCCGCTTAAAACCAGCGAGGTCTATATTGGGTCGCAGTCTATGAACTGCAATCCTAAACGTTCCTGTCTTCAGCGCAGCCCCTGTTTGATTCCGAGTTTGATTAAAGGCTGCAACCAAAAACTTACGCAACAGAAGCTTGCTGACCGCGTATGCCAACCGTAGATGAAACCTTAACGCCAAGTTCCGACAAATCAGCTCGAGGCTCCGAACGGACAAATACCCCATGTTCAGGGCAAACGCCATGGTATATAACTTCTTCAGGAGCAACTTCGACGGCAAGATCCAATAGGACTCCACATTTCGGACAAGTTCCCATAGTTTCAACACTTGGAATCTTACTCATGGCAATACCGCCTCTCCATACACGGGCCAACCCCGTCTTATTGCCGTTTCTTCAATAACGGTAAGTTTGAACGCATTCGCAATTACTACGACCTCACTATAACGCTTTCCCAATAAAGAATGAACACGTTCACATAGAGAATACGCCATCGTAAATCAATCAATATACCTACCAGCCCCGATTCAGAAGCAGACTTCAAGCCGCAAAATCCAAAGAGCCAAAAGATGTAGAATGCGTAGCTTTGAGGCGTCGATCTACCGTAAGAAAACAGCTAATACACTATCGCTCAATCATGAAATAACGCGCAGAGGGCAGCTTAAGCAAAGCCCTGTTTTATCAAGTTGCCCAATTGGCTCTATGCCATGAAATCCCAAACAACTTTCACGAAGAAAATCAACAATACCGCTATTGTAATGGGGCGCGCGATGGCACCCCCGTTCTTGGTAAAACTATGAGAACCCAGATAATTACCAATCATGTTGAACAAGCCTGCCAAAATGCCGAGAAGTATGACTACTTGACCATGGAACAAAAACACGATCAGCGCCGCTAAATTGGTAGTGAGATTGATTGATTTCGTAACGCCTGCCGCAGAGTCCAAACGCAAATGGGCAATCCCGGTCAGCATTAGCATCAAAAACGTTCCTGTCCCCGGACCATAGAAGCCATCATAAGCACCGACTACAAAGGCAATTCCCATACAGAGCAAAGTAGTCTTACGAACCGAAAACGATTGAAGACCCGCTGCATCAAAACTTTTTGATTTCATTACATAAATAGCCGTTACCGGTAGCACCACCAAAAGAAATAGGCGTAGAAACCCATCATCAACGAGCAGCAATACATTGGAGCCACAAAAAGACCCCAAGAAAGCAAAGACGATGCTTGGCAACGCAAGGCGCACATTGATGAAACCCGATTTGGCATAGTGAAACGTCGCCACGGTAGTGCCCATGCAGGAACTAAGCTTGTTTGTAGCAATAGCGGCATGCGTCGGAACACCAGCAATAAGATAAGCGGGCAGGGAAATCAACCCGCCTCCTCCAGCGATAGCATCGACATAACCGGCCAAAAAAACAAGCGCACAGACAATTACTAAACCTAGGGGCTCGATTCCAAAAAGGTTAGAGATCAATTCAAATATCATATCCATAGCGTATGGATTCTACACCGTACTAAAGCGATTCCGAAAAAAGAAAGCGGCAAAAAGGAAACAAAACCTTTTTGCCGCTTTAAAGAGCTCCCAAATTGAAGGGTCAGCCAAAGAGCGTCATAGGAGAAACATAAGCATTATGCGCGCGTAGTCTCCACTTCGCTTTCGGTATGGAACTCGGTTGTACTTCCCTCTTCCAAGTGCTGCTGCTCGGCCTTGAGCTCTTCAGCAAGGTTCGCCTTCGCAACCGAAATCATCAGCTTGATGCGATTGAGCTGATTAACCTCGGAAGCACCAGGGTCATAATCGACGGCAACGATATTAGTGCCCTTATAGCGACGACGCAGCTCCTTAATAACCGCCTTGCCAACAACATGATTCGGCAAGCATGCGAAAGGCTGAGCACACACGATGTTCGGAGCACCGTTGCGAATAAGCTCGCACATTTCAGCAGTAAGAAGCCAGCCTTCACCCATCGAATTGCACAGAGACAAGATCTCTTCGGCATAGCTTGCCAACTCAAAGATATCCGTGGGCGGCTCGAAGCGCGTTGACTTCGCCAAGGCATCATTCATGGGTTTGCGCAGCTTCGCAATGGCAGCCAAGCCCGCCTTTGCACCCATCGCACCCTTCTTCGATTTTCCTACACCTTCCTGCTGGAAGATGGAGCCAGCAATACCGAACAAGAAGAAGTCAACCAATCCAGGCACAACCGCTTCGCAGCCTTCCGCCTCGATGACGTCGACTACCTGGTTGTTTGCCGTGGGGTGGAACTTAACTAAAATCTCGCCAACAACACCGACGCGCGGCTTGGTTCCCTCGCCCTGCAGCGGCAAGTTGTCGAAGTCGTCTACGATGGCGCGAACCGTCTTCTTGTAGCGACCGAATTTCTCGCCTTCGGCGATTTGCAACTTGCACTTTTCCATCCAGTAATCGAACAACTGCTCTGCCGCACCCTTTTCAATTTCATACGGACGCGTACGGTACAGACACTGCATAAGCAAGTCACCGTAGAACAACGCAAATATAGCGTTGTACAGCATGGTGGCAGTTACCTTGAAACCAGGATTTGATTCATCCAGCTTCTTGAATGCGAGCGAGATAACAGGGATATGGCCCAGACCCGCCGCCTTCAACGCCTTACGGATGAGGCTGATGTAGTTGGTTGCACGACAGCCGCCACCTGTTTGGGTAATGATCACAGCAAGCTTATCAGTGTCATATCGACCCGACGTAACAGCCTCCATGATCTGGCCAGTAACCAGAATGGACGGGTAGCAAATATCGTTGTTCACATACTTCAGGCCAGCATCCACCGCTCCATGGTCTACCGCTGGTAGCAATTCAAGGTTGTAGCCATTTGAGCGGAAGATCGGCACGAGCAAGTCAAAATGGATAGGAGCCATCTGGGGACAAAGAATAGTGTACCCAGCATCTTTCATCTCTTGAGTGAACTGAACCTTCGGGAATGCAGTGGATTCAGCTTCACGAATATGGGGGTCATCATGCTTATCAATTGTCCCGCACGAACAGGTGCTTCCCTGACCATTGGCAATCTCTGCAGCAACCGCAGCGCCAGCCTCAGCTTCGCGAGCACCGGTCTTGGCATTGATAACAGCCTCACGTGCAGCGACATCCGCCTCAAGCTTATCAGCATCAATGCCACAAACAGGACAGCCACCCTCAATCGCATTCTGTTCAGCGCGCTCGTCGGATTGGTCTTTCAACGCAGCCAGCAAAGAGCGAACTCGAATACGGGCAGCACCCAAATTGGAAACCTCATCGATCTTCAGAACAGTGTAGATTTTACCCGAGCCCTCTAGGATCTCCTGAACCTGGTCTGTCGTAACAGCGTCGAGACCGCAACCGAAACTATTCAGCTGAATCATATCAAGGTCATCACGCTGGGTTACCACCTTTGCGGCACGATACAAGCGAGTATGGTACATCCACTGGTCAACAGCGCGAAGAGGACGTTCGACCTGACCCAAATGAGCAATTGAATCTTCGGTAAACACTGCCAAGCCGAAGCTAGTAAGCAATTCTGGAATTGCATGGTTGATTTCAGGATCGTCGTGATACGGGCGACCAGCCAATACAATGCCGTGCACTCCGTGCTCTTCTATCCATTTCAGGGTTTCCATACCCTTGTTGTGGATATCTTCGTGAAGCTGCTCGTCTTCAGCCCATGCGACATCTACCGCAGCATCAATTTCAGCCTGCGTGGGAGCAGGGCCAGAGCCCATAAGCTCAGGATGCTTCTCGACGAGCTCGACGTACAAGCGCTCCTTCAGTTTGTCCTTCATGTGGTAGGGAACAAAAGGATTCAGGAACTGGATATCGGTCTCGTTCAGTGCATCAACATTGAGTTTCAGCGCCTCGGAATAACTCATTACGATAGGGCAATTGAAATGATTGCCTGCGGTCTCGTCTTCCTGACGTTCATACTTCGCGCAAGGCATCCAGATGAAATCGATGTCTTTATCAAGCAAGTTCATGATATGGCCATGAGAAAGTTTGGCTGGGTAGCACACGCTTTCAGAAGGCATAGACTCGATACCCGCTTCGTACGTCTTCTTGGTTGAAAGATCGGAAAGTTCCACACGGAAGCCCAGTTCGGTAAAGAACGTAAACCAGAACGGATAGTTTTCGTACATGTTCAGGGCGCGAGGAATACCAACCGTGGAACGAGTTGCCTCTTCCTTGGATAGAGGCTGATAATGGTCGAATAAGCGATGGGTCTTGTATTCGAACAAGTTTGGAACCTTGGCGGCTTCTTCTGCCAATCCCGCGCCCTTTTCACAACGATTACCCGTGATAAAGCGACGGTGCTTACCCGTTTCCTCATCAATGCCAAAATCGTTGATAGTAAGCAAGCAGTGATTCGAGCATGCTTTACAGCGCACATTTCGATGCGTAGGCTCAAGCGCGCGCAAGGCATCTAATCCAAGCATGGTCGTTTGAGCAGGAACGCCCGAAGCCGCTTCCTTGGCATGAGCGCGATCGCGCGCCAGCAGGGCAGCACCATATGCACCCATGTTTCCAGCAATAT
>UQVJ01000075.1 GCA_900544455.1 uncultured Eggerthella sp. | reverse complement strand
CAGGGCATGGACTCCATCTACGATGGTTCCGGCACCAACCTGCTGTTCACCGTACTTGGTTTGTTCATCTATCCTCTGTACGAGGCATCCCTTGCAGCATCTGCAGCACTCCTCGTAGTTGTACTGCTCATCCAAGGCTGGCTCTGCTCGCAGATCGCATTCGGTCTGGTACGCGACGACCTTGACAAGGGCATGACAGGCATGATCGCAGGCTTCATCGTAGCCCGCGGCGGCGGCGTCGGCTTCCTTGCCGCAATCGTTCTCTACCTGCTCATCTCCGACAACGACAAGATCCGCGCAGACTACGCCTACAACAAGGAACTGCAGCGCATCGAGGATGAAGAGACTGAGCGCCAGTTGGTTGCACTCCATGCTCGCTTGGAGGCCGCTAAGGCTGGTAAGCTTCAGGACGAGGAGAAATAACCTCACCTGACGGAAACGTCTAAAACTCGGAGCTAAAGGTTTCAAAACCCGAAAGAACCCAGAGTGCACGCTCTGGGTTCTTTTTTGTTTCTGGGATCTGCCCCTATATTCCCGGTTCCTTGCTAATGACAAGTGGAGTATTCCCCTATAATTGTGAACATGTTCTGGAGGAGGGATAACTTATGAGTAATAACGTCGACGATCTTCGCAGCGCGCTTGAGTTTCTGCGTGGGATCCCTGGTCAGCTGGTGGAAACCGATGTCGAGGTAGACCCTGAGGCGGAGCTGTGCGGCGTGTATCGCCACGTCGGCGCAGGCGGTACGGTGCCCCGTCCCACACAAGAAGGTCCCGCCATGGTGTTCAACAACATCAAGGGTCATCCCGATGCACGTGTTGCTATTGGCTTGCTCGCAAGTCGCGATAGGGTGGCGAAGCTGCTCGATGCCGATCCGAAGCGCTTGGGCTTCATGCTCAACGAAGCGGTATTGAACCCGGTGCCGCCCGTTGATGTGCCTGAAGAAGAGGCGGTATGCCGAGAAGTGGTGCACCTTGCCACTGAAGAAGGCTTCGATGTGCGTAAGCTTGTTCCGGCACCTACCAATACGCCGGAAGATGCGGGTCCGTATATCACCTTGGGTATGTGCTACGCATCCGACCCAGAAACGCACGTTTCCGACATCACCATTCATCGCTTGTGTTTGCAGGGTCCCGATGAAATTTCCATCTATATGGTTCCCGGTGCTCGTCATATCGGCGCGTTCTACGAAAAGGCTGAAGCGCTGGGCAAGCCGCTTCCGATTTCTATCAGCATCGGCGTAGATCCTGCCATTGAATTGGCAACCTGTTTTGAGCCGCCCACCACGCCTTTGGGCTACGACGAGCTCAACGTTGCAGGCGCTCTGCGCGGAAAGCCTGTTCGCATGGTAAAGTGCCTCACCATTGAAGAGCGCTGCATTGCCAATGCTGAATACGTTATTGAAGGCGAGTTGCTGCCCGGAAAACGTGTTGCGGAAGATCAAAACACCCATTCCGGTAAGGCTATGCCCGAATTTCCTGGCTACACTGGCCCTGCTGTGTCTGAGCTGCCTGTTATCAAGGTCAAGGCGGTAACCACGCGCAAGAACCCCATCATGCAAACCTGTATCGGCCCTTCCGAAGAGCACGTAAGCATGGCGGGCATTCCCACTGAGGCAAGCATCATTCAAATGGTTGAAAGGGCTATGCCTGGCCGCCTGCAGAACGTGTATTGTGCAACGCCTGGTGGCGGCAAGTACATGGCGGTGCTTCAGGTCAAGAAGAACATGCCTTCCGACGAGGGCCGTCAGCGTCAAATGGCTCTGCTGGCTTTCTCTGCTTTCAGCGAATTGAAGCATGTGTTCCTGGTCGACGAAGACGTTGATCCCTTCGACATCAAAGATGTGCTGTGGGCGATGAACACGCGTTTTCAGGGAGATGTGGACATCGTTACCATTCCCGGCGTTCGCTGCCATCCGCTTGATCCGTCAAACGACCCAACATGTTCGCCTTCGATTCGCGACCATGGCATTGCCTGCAAAGTTATTTTCGATTGCACGGTGCCGTACAACCAGAAAGATCGCTTCCAGCGCTGTCAGTTCAAGGAAGTGGATCCCAAGCACTGGCTGCCCGATTTCGAGGAGTAGGGCGTGAAGCGCATTGTTGTTGGAATAAGCGGTGCAAGCGGCACGCACCTAGCTTGTCGTTTCATAGGTCAGCTTAAGCAGTACACCGAATGCGAAGTGCATGTGGTAGTAACCGACAGCGGGAGGCTTACGGCGAGCTATGAAGAACCCGAGTTTTTCGATAAGGCGCTTGCCTTGGCCGATTGTGTGCATAGTAATGCTTCTTTGGGCGAATCGATTGCGAGTGGTACGTTCAAAACCGAAGGCATGGTTATTGTTCCCTGCAGCATGAAAACGGTTGCAGGCATTGCCAGCGGCTACAGCGATAACCTGTTGCTTCGCGCGGCGGATGTTACGTTGAAAGAGCAGCGGCCGTTGGTTTTGGTCGCGCGTGAAACGCCGATGAATGCTATCCACTTGCGCAATTTGGCGCAGCTGGCAAGTGTCCCCGGTATAACGCTGATGCCGCCGATGATGACGTACTATCACAATCCGCAAACTATCGACGACATGGAAGACCAGCTAATTGGCAAGATATTCGATCGATTTGGGTTGGAATATCCGCCCTTCCAGCGTTGGAGCTAGTCATTTATCTAGGTTTCAGCCTTTTTCATCTAAAGAGTTGGTTAAACAGGACATCTTCGGATGTCCTGTTTCGTTTTGCGGAGTATACTTCTAATTGAACACGTTCATGGTTAATGGGGATTATCTATGAGCGCGATCGCAACAAGCTTAAGGGTTGGGGGACCTTATGTTTGAAACAGCAACGCATCGTTTTATCCAAGGGGTAAACGGTGTAACCATTCACGCGGTAGTTATGGGAGAAGGCGAGCCCCTTCTCCTGCTTCATGGGCATCCCGAAACCTATCTTATGTGGCATAAGGTTGCAGGGGATTTAGCTCATCGTTTTACCGTGGTCATGTGTGATCTGCGCGGCTATGGCGATAGCGACAAGCCTGAAGGCTTGCCTGATC
Organism: uncultured Eggerthella sp.; assembly: GCA_900544455.1. Lineage (GTDB taxonomy): Bacteria > Actinomycetota > Coriobacteriia > Coriobacteriales > Eggerthellaceae > Anaerotardibacter. The sequence continues at coordinate 5,427 of UQVJ01000075.1, read as the reverse complement.
ACAGCACCTATTCGAAACGCATCATGGCTGAAGACTGCATTGCCGTGATGGGCGAGTTGGGGTTCGACTGCTATTCCGTTATGGGGCACGACCGTGGCGCCCGTGTTGCATACCGAATGGCGCTCGATCATCCGGAAGTAGTCAATAAGCTAGTGCTTCTCGATATCGTTTCGACGTATGACATGTATGCCTTAAGCTCGGCGGAGTTCGCAAAGGCGCTATTCCATTGGTATCTGCTTACGCAGGATGAACCGTTCCCGGAAGACCTTATCCTTTCAAGCCGCAAGATGTACTTCCGCAACGCCCTGCACATTGGGCGCTACAACTCGGAAAACGACACCTCCTCTGAGGCTTTCCCGCAAGAGGTATACGACGAATACCTGCGCCATTACAACGTGGAATGTATCCATGCTATTTGCGAAGAATATCGTGCCGGCGAATGCATCGACCGCTTCCTTGACAAGGAAGACCTTGATGCGGGTAACAAGATAACGGCTGAAACGTTGGTGTTGTGGGGAGCGAACGGTTTGGTGGAAAAGTTCTTCAGCCCGCTGCAGTGCTGGCTTAGGTTCTGTACGAACGTGCAGGGGCGTGCCCTTCCTTGCGGTCATTTTATTCCCGAGGAAGCACCTATCCCGTTGTTGGCGGAGGTTCAGCGGTTTTTATAGAGCGGAAAATGCCGCATAGTGGCGGTTTTTCAGGAGGGGTTGCGTTTGCTGGGCGTGGGGCCCGGCAGCGCAGCGAAATCAATCTTGTGAAGGGGAGCGCGAAAGCGCAGAAAGGAATGATTGAGATGGAGTTGATGGAGGCAATCAAAGGTAGACGCAGCGTTAGGAAGTTCAAGCCTGATCCGATTCCGAAAGAGGATATTGAAGAGATTATCCAGGCTGGCCTTTGCGCTCCTTCAGCGCAGAACTTGCAGCCGTGGTATTTTGTGGCTCTAACTAAAAAGGAAGATCTGTCCTACTTGTTCGCGGAGCTGGGGACTACGGCATTTTCTCACCGTAAGGAACTTGAGGCGCGCTTCAAGAACAACCCCGAAGTGGTAGAGGAAACCATGGAATTCATGTCGGCAATGGGCGGCTCGCAGACCATTATTCTGGGCTTCTTGAACAAGCCCGATTATTCTGACGAGCTTCTTCCAAGCTGCATTGAGAGTGTTGCTGCCGCCATGGAAAACATGTGCCTTGCCGCATACGACAAGGGCATTGCGTCATGCTGGGTCGAAGCAGTGGTGCGCGCAGGCAACGCTTTGGGCAGCCACTTTGCAACCGGTCATGGCAAGCTGATTGGCGCTATTGTTCTGGGATACGCCGACATGGAGCCGAGGCCCATCAAGCAGAAGGGTGCTCGTTACGTAATTCGCTAAGCGAAGCATCAAAGGCCGCTTCTTTTTATGGGAGCAGGGCAATGAGTCAAATGCCCTATTCGCGTTTTTAGGTACGCCCGCAGGTTGTTCCTGCGGGCGTATTTTTTGTTCCAAAGTGATTACGGGCGGGAAAATGAAGTTGGCCATGCCTTCCCGACCTTATAATTGCAGGGAACGATACGCGCATCTGCCTTGGTGCGTCCCTTGAGGAGGGTTTATGAAAGACGGGTTCATCACGGTTGCTACAGCAACGCCCCAAGTGGCGGTTGCCGATTGCGAAGCCAACGCTCAGGCGATCCTTGCATGCATAAACGAAATGGCCGCAGCGCATGCAAAGGTAATGGTGCTTCCCGAGTTGTGCATTACGGGCTATACCTGCAACGATTTGTTTTGGCAGACGAAATTGCTCGACGAGGCAGAGGCGGCGCTTTCCGTTATTGCGGAAGGGTCACGCCAGGTGGATGCCCTTATTGCAGTAGGAATGCCCCTTCGCGTGGCGGGGAAGCTGCTGAACGTTGCTGCCATGTTGTGTCGCGGCAAGGTGTTGGGTTTCGTTCCCAAGGTGAACCTGCCTGCTTATAACGAGTTTTACGAAACACGCCACTTTACGTCTGGATCTGCCGATATGGGTACGGTGCAGTTCGACGGCGAAGAGGTGCCCGTTGGCACTAACCTGCTGTTTTCTTGCGAGAACATGGCGGATCTTTGCGTTGCCACTGAAATATGCGAAGACTTGTGGGTTCCCAATCCGCCCAGTGTGCATCATGCGTTGGCGGGGGCTAGTGTGATCTGCAACCTTTCCGCCAGCGATGAAATGGTGGGAAAGGGCGGTTATCGCCGTGATTTGGTGGCGGGCCAATCGGCTCGTTTGGTGTGCGCCTATCTGTACGCTACGGCCGGTGAAGGCGAATCCACTACCGATTTGGTGTTTGGCGGGCAGAACCTTATCGCCGAAAACGGCACCGTGCTGGCGGAATCGGCAACGTTTGAAAACGAGATCAATGTGGCCACTATCGATGTGCAGCGCCTTGCTTCGGAGCGTCGCCGCATGAGCACATTCCCTGCGGCTGATGCGGGAGAGTATCGTGAAATTTCTTTCGCTTTGACCGAAGAGGAAACAAAGCTGGTGCGTTTCTTTGATGCCGATCCGTTTGTTCCCTCCAGCGCAGATCAGCTCTCTGATCGCTGCGAAGAGATTCTGAACATTCAGGCGCTGGGCTTAAAGAAGCGCCTGGCCCACACGCATGCGAAAAGTGCCGTGGTTGGCATTTCTGGCGGCCTGGATTCTACGTTGGCGCTGCTGGTAACGGCGCGTGCCTTCGACATGCTTGGGCTTTCCCGCAAGGGCATCGTTGCGGTAACCATGCCGGGCTTCGGCACCACCGATCGCACCTACAACAATGCCGTTGCCATGATTAAAAGCTTGGGCGCTACGTTCAAGGAAGTTTCTATTGCCAAGGCGGTAATGCAGCATTTCGCCGATATCGATCACGACGCATCGATTCACGATGTGACGTACGAAAACAGTCAGGCACGCGAGCGTACCCAGATCTTGATGGACATCGCCAATCAGGCAAACGGCTTTGTCATAGGTACGGGTGACCTTTCTGAGCTTGCCTTGGGTTGGGCTACTTACAATGGCGACCACATGTCTATGTATGCGGTGAACGCTTCGGTGCCCAAAACGCTTGTGCGCCATTTGGTTCGCCACTATGCCGACACGAGAGCCGATGCTGCGCTTGCGGGGGTTCTTTACGACGTGCTTGACACGCCGGTGAGTCCAGAGCTTCTGCCCCCGGAAGATGGCGCTATCTCTCAGAAGACGGAAGATCTGGTTGGACCGTATGAACTGCACGATTTCTTCCTGTATCAGATGCTTCGCATGTGCTTTCCGCCTTCGAAAATCTACCGTATTGCCAAGGAAGCTTTCGCGGGGCGCTACAGCAACGAAACCATCCTGAAGTGGTTGCGCACGTTCTACTGGCGCTTCTTTTCGCAGCAGTTCAAGCGTTCGTGCTTGCCCGACGGCCCCAAGGTGGGCAGCGTTGCGGTGTCTCCGCGCGGCGATTTGCGCATGCCTTCCGATGCTTGCGTGAGCGCATGGATCAAGGAAGTGGAAGCCCTTCAGCCGTAAATCCAGTTGAGAGCAATGGAGTCGTTCCGTTTGCGGGCGGGGCAATACAGTAGCCTCGGTGATGCCAGAATTGGCGTTTATGCAATAAAGTCGGTTCGTTCGTAGGCAGGGGCTTCGAACGAAAGCAGATAGTCGATGAACGCTTGCGTGGCAGGGTTTAGTGCATCGCCTTCGCGGCGGGTGAGCGAAATAGGATAGAATTCTTCGGCGCCTTCCACATCGAGCGGCAGGATGACCATGTCGGGGTTTGGCGCCAAATTTGAAGTGAGCATGGTGAGGGCTACGCTTGATTCATGCACGGCGAGTGCGCCTAGGATCACCTCGTCTTCGTAGTTGCGCACCAGCGTCAGCTTGTTAAGGGGCGCATTGGTTTCCTGTAGGAAGGCTTCAAGGGTTTCTCCGCAGGCTATGCCGCGTCGATAGGTGATTACGGTATGGCCAATCAGGTTTTCGTAGCGCACTTTTGTAAGCGCTGCCAGCGGATGGTCACGGCGCAGTGCCACCACTAGGCGCTGATGAAAGAGCGTGGTGCAGGTGATTCCTGGCTTATGGGCCGGTCCTGCAATTACCAGGTCGCATACGCCTTGCTCAAGCTTTTGATTCAAAGGCGCTGTTTCGCCCTGCAGCACATGAAATTCGGTTTTGTCTCCAAATTGAGAGCGAAAGCCCTGCATTGCCGCAGGCAGATAGCCCGATCGCACCGTTGCGATGGCGCCTACGTTGATGGACCCGGAAAGGCCGTTGCTTCTGCGGTCAAGCTCGGCGATGCCCCTGTCGATGGAGGCGAGCCCTTCTGAAACGTACTTCAGGAATATTCGTCCATCGTCGGTGAGCTGCACGTTGCGTCCCGTTTTGCGGAATAGCCGGCACCCAAGCTCCTTTTCCAGGGAGGAAATGGAGTGGGAGAGGGCCGACTGCGAGACATGAAGGCTTTCCGCCGAGCGCGTGTAGTGCTCGGTTTTTGCCAAGTGGCAGAAATAGGTAAGTTGAGCGAGGTTCATCGAAGCATCTCCTCTTTGGGGCGCGCCTGTGAAATGGGCATATGCGCAATCATGAATCCTACTCATATATTAGCGCAGCTTCTGCCAATACTTTGCAGCAGACGCAAAAGCCTTAGTGGAGTACCGTTTTTCTTGCGAGATCAAAGGGTTTCGCAAGGAATTGCTTGCGCATTGGTTGCTTTGTTTGCGCGAAAGCTAATTGCGGTGTTTCGTTGCTTGGAACAGATTGCCAAGTGGGAACCCTGACCAAACACTAACTGGTTTGAAGAGCGGCGAAACATCGCATTGGCCTGCGGAGGCGGCAGCCAGCAGGAAGGGGATTGGAAATGACTAAAGTACCTTTGGAAGTTGGCAACAGCTGCTCGTTTACGAAAACGGTAAGCGAATCTGATGTGTATCAGTTTGGCGGCATTACGGGCGATTACAGCCAGATGCACTTCAACGAGGCGTTTATGAAAACCACGAAGTACGGAACGCGTATCGTGCATGGTGTGCTTACCTTCGCCTTCGGCAGTACGGCTTCGACCCTTATCCAGCAAAAGTATGAGTCGCCCATTCCCAGTGCATCGTACGGCTACGATCATTTGCGTTTCACCGCACCCGTGTATTTCGGCGATCCCCTTACGGCGACGTATACCGTCAAAGAGGTGGACGAGGCTGCCATGAAAACGTACGCGGATGTGGTTGTTACCAACCAGGACGGTACGGTGGTGTGCGTAGCGACGCATATCTTGAAGTTCTTTGAGGTTGAGGGTGAGTAGCATGGCGGCTCCCTGCGTTGATCACGTGGCGGTGAGGGTTCGCGATTTTGAAGCGGTGTTGTCGTTTTTCACCGACGTGATGGGCATGGAAATCACTTTGACCGACCCGGCATCAGGCGAATTGCCCCTGAATCAGGCATGGGTTGGCGGCATTCAGCTTCA
>UQVJ01000074.1 GCA_900544455.1 uncultured Eggerthella sp. | reverse complement strand
TAGTTGGCGTTCATGAGCGCGTCCACCGGGTTGGCCACGATGTTCATGAGCAGCGTGGTGAGCACTTCTCCGATGCCCTCGGGCGCGGCCTGCTCCACCATGGACGAGGTGTCGAGGGTAAGGGTGGTCGGGAAGATCTCGCTGCCGATGAGGGCGACAATGGCCGCGACAAGCGTGCTGATGACATAGAGCACGACGACGGTCTTCATGGTGCCGGCGCCATGGGCGTTGCAAAGGGCACTGATGACCAGGAAGAACACGAGCACGGGAGCGACGGCCTTCAAAGCGCCGACGAACAGCGAGCCCAGAAGCGTGATGATGTCGGTCCAAGGCTGCACATTCGGAACGAGCAGCGCCAAGACAATGCCGATGGCAAGGCCAACGAGAATGCGCTTGATAAGGCTGATCTCGTTGTACTTCCTGAATACTGCGGGGACTGCCAAGGTGATTCTCCTTTTCTCGCGCGCGCCCGTACTTCGACGCGCATCCCAGCCGCACGGTCCCGGCAGGACTCGAACGGGAATGGTGCGGGCGAAAGGACTTGAACCTTCACGGGGGTTGCCCACCAGAACCTAAACCTGGCGCGTCTGCCAATTCCGCCACACCCGCATTTTGGTACGCGACGTTTGCCACCCGTCCAGGGCGACAACTTCGCTATGATAACAAATCACTTTGCAGTTGTAACTCACAATGCAAAAAACGCAGAAAGGTGCATGAATCTTCTTTCTTTTCATTCGCCCAACGGTCGTCAGGCGGCACGAACGGGGAATCGGTGCGTCCTAGAGTGAAGAAACGTCCTTGGCGGTAATGGTTCGAGAGGGGGATATCAGCACGGTTCCCACCTGCCCTACCATGGCCGCATCGTCATAGAACACGCCTTTCACCGAAGCGCCGTGAGAAGAAAGGCCCTCATCTTGGCTCGATATGACGATGGTGGCACCTGCATAATTATCCAGAAGCGAAAGATCCTTCGTTACGCACACAACCATGTCAACGCCAAGTTTCTTGTAGTCGGCAACGCGCTTGGCGAAATAGCTTTGCTGCGCCGTTACCTCATCGATAGAGAGGAAACCGAACGTGCGACCGTCCGCACGCACAACGGTGCGCTCGTTGTACCGGCCCAAATCGGCAACGTCAACCACGATCACGCTTGCCTGCTTTTCCACATATGAGCAACGCAGCGAAAAGAGCGACACCGAGTTTTCGCCTTCCCCTTCCTTGGCAACGTCCGATGCCTGGGAAGCGCTGAGCTCGCCCTTTTTTTCCTCGCTTTTCTGAGTTGATTCTCTGTTGAGGGAGCGTGGCGTCAATTTGTCATCTTTCACACCTGTAGTGTCAACCACTGTTTCGCGATGGTTTTCAGCAGTCCCCTCGTATACCAGCGCCGTATAGCCATCCAAGCTTCCAGCAGCATCATCGATGGAGCTGGCAGCAACATTCAAGGAGTGGCCCAAGTTGCAGATGTAGGCAATGGCTATGGTAAGGACGGAAAACCCCAGCAGGAAAAACACTACCAACGCCGCCTTTTCACGTGATACTTTCTTCATCGAGAACCCGATTCTGCCACGCTAGCCACGATCACCTTGGCCGCCTTCGCTCTGGGCGAAGATACGAGCCAGGAAACGACCCGTATGGCTTTCGGGCACCGCGGCGATTTCCTCGGGCGTGCCGGACGCCACGATGGTGCCACCGCGATCGCCGCCCTCAGGGCCGAGGTCAACCACGTAGTCGGCGGCTTTGATGATGTCGAGGTTATGCTCGATAACAAGCACAGTGTTCCCCGCGTCCACCAAACGCTGCAGCACCTCAAGCAACTGACGAACATCATCAAAGTGGAGACCAGTAGTAGGCTCGTCGAGAATATAGAAGGTTTTGCCTGTTTGGCGACGTTGAAGCTCGCTTGCCAGCTTCACACGCTGAGCCTCACCACCGGAAAGCGTAGTGGCGGGCTGACCCAGGCGAATATAGCCCAAGCCCACATCGTGCAGAGTGTCGAGTTTGCGCGCCAACCCAGGGATCTTCGAGAAGAAACCGCGAGCCTCATCAACCGTCATGTCCAAAACGTCGTACACGTTCTTGCCTCGGTACGTCACTTCCAGCGTTTCGCGATTGTACCTTTTGCCTTGGCACACCTCGCAGTCGACGTATACATCAGGCAGGAAATGCATCTCTATTTTTTTCTGACCATCGCCCTTGCACGCCTCGCAGCGACCGCCCGCCACGTTGAACGAGAAGCGGCCGGGTGCATAGCCGCGCACCTTCGCCTCTGGCGTGGAGGCGAACAAAGCACGGATATCATCCCATAGGCCAATGTAGGTTGCAGGGTTGGAACGCGGCGTGCGTCCAATAGGACTCTGATCGATGTTGATAACCTTATCGATGCGTTCGGCACCCAAAAGTCGACGGTACTCACCCGCCTTGCGATGGGCGTAGTTCACGCGATTGGCGAGCGCCGGCGCCAAGGTATCGGTGATAAGCGAGCTTTTCCCCGAACCGGATACGCCCGTGATAAGCGTAAGCGTGCCAAGAGGCACCGTGAGATCGACCTTCTTCAGATTGTTCTCGCACGCTCCCTTCAACTGAAGGGATCCGCGACGCGGATGCCGACGCTCAGATGGGATAGGAACGCACTTGCGGCCGCTGAGATACTGCGCGGTAAGCGAATCCTGAACCTGCATTATCTCTTCGGGCGTGCCAGCGGCAACAACCTCACCGCCCAACTCACCCGCGCCAGGCCCCATATCGATTACGTAGTCAGCGCTGCGAATGGTATCCTCATCATGCTCGACCACTACCACGGTATTGCCCAAATCGCGCAAATGCTCAAGCGTGCCAATCAGACGCTCATTGTCGCGCTGGTGCAAGCCAATAGAGGGTTCGTCCAAAATATAAAGCACGCCCATCAAGCCTGCACCAATCTGAGTAGCGAGGCGAATACGCTGCGCTTCACCACCTGAAAGCGTCGCCGTGGCGCGTTCGAGTGTGAGGTAATCAAGCCCCACGTCAACCAAGAAACGCAAGCGCGTCTTGATTTCCTTCACGATAGGCACCGCAATAACCGCCTGCGCATCAGAAAAAGCCAAGCTCTCGAAGAACGCAAGCGAGTCGCGGGACGACATCTCGCAAACCTCATGGATGTTTTTACCGGCAACCGTTACTGCAAGGATCTGGGGATTCAAACGCTTGCCACCGCAGGTTGCACAGGGAATGATGGAAAAATACTGCTCGTACTTCTGACGCTGACGGTCGGAGGACGCTTCTTTATAGCGATGCATTACCGCTTCGCAAATGCCCTCCCATTCAATGAACCAGTAGGTTTCGCGACCGTCGACGGTTACGTAATCCACGCGGATCTTCTCGTCGGGAGCGCCCTCCATCATGATTTTTTGAACCTTCCTTGGAATATCTTCCCAAGGGGTATCGGGGCTCACGTTGTAATGCTCAAGCACCGCCCGCATAACCTGAGGGTAATAGTTGCCCGTCCTAAACGGCGCAACTGCGCCTTCGGAAAGAGAAAGTGACTTATCGGGAACCACCAAGCTCGGATCAACCTCTTCGCGGCTACCGATTCCCAGGCAATCGGGACACGCACCGTACGGCGCATTGAATGAGAAATCGCGCGGCTGAAGCTCGGTCATGGAATAACCATGCTCGGGGCATGCCAACGCAAGCGAGAACAAGTGCTCGCCTTCCGCCAAACCGCCCGTAGCACCCGAAGAAGTTACCACGTTGGCAGCCTCTTCGCCCTTGTGCATCACCTTCACCAAAACGCGCCCCTCGGCAAGTTGGCAGGCCATTTCGACCGCCTGGGCAATGCGCGCGCGTGCGCTTTCCTTCAGCACGACGCGGTCAACCACCACATCGATGAAATGCTTGATCTTCTTGTTCAGAACAACGGGCTCTCCGCCGAGTTTCGTCACTTCCCCATCGATGCGAACGCGGGAGAAGCCCTCTTTCTGCAAATCCTGAAAGAGCTTGGTGAATTCACCTTTTCGGCCCGCAACAACCGGTGCCATGATAAGAGCGCGCTCACCTTCGCCTAGTGCCAACACATCGTCGGTAACTTGATCAGTGGTTTGCGACTTGATCTCGCGACCGCACTCAGGACAATGAGGGACACCCACGCGCGCGAAAAGAAGGCGCAGATAATCGTAGATTTCCGTAACGGTACCAACCGTAGATCGGGGGTTTTTGCTCGTTGTCTTCTGATCGATGGAAACCGCAGGAGAAAGGCCGTCGATGGAATCGAGGTCGGGCTTGCTCATCTGACCGAGGAATTGACGGGCATAGCTAGAGAGGCTCTCCACGTAGCGACGTTGGCCTTCCGCATAAATGGTGTCGAATGCCAAGGAGCTTTTCCCAGAGCCAGAGAGCCCGGTAATAACGACAAGCTTGTCGCGTGGGATCTCCACGTCGACGTTTTTGAGATTATGCTCTCGTGCACCTTTGATGACGATTGAGCTCTGCCCCATGTTTGGCCTCTTCCTCTTTTTTCGTAACAAAAGATTTTACCGCAGAACAAGGCAAAGCTCGCATGCTCCACAATTGCAACCCGCGCGGGTGAACCAAAAACGCACCGATGCGACAACCCGCGAGTCATCCTCGGGGGTGAGCTTTGTGATGGGCTTCCTGCAATCGCTCGGGGGTCATATGCGTGTAAATCTGCGTGGTGGAAAGGCTTGCATGGCCCAGCATCTCCTGTACGCTGCGAAGATCGGCTCCCCCGGCCAGCAAATCGGTGGCAAACGAATGACGCATGGCATGAGGCGTCAACGAAAGATCCAAACCGGCTTTGCCCAGAGCGCGCTTGAACACTGTGCGGATGGCATTGGTGCTCATGGGGTTCCCCTTAGAGGAGAGGAAAACATACGGGCTGGGCCCCTTCATCAAAGCGGGGCGTCCCTCGCTGAAATAACGGGCAAGCGCCAAACATGCCGTTTTGTGCAGTGGGACAATTCGCTCCTTCGACCCTTTGCCCATAACACGAAGCAGAGCTTCGTCCATGAACACCTGCGAGCACAGAAGCCCCGATGCCTCGGAAACACGCAGACCAGCCGCATACAGCAATTCAAGGAGAGCTTGATCGCGAAGGTCGATAGCGGAAATATCCTCCGGCCTTTTTCCCGCAAAAGTCGCTGAGAGCAACCGCTCCATATCACTTTGTTTGATAACGCGCGGTAAGGGCTTGCCCTGTTTGGGACCCTGAATCACCTCAGCGGGGCTCGAGGGAACATGCCCAACCACAACGAGCCATCGATAAAACGACTTGATCGAACTCAGGTGGCGGTTCGCCGTGCGGCGCGCGTAACGAGCTTGATCGAGATAGGCAAGATAGCGTCGTACATGACGATGGGTTGCCTCCAGCGGGGCAATCTCATACCGCTCGCACCAGCGAAGATAATCGCTCACGTCAGCCCGATAGGCACGAACGGTTTCCGCTGAAGCATTGAGTTCGGAAGAGAGCGAAAAGCAAAACGCATCGAGCAGCCCGGCGCAGGGCAGCTCCCCGCATATGCGGGTTTCCCCCTCCAAGGACACAGCATCCCTGCCGCTTGGCGCTTCCTTCGCCATGTCGGGCTGCTCGATAAGATCCATATTAGCCGATCAAGCCCTTCTTGTGCAGCGCCTCCACGTAGCCCTGCAGCGCTTCGTCTCCGCGGCTGGCATAGGCAGCATAGCGTTCGCGCTTGTTGCGAATCTTCTTTTCAAAGGGCTTCATGATGCCGAAGTTCACGTGCATCGGCTGATAGTCTTGCGTTTCGGGGCTAGTAGCGTAGGCGATGAGCGCACCGAAAGCAGTTTCATCGGGAAGCATAGGGGCGCTTTCGCCGTTCAGCTGGGCACTCACGCTCAGCGCAGCATACAACCCTGAAGCAATGGCCTCGCAATAACCCTCTGTGCCGCCGAATTGGCCCGCAACGAAAATCGGCACCGGCAAAGCATGCGCAGCTTCGGTATTCAGCTGAAGCGTTCGGCTGAGCATCTGAGGGGCATCGATAAACGAATTTCGATGCATTACGCCATACCGGGCAAACTCGGCATTTTCAAGGCCAGGAATCATTCGGAATACGCGCTTTTGCTCGGAAAACGTGAGGTTGGTCTGGAAACCGACCAAATTGAAGCTCTGCCCGTGGGCATCTTCGGCGCGTAGTTGAACTACCGCCCAGGGACGGCGCCCTGTTGCCGGATCGGTGAGACCAACGGGCTTCAGCGGCCCAAAGCGAGGGGCATCGAAGCCGCGACGCGCAATCTCCTCAATAGGCTGACAAGCTTGGAATAGATCAGTTGTCTCAAACTCTCGCTTGATAACGCGATCGGCGGCCACGAGTTCCTCCATGAAGCGCTCGTATTCCTCTTTGCCGAAGGGGGCGTTCAGATAATCACCGCCACCATCTTCGTAGCGGCTCTGGCTGAACACCTTGGACCTATCCAGCGAATCTGCCATTACCACCGGAGCTGCCGCATCATAGAACGCAAGATGACCCTGCCCAGTTAGCTTCTGCATATAGGCAGCCAGCCTATCGGAGGTAAGCGGCCCCGAAGCGACGATGACAGCATTGGCAGGCGCGTACAGTGCGGCATCGGGCCCATCGCCATTCGCCACGAGGACTTCGCCTTCCGCACCCAAGCCAACTACCTCCGCATTCACACGCGTGATGAGAGGGTGCGCCTCAAGAGCGTCAGTTGCCAGCTGCGAGAACAGATCACGATCAACTGCGAGCGCCCCACCTGCTGCAACGCGTGTCTCATTCGCAAACGAGATAAGATACGATCCCAAACAGGAAAGCTCATGCTTTAGCATTCCGGCAGCACTGTCGGGTTTGGTTGATTTCAGCGAGTTCGAGCACACCAATTCGGCGGCATTCCCGCTACGATGCACATCGGTTTGAACCAGCGGGCGCATCTCGAACAAACGAACCGCAATACCACGCTGGGCAAGTTGAAGGGCGGCCTCGGTTCCTGCAAGGCCTGCCCCAATGATATCCACTGTGTTGTTTTCCATAAAAGGAACTATACCTGAGCAGATCTTTAACGCATGCTGAACTTTTCATTATCCAGGCTTTTCCCTAAAATCAGGCACGAGGGATTATTCGTCTCTCAATCAACTGCTAAGGAGACATTATGGCTATCAACTTCTGCCCCCGATGCGGCTCGAAGATCATGGCGGGCGCAAAGTTTTGCGGAACATGCGGCTCCCCTTTGCAGCGAACGAACAGCCAGCCAAGTCAGGCTTGCCCCTCCCAAACAACACCTGCGCCAACGGGCACCCAAGTTGCCTCAGCAACGTCAGCGGCCACCACTGCAACCACAAAGAGTCCTTTAACCTGGGTTATCGTGGCGGTTGTAGCCGTCGTAGCCATAGGAGCAAGCTGGTTCTTCTTTTTCAACAACGACATCACGGGAACATGGGTCGCCGAAGAGAGCGGAACAACGGTCGAGGTCGTCTTCGATCAAGGCGGCACAGGAACTATGACCTTGTATAACGCCGGCAAGTCAACCGATAACGTCGACTTCACCTACGAGATGAATGACGGCTATCTCCTCATCCAAACCAAAACAACTCTGTACAAATTCGGCCGCACGGTCAGGGTTACTTGCGAGGTTCACGGGAATACGATGGTATGGGACCCCGATGGAGACAGCATCACCTTCACCAGGCAGTAGCTCCCGCAAGCCAGCCAGTTCATATGGGAATATAGGGACAGATACCATTTTCCCGGCACATTCCCGCTTTATACCGTAGCTGGACCGTAACGACCGTCGGGGAATCGCTCAACCAGCCCATCGCGCTCAAAAGCCGCCAATTTCAGCATAATCCAGGTTAGTTTGTCGCCGACCTGGCCCTGCTCCCCTTCATTCCAGGGCAGTGTGAGCATCTGCTCTACACGCATGGGATTCGCGCAAAGCGCAGCAAGAAGTGGGTCAACCTCGTCTTCGGCCCCCTTTCCAGCCAAGGGGCCTCCCTCAACACTCCCTTTTTCGGTTTTGCGCATATCCTCCCTGCGCAAACAACCGAATAAGCCGAACAACGCATCTTCGAATGTCTCGGAATCGATGACAGGCGTTGCGCCCTGATAGATAAGGCGATTCGCACCTAACGAAGTGGGCGAGGTAATGGGGCCAGGCACCACCAGCACATCGCGATTGGCGGCCAATGCTTCATCGGCAGTCGAAAACGTTCCAGAGGGCAACCCCGCCTCTACGATAAGCGTGGCTCGTGCCAAACCGGCGATAATGCGGTTGCGCGCTCTGAACGTATACGGCAACGGAGGAAACTCCCAATCATGCTCAGAAACCACTGCCCCGCCATGATCGATTATTTCTTGAAACAGGGAAACGTTACGAGCCGGATACGGCACATCACAACCACCGCCCAGCACCGCCACGGTCCGGCCTCCTGCAGAAAGCGCTCCACGATGAGCATGGGAATCGCAACCAAGAGCCCCACCGGAAATGATCGGAATTCCCTTAGCCGCAGCTAAGCCGGCAAATTTCGCTGCGGCAGACGCCCCATACGGCGTTGCCTTGCGAGCACCAACCACTGCCAAACCGTCGCATAACGCGTCCGGATTTCCGATCACATACAGCGTTTCCGGCGGATCAGGGACATTCATCAGGGAATCGGGGTAGCCATGCGATCCCCTCTTCAAGGTATAGCGGGCTCCTCGCATCTTGACTACGGGAATGCTCGAATAGCGAGACTTGTGAGATCGGAAGAGCGTCGTGTAGGGAAAGAGTGTAGA
>UQVJ01000073.1 GCA_900544455.1 uncultured Eggerthella sp. | reverse complement strand
GCGCCCCCTCGTCAGAAGGCTTAGCTATAATACCCCGCATCGGGGGGATTGCAAGGGGGGAATTGTAACTTTTTTCAATTTTGCTTCACTTTTTTTCAAAACACCAGGTCAGAAGAACGCCGTTCACCTTAAGTTGTGTGCATTTACACATACCTGACACTCTGTAGGTTTATCATTGTTACAGGCTTGTATAAGAAAGAAGGCGACCGTATGCCTTATGAAGTCGGCGAATACGTCATCTATTCATCTCTGGGAATCTGCCAAGTAATTCAAAACGATGCCCATGTTTCTCTTGCTGGAGACGAAAACGAGCTCTATTACATACTTGCCCCGATAGAGAAGCGCCTTGGAAAAGCCTATGTGCCTCATTCGCGCAGTGCCGAATTGCGCCATACCCTTAATAAAGAAGAGGCTTTGCATTCGCTGGACATGGCTTTCGACCTTGAACCAGACACGTTCCAAGACACGAACTCACATTTGGTCCAAGAACATTTCCGTGAGCTGATCCGTTCCAACGACTTTCTTTCACTATTGCTGGTTTGCAAATCAATGCATGCGCGCATACAGGAGCAGGAAAGCAAGAAGCACGGAGCTTCATTGACCTATAAGAAGTTGCTCGACGACGCACAGAGGCGTATTTATGGTGAATTATCTATTGTGCTCGATATGGAGATAGAAGAGGTGCCTTCTTTTATAAGAGACTATTCCCTTCAGCATGAGAGTCGTTCGAAGTAAGATTCCTGCTCCTTGTCGTGCACGCGTTGAAACAGCGCTGACACCTTTTACTTGTAAATCGCAAAAGAGCCCCTTGGTGCATTCCAAGGAGCTCTTTTTCTTTCCCGTAATCCTCAGGGGCAGTGGGAAGATTCAAACATTAATTATGTAAGATTGCCTCGCTTGATCTTTTCCAATCAGATTGGGCAGCATCCGGCACCGATTGGGGCATCATTCCTCCCGAAGCTACAGCTCCAATCGGGATTCGATTGCCCTGCCAAGAGTGACCTCATCCGCAAATTCGAGGTCACCGCCAACAGGCAAGCCGCTTGCCAAACGAGACACCTTTACGCCCAAGGGCTTGATAAGGCGTGCAAGATAACTGGCCGTTGTTTCGCCTTCAATGTTTGGGTTCGTTGCCAAGATGACTTCCTTGATTGAGTCATCGGTAAGGCGGGCCACCAACTCGGCAATATGAAGACGCTCTGGACCGATACCCTCAAGCGGCGAAAGGGCACCGCCAAGCACATGGTACACGCCAGAAAACGTACCCGTTCGCTCTATTGGCGGGATATCTCGCGGCTCCGATACCACACAGACAATGGAATGGTCTCGCCTTTCGGAAGAGCAGATATCGCAAAGATCGTCTTGAGCGTAATTGAAGCATCGAGAGCAAAAATGGACAGTGTCCTTCACTTCGATAATGGAATTGGCCAAGCGAAGGGCATCCGCCTTTTCTTCGTTCAAAACCCAATACGCAATTCGCTGGGCGGATTTAGGACCCACCCCAGGAAGGCGCTCGAGTTCGTCAAGCAGCTTCTGTATTGCCGATGAAGCGTTCACGGAATTGCAATTACCTCATACCTGGGATGTTGAGGCCACCGGTAACGGAGCTCATGCGGGCGCTACCCATCTGGTCAACGCCGCGAAGTGCTTCGTTGACAGCCGCACATACCATGTCCTGAAGCATTTCAACATCTTCAGGATCAACCACATCGGGATTGATGGTGATGGACTCGATGGATTTATCGCCACGAGCAACAGCAGTTACCATGCCGCCACCCGCAGTGCCCTCGAACGTCATTTCAGCGATTTCCTGCTGAGCCTTCTGCAATTCTTTCTGCATCTTCTGCGCCTGACGCATCATCTGCTGCATATTCATTCCCATGATTCTCCTTTGTTAGGGGTTGGGCGTTTCGTCTTAACTGGCCAAAATGGCCGCACTTCTTTGCATTGTACCGAAAGGCTGGCGCTATTCGGGAAGCTCCTCAAACTTTATCCCCTCGCCGAAACTCTGAGTGAGGATGCTCTTGATCCGTTCCGCCTCGTTTTGGCCAGATACGGATGAATCAGGCGCAGCGGCATTGGAGGCACCGCCGGCCTGAGAGGGCGCAACGATTGTCGGCGCTGCCGCTTGGGAGGAACCCGCAGACGCCGAAACCGGCTCAACAGTAGGCTGCGCATAAGAAGCGGGTGCCGTGAACTGCTGGCTTGATGAAGCCCCATATTGCTGAGCATAGGGATCTTCGCCATATTCGGCAGAGACACTTGCCCCATACACATCAAGGGGGACCCGGTCGTCATACGGCTCGGGATCGGCGGATACCGGAGACGCTGCCGCGGGAACCTGCTGCGCCGCCGCAGAGGGCCTTGGCATAGGCTGTATCTGAGATTCGGGCAACGGGGAGGAAGCCGCGCTATCCCCCATTCGCTGAGAAGCAGAGGGGGCCGCGTAAGAAGCGGCATTTTGAGTTACGGGTTGCGGGGCCTTCGCCTGGCTTGCCTTTGCCGCCGCTTGCGCCGCGCGCACTGCGGCGACCGCCTTGGCGGCATAAGGGTTCGTAGCGGCTTGCGTTACGGTATTCGATTGGGGCGCCGTTCCGGATTGAACGCTCGCGGGCCGTGCAGCAACGGGCGTAGTCGATGGATTGCCGCCGGCTAACGCCAAACGATACGGCACATTTCCGCCCGCAACAGTTTGAATGGTTTTGGCAAGCAGCTCTTGAACTTCAGCTTTTTGAGCCGCGTTAAATGCGAAAGCGCTATCTTTTCCGAATTCGACCACAATCCCCTGGCCATTTGCCTCGGCGGAAACCTTGGCATTCATAAACAGAACACCACGCGCAGGATTAACCTTCCTGAGGGAAGCGGTGACTGAATGCCACAGACGCTGCACGGCAGCAGGGTTGGACAAGTCGACCTGAGCGGTAAGCGTTGTTGCCTGGTGCGGTTGGGCCGCCTCAGAGACCGAGGGGAAAGATCCGGCAGGCTGAGCAGCGGGGGCAGCAGCCGATACCCGCGGCGTCGACTGGGCAGTAGACGCTGATGCTTGCGGTACCGAAGGAACAACAGGCGCTGATGCCTGCGGCGGCAGCTGAGCAGCAGGCTGAGAAACGGGAGCCTGGGAACGAGCGGCATTTTGACCAAGCGAGGCCTGCGCTGCAGGAATTTGGGACGACTGAGCGGCAGAAACAGGCTGGCCGGAAGAGCCACCCGACGCAGGCGCCGAAACAGAAGGCGCATGCACTGCAGGCTGGGCAGATGCAGCTGTGTATTGCGGAGTACTGCTGCCAGCACGAGCCGATGCCACAGGAGAAGCTTCGACGGAAGCAGAACTATTCCCCAATGCCGACAAGCGTCGCTCCAGCTCTTCGACCCGCTCTGCCAAGGCCTCGAGTGTAAGATCCGATTCGGGGCGAACCATACGAGTAAGAGCGATCTCGAACGTTAGGCGAGGATTGCTAGAAACGCGCAGCTCCTTCGACACATCACCTAAAAGGACAAGCATGCGACTAAGGCGATCTTGGCCAAAGAGCTTCAGCTCCTCGATCATTACCGTGCGCATCGATTCGCTGATTTGCAGCTCCACATCAAGGCCCGCCATAGACATCAGGTACAACGTGCGCACATGCCCTGCCAAATCATGGACAAACTGGGCAAGGTCGGCGCCAGTTTCCACA
This sequence comes from uncultured Eggerthella sp., assembly GCA_900544455.1. Taxonomy (GTDB): domain Bacteria; phylum Actinomycetota; class Coriobacteriia; order Coriobacteriales; family Eggerthellaceae; genus Anaerotardibacter. The sequence goes on along the minus strand of UQVJ01000073.1, from coordinate 5,095 downwards.
TACTGAGCGACCCAGTTGAAACATGCTGCTGCGTCCCTGCGACCGATTTCCCCTACGATTTCAGAGAGATCGGCGTTATCAAGGGAACCCAGAAGGCTTTGCGCTCCTTCGAGCGTCGCCTTGCCTCCGCAATACGCAATGAGCTGCTCAAGCGAAGTGAGGGCGTTGCGCATTCCGCCCTCGGCGCGATGCGCAATAAGATCAAGCGCTTCGGCCTCGAACTCGACACCCTCTTCGGCGCACACAGCACCCAAACGCGCCACAATAGATTCGATCGATATGCGATGGAAATCGAAGCGCTGGCACCGCGAGAGAATGGTTTCAGGAACCTTCTGCGGATCGGTGGTGCAGAGAATGAAAACAACATGGCTCGGTGGCTCTTCGATAGTCTTAAGAAGAGCATTGAAGGCCGCCGTCGAGAGCATGTGCACCTCGTCGATGATGTAGACCTTCCACGCGCCACGAGTCGGCGCATAGCCTACACGGCTAATGATTTCCTCGCGCACATTTTCAACACCCGTACGACTTGCGGCGTCCAACTCGTACACGTCGGGATGCGTACCTTGGGCAATAGCCTGGCATTCCTCGCAGGTGCCATCGGGTTCAATGGTGGGGCCCTTTTCGCACATCAGGGCTTTGGCAAGAATGCGAGCTGTAGTTGTTTTACCGGTGCCGCGCGGACCGCAGAACAAATAGGCATGCGAGACCTTATCCTGCTCGATTGCGTTTTTCAGCGTACGCTCGATATGCTCCTGCCCCACGACATCAGCAAACGTGGACGGACGATATTTGCGATACAGCGCCTCCATGCAGAGCCTCCTTCGCGGATAGCCAAGCCTCCGCTTCACATCCGCATAAGCGGAATTTTGCAATATGCCCTACTGATACGGGGCATATGGGGTGTTATAGTGCCTTACCGATTTTAACGGGCATCCTCTTCGGAGCGAGCATGTTTTGCGCGAGCAATGCGCTCGGCATCAACCGCCGCCTCAACCTCGAAATCGCGTTTGCCGCTTTTTCGGGAAGAAATTGCCGCCTTAACGGCACCGATAAAGGCAGGCGCCACAGAAACGGCTACGATTCCCAGCACGATGACTTCGAAATGCTCCTGCACGAAGGGTACGCCACCAAAGAAGAAGCCCACCAACACAAACAGCGAAACCCACGAAATGCCACCCACGCAATTGAACAGCGTGAACTTGCCGAAGTTCATATGCCCCGTGCCGGCAATAAAAGGAGCAAAGGTACGGAAGAATGGCATAAAGCGTGTGATGACGATAGTGAGCCCACCGTACTTTTCGAAAAAGTGATCGAGCTTCGCCATACGCTCAGGCGTAAGAGCCTTGATCTTGCCCGAGTCGATAATGCGGGCGCCGAAGAAGCGGGCGATCCAATAGTTGGAGGTGTTGCCCAGAATAGCCGCAGCGTAAAACACCAAGAGCGTTGCACCAAGGTTCAAGCCACCGCCATCGGCAGAGAACACACCCGCCGCGAACAAAAGGGAATCACCGGGAAGGAAGGGGAAGAATACCAAACCCGTTTCAATGAATACGATGAGAAACAGAGGGGTGTACACCCAAACCGCACCCAGCGTTACGATCCAGCCAGCAATTGCGCCACGCGGATCGTGAAGCAAGCCCAGAATAAAGTTGATGATTTCCATGCGATCCTTCGTCTTGGTTGTTGCAAATGTGCCCATATACACGTTTCGCCGATCAAATTGATCGGCGAAACCGAGTATCCCGAAAAGGCCCGGGCGCTCGTCAGAGGCCCCTTATGGCTGCTTCCTCCCGGACCTGACCAGGTTCAGAACTTGGCGCCGCCCAAGCCCTTTCGGGATACTTCAACAGTGGTTAGTATAACCCACACAATGCCGCTGCCTTCCAGCAGGGGCTTTGACCATCAAATGCGCACAGGTTCATTGCCTTGTGTTCTCGAAGTGGCGCCACGCCTTTTTGATAGAGGCGATTCCATAGAGGCTACCGCAGAAGCAAATGGGCAGGCTATCCCCAGAAAACCCAAGGGCATACTCTACCGCGCTATGAGGCGTTGGAGCAGCCACCACTTCTACCGGATGGCTTCCCACAGCGATCTGAACCGCGTCCGCCAAATCGGATTCTGAAAGCGCACGGGGGTTATCGGGTCGGTAACACACGAACGCCTTGGCTAACGGAACCAGCAGCTTCAGCATTTCTGCATAGTCTTTGTCGGCCATGACGCCCATGCAAAATACCACACTTCCCTGGTCATAACGAGATGCAAGCTCGGAGCTAAGCGCGCGTACGGCATGGATATTGTGAGCGCCATCTATAAGAACGTCGGGGTTGTGACGCAGAAACTCGAAACGACCCGCCCATGAAGCGCGAGACAGGCCTCTTCGCATCGCTTGCTCGCTGATGCCCCAGCCACGCTGGGCAAGCACCTTGCACGCTTCCAAAGCAACCGCTGCATTGATGCGCTGGAACGATCCTTGCAGCTTAACAGACAGATGATCGAACTCACCATACGAGAAATCAGAGGTGTTGCCCGCAATAGACGAAGCATCGACGTAGCGAATAGACGTTGCACAACGATCCGCTTCTTCGCCCAGGCGACGCCGGGCCTCTTGCTCTTGGGGCGCGCTCACTGCGGGGGTACCCGATTTCAAAATACCCGCTTTCTCGCCCGCGATCTGATAGAGCGTACTTCCCAGAAGCGCGCAATGATCATACGAAATGGGGGCAAACACGCAAACCTCAATTGTGCGGATAACGTTGGTCGAGTCAAGCCTTCCGCCCAAGCCGACCTCTGCAACAACAATGTCGCACTTCTCTTCAGCAAAATACGTAAATGCTACGGCAGTCATAAGCTCGAACTCGGTTGGGTGACTAGCCATGGCCTCTGCCGCGTCCTTTACCCTCAGAGTCACCTCCGAAAGACGTTGCAGGGAGATGTTTTCGCCATTAATGCGAATACGCTCCTCGAAACGCTCGATATAGGGGCTAGTAAACAAACCCACTTTATAGCCCGACTCTTTCAGGATGCTTGAAATGAACGAGCAGGTTGAGCCTTTGCCATTAGTGCCTGCAACATGAACAAAGCGAAGGTTATCCTGCGGATTGCCCAATTTCGCCAACAGCTCTTCGATCCTCTCGAGCCCTAAGCTCATGCTTCGCCAGCGCGGTTCATTGATATAAGCGACTGGATCAAACATGGCTGGTCCAGTCTTTGCCAACTACCACCTGGATATTGGTGGAGAGATTGTAGTACACACCTGCAGCAACAGCACGCCCTGTTCCGAGATCCTGGACGATAGCCTCGGCTGCCAGTTTGTCGTCGTCGGACCGATAGATTACCAAGGTTTCGTCATATACGAACGATTCTGCGTTACCCGTATCTTTGATAGTGTAGCCAGCGTTGGTAAGAACTTGAGCCGCTTGCGCACTGTAACCATCAGCACCAGCGCCATTCAAGACGACGATGGAAACCGAGGCTTTGTTAACCCCGCTGGTGTCAACGGAGGTATCCATGTTCTGACCGCTCTTGAACTGATCGCAAATCTGGGAGAACGAAGAGGACGCTACCGACCAGGACACTTTGTCGCCCGAAACGGACTGGCTTCCCGGCACCGTGTTCGAATAGAACGTCGCATTGGGGAACAACGAGGCAATCTTGCCAATTTCGTCGTAGCTCATATCCGTTTTTATCTTGCCCGCGATGTCGTCGGCACTCATGGCAAAATCAAGACCGCCCTTGTCTTCAAGAGCCTGCACAAATGCGGTAAATACCTGATTCTGAACATTGGCGCGCTGACCGTATCCGTCGGTATAGTTCTTAGCGCTCACGTAAACCAAGGCCTGCTCTCCGTTTAAGGTCTGCTGGCCGGGGTCAAGCACTGCGGTTCCCACCGTTGGATCGTCGACATATTGTTCTACATTGATGTTCAGTCCGCCAAGGGAATCAATGAGCGAGGCAAAGTCTTCGCCCGTGATCCTTACATAGTGGCTGATATCCTGACCAATAAGCGAAGAGACCTGCTTTACCAGTTCACCCTCGTCCTTGATATGGGGAGCATCTCGCAGCATGGTTCCCTTTGTATCAATGTCTGAATAGGTGGCGGTTATGTTGCTGGGTATATTCAACAACGACACCGTATTATTCTGGGAATCCACGCGCAAAACAGCTAAGTAACTGGCGCACTCGTTTTCACCGCTTCCACTGAGACCAGCTAACAGCGTATACGTGGGCTCATCGTTCTTTGCGGAAACGAGCGCACTGGATACGCTGCTGTCATCAAGCGCCATCGAAGAAGAAAGCGAATTGCGATAAGCGCATGTACCGAGGTTCAACGCGATAACCACAATCAAAATGATGCCAATGATCAACGTGATACGGCTTACATTGTCGCGGTGACGCATAAAGCTTTCGGTTCGCGACTGCCCCACTTTTCGACGTGATGTACGTTCGTCAACTGAACGGGATTGGATATGAATCTGACGCACTTCGCCAGTTCGACGACCCGGCACCGCTGAGGTGCGAGAGCGGCGCGAATGGGCGGAGGTTCGGCGCTGAGCCTGAGGCCCGCGAGAATCGGATGCGTGCGATCCAATTACCGAGGAAGACCAGTCGGCTTTATTTCGAGACGAGGGGCGGCGGCGACCTGGGCCGCCACTATGCATTCCTCTATTGTTCCTTGCTGCCATCGCGCCTACCTACAGCGTTACACGATCAACATTTGCGCCGATAGCACGCAACTTGCCAACATAGTCTTCGTAGCCGCGATCGATATGGCGGATGTCATGCACTACCGTTTCGCCCTCAGCTGCAAGGCCGGCAATTACCAGAGCGGCGCCGCCACGCAAGTCGGGCGAAGAAACGGGAGCCCCTTCAAGCTTGCTAACGCCCTGAACCAGAGCATGATGGCCCTCGACCGTAATACGGGACCCCATACGGTTGAGCTCACTGGCAAACATGAAGCGATTCTCAAAGATATTTTCAGAGATAACGGAATTGCCTTCCGCAAAAGAAGCCAAGAGCATGAACTGGGCCTGAAGATCGGTGGGGAATCCAGGATGAGGAAGCGTCTGAATGTCGGTAAGATCGGAAGAGCACACGT
>UQVJ01000072.1 GCA_900544455.1 uncultured Eggerthella sp. | reverse complement strand
AGATAAGTCAGATGCAATCGGCAAATGTGATTTCGGGCCATTGCGCTTGGATGCCCACGGGCTCACTGCGCGTAATAACAACGCTTCCACGTTCACCGCAATGAGTATGGCAATGCGCCGCCGCCTCGATAAGCGCATCGAACACGCACTCCATGCGATGGCGCCCCGTGAAAAATTCAGGGTGCCACTGCACTCCGATCATGAAGCTCTTGTCGCGCACCTCTATGGCCTCAACCAGGCCGTCGGGCGCATATGCTACCGCATCAACACGCGTAGAAAGATCGCAAACCCCCTGATGATGCATGGAATTTACCATGATGTCCTGTACACCCAGCAACTTGCCTAATTTGGAATTGGGCAGAATGGTCACCGGATGAGTGGGTTCGCTGTAAGGCTTTGGCTGCCAATGCGCAAGCTGGGGCAGACCATCCTTGCCGTCGTTGATGCCTTTCCTCACCATACCGGGGAACTGATCCCCTAAATCACGGAACAAGGTACCGCCCAAACACACGTTTATCATCTGCATGCCCCGGCAAATACCCATCAGCGGCAAATCAAAGCGATATGCATAGCTCAAGATCAAATACTCAAGCTCTTCGCGCTCGGGTGTATGCTCGTCGATCTTGCCGCTATCGCGAATAGCGCCATAGCGAGCCGGGTCGATATCGTTGCCGCCGGTAAGGACAAAACCATCTATCAAAGGAAATAGCGTTTCGTATATATGGGGGTTGCCAGAAAGCGGCAGCAACAAGGGGGCGCCACCAGCTTTGATGATGGCATCGGCGTAGCGCTCGGGAAAGCTCACCATCTTTTCGGTGGTGTTCTGGGAAGGAACGATGCCGATAACAGGCAAGCGCTTCATCTTGCTAGCACTTCCATTCGCTACCGTCATGACGTTCCCTTTCTGCAGGCCGGCACATACAAGCTAGCCGCTTTATTGCTAGATGGTGTAGCTGTCTATCGCAAGCTGGGAGGAACGATCCACCACATCCTGCAAAGAAATACCGCCCAGGTAATCTTTCACCAAATCGTGCAGACCCTTCCAAACGAAGATCTCGTAGCACGATTCGCCAGGAGACGCTTCCCCGGAAAGCTCATCGAGATAATCGACAGGCGCAAGCGAGCCTTCCGTTACGGTGAGCACATCGAGCATAGTGATGTTCGTGGCACCGCGCGCAAGGCGATAGCCGCCCGAAGCACCGCGGGCACTGCGAACCAGCTGCGCTGCCGCCAAGCTCGAAGCAATTTGCTCCAGGTATTTACGCGAAATGCTGGTAGCCTTAGCGATTTCCTTCAGCGGCACCGGCTCCGTGCCGCCATGCCCTGCCAAAAACACCATGAAGCGCACTGCATACAGCCCTTTGGTAGATATCTTCATTGGTGCCTCCTGACGGAATGGTGAACATCATCGGCACATTGGCCCGATGCAACGGGCAATGCGCAAAACAACCTGTAATCATATAGGAATAAGACTATAATAGCACGGCCAAAATGCCGAGATGCGAGCTATCGCCTGCCGCGAGCAAATGCCACCAGGTCATGCAAATGGGCGGCATCCTCTTTGTCAAGCGCCCCATCTGCGATTTCGAAGATAAGCTCTTGCCATTCGGCAAGCGTTTTGCCGCAGACGACCGCTTCGGCACCATCCTCTTGAATAGACTTAAGGGCTTGGTTGGCGCTGTCGTCGGTCAAAGGCCACACGCCTTCTACCACTCCGAACGCCTCCTCGATTGCCTGAAGAGAACGCTGAGAATAGAAGATGCCTTTCACGAGCGCCGCATATCCCGCCATCAGCGGCGCGGGCAGCGAATCGGCTGGGCGTATTTCCACAAAGTTCTTCAAGCGAACATCGGGCCAAAACATCGAGAGCACATGCTCAATATCGGCACGGGTCATGGGAGCCTCGCCATATGCCTCATAGGCAGACTGGCCATACACCGCGCGCAGATTGGGGCCCGTAGGATCATCGACAGAAGGGCGCGTAACGAAAATGGGGCACGTGCGAAGAATCCACTCGGCGTAATCCGCAAAGCTATAACCCTCGTTGAAAAGGCCAGGCACCGAACCGCATCGATCGTTGTCCACGTTGCGCCACAGGGCAAATCGCGCCAGCCGGGGCGCAGGCTCCGCCTCGAACACCGCCGTGTTGTCGGCCACGCTTGCGAAGATGGGCGCCAACGCCTGGGCAATGCGCATTTTTCGAATGGCATCAGCCTCATCTTGATAATCCACCGAAACCTGCGTAGAAGCAGAAGCGCGCATCATGCGTTCACCACGAGTGCCGATTTCCTTGAAATAGTCGTTCATGAAGCGATAACGCTGCTTCGGAATCAGCGTAAGGTCGAGTGCGCGCGCTGTAGGATGATAACCGCTGGTAACCAGCTTGCACCCGTGTTCGGCCAAGAATGGATCGACCTTCGCTCGAAACTCGTTGTACACACGAAGGATTCGGCTGATAGACGAATACGGGGCGATGCTGATTTCAAGCTGAGCAGCAGGCTCAAGCGTAATGGAGGCCTCATCGCTAGCGAGCCCGATAAGGTCGCCTTCAAGGCCATAGGTATGTTGAGGATAGGCATCGGCCAAATGCGCCAGCACATCGCGAACGCCGAATTCCCCTTCGCTTCTTCCTGCATACGATACGGAGTACTCGCCTTCGGCGGTAACCACAAAGTGCTCCACTTCAACGCCGAGGGCGCCAAGGGGTTTGTCCCCCTTCGCGCCCTCGGTGAAGTAAGCGACCAGTGCCTGTTTGTTCTCTTGCTCGTAGGACATTCATGCCTCACTTGCCAGAGCAGTACGTCAAGACGCCTGCTCGGATCTTACTCGAAGTTGAACATCGCCGTAGAGAGATAACGCTCACCCGTATCGGGGAGGATAGCGACGATGACTTTGCCAGCGTTTTCGGGGCGCTGAGCGAGCTTAGTCGCTGCAGCAACGGCAGCGCCTGAGGAAATACCCACCAGCAAGCCATCCTTTGCTGCAAGCTCGCGGCCGGCCTCGAAAGCCTCTTCGTCGGCGATGGTGATAACTTCATCATAGATATCGGTGTTCAGTGTATCAGGAACGAATCCTGCACCGATACCCTGAATCTTGTGAGCGCCCGGATGGCCTTCCGAAAGAACCGGAGATCCGGCAGGTTCCACGGCAACAACCTTGACCTCGGGGTTCTGCTTCTTCAGATAAGCGCCCGTGCCGGAAACCGTTCCGCCGGTACCCACGCCAGCAACCAGGATGTCCACTTTGCCTTCGGTTGCCTCCCAAATTTCAGGACCGGTGGTTGCCTCGTGAACAGCGGGGTTGGCGGGATTGGTGAACTGGCTGGGAATGAAGGAATTCGGAATCTCCTCGGCAAGCTCGGCAGCGCGAGCGATTGCGCCCTTCATGCCTTTAGCGCCATCGGTGAGAACCAGTTCGGCACCGTATGCCTTCATAAGGTTGCGGCGCTCAACGCTCATCGTTTCAGGCATGGTGATGATAATGCGGTTGCCGCGAGCGGCAGCAATAGCAGCAAGGCCAATACCGGTGTTGCCCGAAGTAGGCTCAATGAACACGGTGTCTGCGTCGATCTTCCCATCGGCTTCCGCCTGTTCGATCATAGCCTTGGCGATACGGTCCTTGATGGAGCCAGCAGGATTGAACAGCTCGACCTTACCGATGATGGTTGCATTCAGATTGTGATTCTTCTCGTAATTGGAGAGCTCTACCAACGGGGTATTGCCGATAAGCTCGGAAACGCTCTTGTACACTGCCATGATTCCTTCTTTCTGCCGCTCCTACGGCAAATCGCCTTCGAGTCTTTAGCTTGCCAGAAGATCACGCTGCCTTGCCGCAACCGCACCAACCTTAAGCTCTAGAGCCACGAAGGAAGTCCTTTTCTTGACTCCAAATCCTACTAACCCCGTAGGTATTGTCAAGTATTAATTCCATAATTCATATCGGAGAAATAAGATATTTCGGTGGTTGCCACATATCGCCTGGTAAAAATGGGTGTTTATCGGATTGTCAATTTTACAGGCACGTAACCCTTCACGGTTTCGCACCACTTTCGCACGGCTTTCGCACTCGCTTCGCATGTTCTTAAGCAATGGCTGCAACACTTGCGGCAAGCAACACTGCAAGGAAAGGCTGCATCATGAAACCAGAGAATCGTGCCGCCGCGCGCGTACGGCGCATTGGCGACAAACCGAAAAACCGCACCACGCCCACGAAGCACCCCGCACGGAGCACTTTCCGCCAAACAAGGCTCCCCCAAAGGGAAACCAGCGAATGCACCATCCCTTTCGCAGAACATCGTTTGCCACAGTGCATCCTTATCGCGGTTGTGGCATGTTTTCTTGTCGTTTCGGCAGTTGCGCCCCGCTGGGCGCAGGCGGGAAACGCCCCTGGGCAGTCGGCAACCATCGTCATCCAAGTTGAAGGGTATACGGGAGTTCTGCCCACTCTGGTTGCCGGGACCGATTTCACCTTGGGACAACCCGTTGGCGCCAATCCCGTTTTTATGGCAGACGAATCAGGCAAGCAACCCCTGGCAAAGCTTATTGAATCGAAAGAGGCGCAGGGGCTTACCCTGGAATGGCGCGACGAAACAGGGAAAGAGTTTGATTGGCTGGCCACAAAGGTCGAGAGAAGCATAACCGTCACAGGAACATTCGTGGAAGCCGATTACGAGGTTCGCGTCTCTTTCAACGATGCAAAAACCGATGACCTTACCGTTAAAGTGCCCCGCGGAAATACGTTTAAGCAGGCTTACGGAAGCGCGCCCGCCACCCCCACCAAAGAGGGTTGGGAATTTGTGCGCTGGGTAGACACCTCCGATGACTCCACTTTCGATTTCTCAAAGCCCGTAGAGAAATCAACGAGCATATATGCCCTGTTCAGGATTGCCAACACTACCAAAGTTGAAGCGTTCGACCCCACAAAGGACATCCCAAAAACCCTAACTGGCAGCTGCTACATCGGCGCAACCTGGAACGTGCATCCCGCTAAGTTCGCCATTTCCGATTTCACCGGCGAACTCAAAGGCTATGCCGGCACTGGCACCTGTTCGCTGCCCAGCGCCGCGGCACCCTCAAATACCCGAGCAGATTACGTAGCAATCTTGAAAGAAGTCAACGTCGAGGCAGGCGAAGTGGTTTACGACGTGAGCATCACACCTCCTGGCGCAGCACGCCCTGGCGGCCCAAGCAACAGCCTAGGCCTCATCGGCTATCAAACGGTGTACCTGGAAGCCACTATCAAGAAAAACTTCGGCGGATACCTTGAAGTGGTCAAAGCTTCCTCCAATCCTTCCATCAGCGAAAACAACCGCTGCTATTCGCTGGAAGGAGCCGTATTCGGCGTGTACAACCAAGAAGGATCGCGCGTAGCCCAGCTTACGACGGGCGCCGATGGAAAAACCGCCAAGAGCCCATTGCTGCCCGCAGGTACTTACACCATTCGGGAAGAAACAGCGCCCGAAGGCTTTGCCCCTGCACCCGATGCAAGTGCAGCCATTACCTCGGGCAACACCACCACCGCAAACATTTCCGATGCACCGCAAAACGCGCTGATCAACCTCATCGGCCAAAAGATCGATGCAGAAACCAAAACCCCTTACCCCCTCGGATCGGCAACCTTGAAAGGAGCGCTCTTCCGCGTTAGCTACTTCGATCAAGAGAAACAAGCCCCTCGGAATATCCTGGACGGATCGAGCGTCAATCCCTCCAGCCAGAAGACAGCAAAACAAAGCATGGATTATCTCGGGACCCCCAAGCGCACGTGGGTTTTCAAAACGGATGAGACAGGAGGGTTTGCCTTCGATGAAAACCATTTCGTTGAAGGGGATGAGTTTTACTACGACACCAACCACGCTATAACGCTTCCCTTAGGCACCGTTCTAGTAGAGGAGATACAGCCACCAACAGGGTATCTCAGCTGCGATGCGCCCTGGGAGGTATCGCTAACCAGCGAAGGGACAGAAGAGCACATCAGCCCCTGGGTTCCCCTTTCCTTTGAAGAGCAGGTAATTCGAGGTGATCTGGCCTTCACGAAAGCGAAAAGCGGCACCATGGAGCATCTGGCGAACGTACCGTTTCGCATCACTTCGCGCACCACAGGCGAAGAGCACGTGCTGGTAACCGACGAAAATGGCATGGCCAACACAGCGTCTTCTTGGGTACCCCACTCCCGCAATACCAACGCCGGCACCTCGGCAAAAGACGGCATTTGGTTTGGGCGCGATTCGCACGGCTCAACAGCAAAGGCCAACGACGATTTGGGCGCCCTCCCCTATGACACGTATGAAATAGAAGAGCTTCCCTGCAAGGAAAATGAAGGCACCATACTGGCTCATTTCACCATAACCATCAGCAGAGACAACACTACACTCGATCTAGGCACCGTTGACAACGACACCATTCCCCTTTCCATCTCAGGCGAAGTCGACAAGCGTGAAACCCTTCTCAATGAAACAGGTTCGTTCGATTACGCGATCGATTACCGATCCACTTCAAGCACCTGGGTTGATGAATTCACCATGACCGATACCATCGACTGCGCAGAGGACGGCTATGTCCACCTCACGGGCATCACCACGCCTGTAAGCTTCGAAGACTACGACGGCCTAATGAATGTGTGGTATCGAACAAACTTCGATCAGGAAGAAGAAAAGGGGAAGGCAGAAAGCGAAGAAGACGGAGGATCGAGCGAGGCCAATGGCAGTAACGCTGCAAAACAGAATAAAAGCGAGCCCGACAACACCGACACAACCAACAACGGAGCAAACAATTCCCTTGGCGAGCAGCCAAATGCCTGCATCAGAAACCCCTACAACCCCGACAATCCAACTAACAAACGTATCCACGACTTCAGCGGCTGGCGCATTTGGAAACAAGACGTTTCTACCTTGGAATCGCAAAAGCTTGCCGTAAACGATCTTTCGCTTGAACAGGGAGAGTTCGTCATTGCCGTAGCCTTCGAGCACGGTAGGGTCGAAGAGGGCTTTAGCACCAATGCCCAAGATGCCAAGGAATGGGAACGCCCCGAGCGCTACGAAGAAGCTGATCTTACCAACCTGCCCGCAAACCGCGCTTCATTCAACCTGAAGGAAGCAACGGGGCCAACACGCAGTGAAGAAGACAGCAAGATTGCCTACGCTCCCGCCATCCTGCACATGCAAACAACAGAGGAAACGCTATCGGGCGATGCAGTTGATCTGTGGAATGTCGCGAATATCGACACCCACCGCAATTTAGAGCTTCATGGCGAAGACAAAGACTCGGTTGTCCAATCCACCAACCCAGTCGAAACAGCAGTGGAGTCCGTTGCCACCAAATTGCCGAAAACCAACGATGGCTCCGCTCCCGTTCCCCTCCTTGTCGTTTTAGCCCTAGCAACTGCCTTCGGACTCCTGGCATGCCCCAAACTGTTGCGACGATACGAATTAAGGCAGGCAATCCTGAACAACCTATAGCCGCCCGCCCCATACTGGCGCAGGGGTTTAAACGAAAACGCTTGATTGGGGGCGGCCCCTTTTGGCGAAACGATTGTGGCACGGTACCTGGCCATGCGGCTCCTTTCATGGAGCAACGTTATTGGATGGGCGCCTAAACATAACGCAAGATGGAATCCGCATGAAACCATAACCAGCAAAGTCCCGAGAAGAAGAGAATAAAGGCACAGGGCAGCTCCAAGCAGCCCAACACCCTCATCAATATGGAGGAATATGAGCCCTTTAGACCTTAAGGCGCAAGCCGAATTTGCTGACGTTCAAACCGTTGGCATACCTCGCGCCCTACTGTATTTTCGCTACAAAACCATGTGGCGTACCTTTTTTGAAGAACTCGGCCGGACCGTTGTGGTAAGCGACAAATCCGACCGCAGCACCCTTGAAGCAGGAGCGCACCTCTCCATCGATGAATGCTGCCTGGCTTCAAAACTGTATATGGGTCACGTTGCCGGCCTTCTGGGAAAATGCGATGCCATTTTTGCTCCCAGCATCAACAACTTGGGGAACCACAAAGGCTTCTGCACCAAATTCCAGGCACTGCCAGATTTAGTTGCCAACACTTTCATCACACAACGTCCCCGCATCATTTCCTGTGAAATCAATCGAGCAGACAGCCATATCAAGGAGCAGGAAGCCTATATCGACCTCGGCCAAAAACTCGGGGCAACAAGGAAAGAATCCAAGAAAGCCTATGCTGCCGCCGTTCGCGCCCAGACGAATAGCAACGAGAAGCGCGCCCGCAAACAGGAAGATCTGCTAAAACGCGTTGCCAAAATGCCCGAAGGCGAACGCCCCTTACGAATTCTTTTGGCGGCGCACCCCTATGTGATTCATGACAACTTTGTGGGTTCACCGCTTATTGACATGCTGAGGGAAATGGAAACCTGCATTCTTTTCGCCGATCGCCACAATCACGAAAAAGCGCTGGAAAAAAGCTTTGAGTTTTCCGACACCCTGCCTTGGATTGTCAACCGAGAGATTATCGGCACCATTTTGGACCTGTACGACCAGATAGACGGTATTGTTTTGGTGAGCGCCTTCCCTTGCGGGCCCGACTCCATGACCAACGATGCCCTTATGCGCTGCATCAAAGGCAAGCCCATCCTTTCGCTCACTGTCGATGCACAGAGCGGAACCGCTGGCCTGGAAACGCGCCTGGAAAGCTTTGTCGATATTCTTCGCTACCAGCAAAGGGGTGGCTACCTGCATGAATAACGAATCAAACCGCCAGCAAGGCGAAGAGCCAAACCGCAAACTAACTGCATTGAATGCCGTGCAGAAGGCGGCCGATACCCTCAAACGCCGCTATTCCGACGAAACCCCCAATGCGTCTATTTCCTTTATTCCCGGCACACCCGAGGCCCTTCGCGCGCATCGCAACAAGAAGAAGCAGAAGAAGAAAGCCGATCGTCACGCACGTACCAAAGTTGCCTTCCTTCGCTATTCCTATTACGACATTGCCTTCAAGTACTTCGTTGAGCAGGTGCTCGATGCCGACTACGTATCGTTGCC
>UQVJ01000071.1 GCA_900544455.1 uncultured Eggerthella sp. | reverse complement strand
TGCGCGGAATAGTTATCACGCATGGTCATGAGGACCATACGGGATCTTTGCCATATTTGTTGAAAGACCTTGATCGCAAGGTTCCTATTTATGCAACTAAGCTCACTTTGGGTCTTATCGAGGGCAAGCTGAAGGAGCACAAGATCAAAAATGCCAAGCTATGCGAAATAAAGCCGGGTCAATCTATTAAGCTCGGGTGTATTACTGCTGAATTTTTCTCCGTCAACCATTCTATTCCCGGTGCTGTTGGCGTGTTTTTCTGTACGCCTGCAGGCAACGTGCTTCATACCGGTGACTTTAAATTGGATCAGAGCCCAATTGATGGGGTCCGCACTGACTTTGCTGCTCTTTCTCGCTTTAGCGAAGAGGGCGTCGACTTGATGATGTCGGATTCTACCAATGCCACCAATCCAAATTTCACGCCTTCTGAAGCGGAAGTTGGTAAGGCCCTTGACGCTATTATCTCTCGAGCGAAGGGTCGTGTTATTGTTGCCTCCTTTGCTTCCCATATTCATCGCATGCAACAAATATGCGATGCGGCAGTGCGTAATGGGCGTAAGGTCGCAGTCACTGGTCGCTCTATGGTTCAGAATACCGATATCGCACGTCGTTTGGGGTATCTGAAAATTGCAGATAAGGACATCATAGATGCGTACGATCTGAAGGGCTGTCCTCCCGATTCGTATGTGGTTATGTGTACCGGCTCTCAGGGCGAGCCTCTTTCCGCGCTTGCCCGAATTGCAAGCGATAACCATAAGACCATCTCGGTCGAGGAGGGCGATACTGTTATCATTTCGGCTACGCCTGTGCCTGGCAATGAAAAAGCCGTAACTAAGGTGACTAATGACTTGGCTAAGATCGGAGCGGATGTTTACGACAAAAGCCGTGCACGCGTTCATGTATCGGGTCATGCTTCGGCAGAGGAACTCAAGCTCGTCCTTTCTATCGTTCAGCCAAAGCATTTTATGCCAGTCCATGGCGAGGCTACTCATCTGCGAGCTCATGCCGCTTTGGCTGAGGCGACGGGTGTCGAAAAAAAGAATATCTATATTTGCGAAAACGGCGAGTCTCTTGAACTGACCCCTAAGGGCGTTCGTCGAGGCAAGCCTGTTCCAAGCGGTATTATTTTGGTTGACGGATTAAGCGTCGGAGATACTTCCGAGTTCGTTTTGAATGAGCGAACGAATCTTGGTTCGCAGGGTGTTGCTGTTATCGCTTGTGCGGTTAAAGCTGAATCCCATGATCTTCTTAGTGGCGTTCAAGTGGAAATGCATGGCATTCCCGGTGGTGATGAGCCTCAATTTGTTGAAGCTGTAACGAATGCTGTTTCGAGCGCTTTGAAGCGATCCCTTTCCAAGAATGAAGAGTCGCGCGCCGTTAAGCGTGCTGCTCGAAGCGCTTTGCTTTCTATCTTGTGGGAGCGCACCAACCAACGTCCCTTGGTGGTAATCAATATCCTGGAGGTCTAGAAAATCCAGGCCTTCAGGCTCATGCGAAGCTAAACACACTCTAAACGCACGAAAGGTTTCGAATGGCATCTCAACAAACAGGACGCCGAAACAAAAAGCAGTCAAGCAAGCCGGGCTCCCAGCCGGGAGTCCGTAAGCTTGCTTCAAGTGGAAAAAGCTCGCAGCATCGTGATTCGTTGTCCAACTATGACCATATTCTTGACGAACGTACGAAACGTGACATATCTGCAGTTGCCCTAATCGTGCTTTCTATTGCGTTATTTGCCATGGTGTTCATGGGATCTGAGGGCGTTGTAACAGGCGCGATATCACTTGGCCTTCGTTTCTGCTTTGGTATTGGTGCCTATGTGCTTCCTTTTATGCTCATTGGCCTTGCTGCTACTTTGCTAATTCGTTTTGAGCGAGAGATGGTACCAGCTCGTGTGGCAATTGGATTTGGTCTGTTGTTCCTTGCGTTTTTGACCATCGTTTCTCTGTTTACGCCTGGTGCTGACATTGATCCTAATCGCTTGTTTATTCAGGTGCTTCTCGTCGAGCATGGCGGGTATGTGGGTGGCGCTATCGCCTGGGCTGGCCTTGAGCTCTTCGGCCTGACCGTTTCGATGATATTGATGATAGGCGTGATCATCATTGCCCTTATCATTATTGGGTTTTCTCTGTCTTCGCTCATTGAAAAAATCCGCGCTCATGCTGCGGGCCGTTCTGCGGCGCCCGAGGATGAGGGGGACGAATTTGGACACTTGCCCCGTATGTCATTCGCTCGCATTCGGAAGAGCAAAGATTCCACCAATGCGGACCATCTGGATCCAACTAAGGTCGATGTTCTAGGCAACATGCCCACACAGACCATCGACACCAAGAAAGCTGCTCTTGCTGCCGGGAAAACCCAAATAATTCCCCCAGCTACTTCTGGATCCTCAAAGAAAAGCCAACGCACAAATGGCCAGCGCGCTCGCGAGGCTGCTGCTCAAACCACCATGGTCTTTGATGGGTCTTCTTCGGAAGGCGCAGGGGATACGCCCAAGCAGCTTACTCGTAAACTCGGGTCACGGCCTAAGTCAGATAAGAGGGACGAGTCGCTGCCCTCTCAAAGCCAAGTTGTTAAGCCTGTTCGAAAAAAGGCATCGGATGTTGCAACCCCAGAGCCTTTGGAAGGCTTTGAGCTTCCCGAAATGAGTCTGCTGAACACTTCCGAGAAAACCCCTGTTACCAAAGAAAGCGAGGCTTCCCTTCGTGCTACGGGCATGTTGCTTCAGGAGACGCTTGCCGACTTTGGCGTAGGTGCTGATGTTGTTGGTTGGGTTCACGGACCTACTGTTACCCTGTTCAAGGTTGATCTTCCTTCGGGCGTTAGGGTCAACCGTGTTTCTAATTTGACCGACGATATCGCCCTCGCGCTTGCTGCGCCTGGCGTTCGTATTTTTGCTCCTATCCCTGGTACCAACTACGTTGGCATCGAGGTGCCTAACAAAAAACGAGAAACGGTGTTTTTAGGTGATGTCCTAAAAGATGCGCCCGAGGGACCTCTTCAAATTGCGATCGGCAAGGATGTGGAAGGTGAAAGTATCGTAAGCAATCTTGCCACTATGCCTCATTTGTTAATTGGTGGTACTACGGGTTCGGGTAAATCTGTTGCCATTAACGGCATGATTATGTCGATTCTTATGCGTGCTACGCCTTCTGAAGTCCGCATGATCATGATCGACCCTAAGCGTGTTGAGTTTACGCCCTATAACGGCATTCCTCATCTGTATGTTCCTGTTGTTACTGAGGCCAGGGAGGCTGCTAGTGCTCTTTCGTGGGCTGTAGCCGAGATGGAGCGCAGATTGAAGGTATTTAGCGGCATCGGTGCTAGAAATATTGGTCAGTACAATGCCAAAGTGCAAAAGGGGCTTGAAATCAACGATGCTCCTGCAGCGGAGATGCCCTATATCGTGATTATCATCGATGAGCTTGCAGACCTTATGATGAATGTAGGCAAAGAGGTGGAGTTCTCCATTTCGCGATTGGCTCAGCTTGCACGTGCAGCAGGTATCCATCTTATCGTTGCAACGCAGCGCCCTTCTACGAATGTGGTTACCGGTCTTATCAAGGCTAATATCACCAACCGTATCGCATTCAATGTTGCTTCTGGCATCGACTCACGCGTCATATTGGATACTCCCGGTGCCGAAAATCTCATCGGATTAGGAGACTTGCTGCTGTCAAAGCCTGAGTTGGCTAAACCACAGCGAATTCAGGGCTGTTTTGTTTCCGAGGATGAAATATCTGCTGTCGTGGAGAAATTGAAGTCGCAAGGAGAGCCTGAATATCACAATGATATTCTTAAAACCAATCTCATCACTTTAGGGGATTCTATGCCTGACGGTTCTGGCGGAACCGCCTCTGGCTCCGATGACCCTTTGGTATGGGATGCTGCTGAGATAGTGGTTTCTTCGGGCATGGGCTCTACGTCAAACCTCCAGCGCAGGCTTAGCGTGGGGTACTCTCGAGCTGGGAGGATCATGGATTTGCTTGAAGATAAGGGCATTGTTGGTCCGCCGAATGGCTCTAAACCGCGCGAAGTCTTGGTAGACCCAATGGAGCTTGAAACCATCAAAGCATTTGAAGCTAATGATTCGCAGTAAGTAAGAAGAGGTAGGAACGTCATGCACCAGATCAGCTTCGGCAGCGTGCTTAAGGAAGCACGGTTGGCCCAAGGGCGAGACCTGGCTTCGGTATCTCGGGATTTGCGTATTCGCCAGGATATTATTGTCGCGATCGAAAATAGCGATTTTAAGCGCATGCCATCACGCGGATATGCACGCAATATGATCATTGCCTATTCTCGACTCCTGGGTCTTAACGCCCAGGATGTGAGCCGGATGTATCTGGATCAAGAATACGCATATCAGGTAGAGCAGGCTCATCAGAACGTGGGTGACTCTATTCGTATGCACCGTGACCCTCATGGACGAGAGGGCGGTGGGTACAATACTTCGTCATTTGAGAAGGTTGGTGGGCGGTCGACTCGTAAAACTCGTTCAACTCTTTCTCAGCCCGCTGAAAAAGATCTATACGATGGCAGCTCAAATGGCTTTGGGCGTGCTGTCTATTCTCAGAATGCCGATGTGTATCCCTCGCATCACAACCCTCAGGTTGCTCATCGTGCACGTAGATCTGCTATGCCTTCGGGGAAATATGGGAATATGTACGCTGCGCCGCAGAATATCCCCAATCCCAACCGAAGCCGGAATATTATTGTTGCTGTCGTAGCCGCTGTTGTCATCGTTGTTGTTCTTATTGCGGCTATGATGCTATCTCACCAAACTGCGCCCCAAACCAATATTCCCGTTACTGGCGCCCAGTCTACGCAGAGCGCAGAAAGCGAATCTTCGCCTGATCAACAGCAAGCAGATTCCTCTTCTTCTGATCAGACTGCTCCAACTGAATTTACTTTGAAGTACTCGGTTGATAAGGGAAGCGAGTCTTATATCGAAGTCTACGTCGACGATAAAGCTCAAGAATCAGGTACGGTGTCTGGGCCCGCTGAGAAGACTTATACCAGTTCATCTAAGATCCGTTTTGTCTCTACGGAAACCAAGGGTGTAACGGTGACGATCAACGATGAAGCTGTTGATCTTAAGGCTAATAGCTCGGGTATCGTAAACCAGACTTTTTCCTTTAGTGAAATTTTGGACCAGTGGTACACCGATCATCCAAACGTGAAACGAGATACAACCGCTGCTGCATCGTCGAGTTCCCGGGATTCTAGTTCGACAAACTCTTCATCGAGTAGCTCGTCCAAGAGTTCGACCGACTCTTCCAAGCCGTCATCTGCAAGTTCTAAGTCGTCATCATCTGAGTAGAGCGTATTTTGCCTTCGTAGATGTTCTTGGGTTAGCGCGATTTTCGGCGGAATCGTGCTAACCTATTTTTCTATATAGCCTAACGTAATGGCTTATTCGGATTCGATTTTGAGAGGATTAACCATGGCTAAAGATTCTAGCTTCGACGTTGTATCCCAGATTGATATGCAAGAGGTCGATAATGCATTCGGTCAAGCAAAGAAAGAGATCGCTCAGCGCTATGACCTTAAGGATTCTGGCGCTGACATCGCTCTGGACAAGAACGGCAAGACTCTTACGGTTTCTGCCCCGAGCGACTTTGTTAATAACCAGGTGAAGGACGTTTTAACTTCTAAGCTTATCAAGCGAGGCATTGCGCTGAACGCTCTTGACTGGGGTAAACTCGAGTCTGCTACAGGTGGAACGGTACGGCAAACTGCAAAGATTATCGAGGGCATCGATCGCGATACCGCCGGTAAGATCAACAAGGACATCAAGGCTACCAAACTCAAGGTGAAGGTCACTATTGAGGGAGACAAACTTCGTGTGTCCGGGCCTAAGCTTGATACGCTTCAAGAGGTTATTGCCTTTTTGAAAGAACAGGATTACGGCCAGCCCCTGCAATTTACTAATTATCGCTAGGAATTTGTAGCACCATGTCAAAGAACGTATCTTTTTTAACGCTTGGTTGCGCAAAGAACGAATCGGATAGCGCTCGTATGCAGCAAGATCTCATTCGAGCTGGCTATTCTATTGTCGATATTTCTGAATCTGCCGATGTCATTGTGGTTAATACCTGTTCGTTTATTCGGTCAGCTATTGAGGAAAGCCTTGATGCCATTTTTGAAATAGCGGGTTACGATTCGGTTGTATCAGGTGACACTAAGCTTGTGGTGTGTGGGTGTATGCCGTCTCGATTTGGCGAGGATCTTGCCGAAGAGCTTACCGAAGCAGATAAATTTGTAACCTGCAGAGAAGAAGATAATATAGTTGAAATAATCGACGGTCTCTTGGGCCTGTCAAGCATACGCAATTCTGTTGAGGTTGTTTTTGATTATGCGCCCAGCGAATACGTGAAGATTTCTGACGGATGTAATCGTTTTTGCTCGTTTTGTACCATTCCTTTCATTCGCGGCCGCTACCATAGTTTTCCCTATGAAGAAATTGCTGCCGACGTCAAGGCTAAGGTTGAATCTGGCACGAAAGAGATTGTGCTTATAGCTCAGGATTCAGGCATCTGGGGTCTTGACTTGAAGCCCCGCGAAAATCTTGCATTGCTGTTGAAGCGATTGTCTGAAGCATATCCCGATACCTGGTTCCGAGTTATGTATTTGCAGCCTGCCGGAATGACGGATGAGTTGCTTGATGTGATGGCAACTCATGAAAACATCTGCAATTATTTCGATATACCTTTGCAGCACAGTGATTCGGAAATTCTGAAATCGATGAATCGTTCTGGTTCACGTGCCGAATACGAGCAAATGGTTGCTCGTATTCGGCAAAGAATTCCCGATATCACTTTGAGAACTACGCTGATTGTTGGGTACCCCGGTGAAACAGAAGAGCAATTCGAGGATCTTTGCGACTTCGTTGAAGAGACTGAATTTGATTACGTAGGTATTTTTGCCTATTCACCCGAAGACGGTACTCCCGCCGCCGAATTACCTAATCAGATCGATGAAGATACCAAGCAGGCGCGTCTGCAAGAGCTTCGCGATATTGCGGATTCCGTTTCGTCCCATGTTGTTTCTCAGCGCATCGGGAGAAGTATGGACGTCCTTGTTCTTGGATGCGAGGATGACGGCCAGCTATATGGTCGAGCTCAATGCCAGGCTCCCGATATTGACGGTGTGACTTATTTGGAGAACGGTACCGTAGGAGAGGTTCAAACGGTAACGGTCAACGATACGCTTCTATATGAGATGGAGGCTTAGGGTGACCGAAAAGGAATTTGACGAAACTACGGTGTGGACGCCAGCCAATATCGTCACCCTCGTTAGGATTCTGCTTGTCCCTGTTTTCGTTGTGGCGATTATCTCCCCATGGCCGAGCTATATACCAAATTGGCATAATGCAGAGCTCTGCAAGCCTTGGGTAGCGGCGCTTATTTTTGCCATTTTATCGTGCACCGATGCTTTAGATGGCTATTTGGCTCGAAGCAGGGGAGAGGTAACGAACTTCGGAAAGTTCATCGACCCCTTGGCTGATAAGATCTTGGTAGCGGCAGCGTTGTTGGCGCTTATCGAGTTGCAGGTTCTACCCTCTTGGGTTGCATTGCTCATAATTGCTCGTGAGTTCATCGTTTCGGGCCTTCGGATGCTCGTGGCGACGCATGGAGTTGTAGTTGCTGCAAGTTGGTATGGAAAAGCCAAGACGGTTTTTCAGATCATTGCGATTCTGCTCTTTATCGTTAAAGGTTCCGATGCATTGCTCGCGCTGCATCCCGATATGGAGCTGGCGTTATATGCGATTTCTTGGTTCTTCATGATAATCGCATTGGTGCTTACCATTGTTTCCATGATGGACTATTTCATGAAGTGCGCGCCCATTCTCGGGTTTGGCAATATGGGTTCGAAAAAGTGCTCCGATAATCTCGCATGCTCTCCGAAAGCGGTAATCGATCGCGCTATTCAAGAAGGTAAGCATCTTTCAACTGCTGAGAGTTGCACGGGTGGCCTTATTGGGGGCGCTCTCACGAGCGTTCCCGGTAGTTCAGCCGTTGTAGAAGGCGGAATTATTAGCTATTCCAACGAAGTCAAAATGAATGTACTGGGGGTTTCTGAGGCTGATCTTGTGCGGGTTGGCGCAGTGAGCGCTGAAGTTGCCGCTTCAATGGCGGAGGGCTCTCTCCGTGTTGCTAACTCAGATATTGCCGTTGCGGTCACTGGCATTGCGGGTCCTGGAGGAGCTGTTCCTGGAAAACCTGTTGGAACAGTCTGGTTTGGCTTGGCAACTCATGGCTACACCAAAACTTTTGTGCGTCATTTTGAGGGCAATCGCAATGCGGTACGTAAGGCTACGGTTGATTTTGCGCTTGAGTTGTTTGCATACGCTTTAGACGAATGCCGTCCTGAACCGGTTTCTGATTAGTTTCAGATTCCACCCTTTTTCGCATTACTTTCGCACCGCGTTCTCATTAATTTGAGAACGCGGTTTTACTATTGGCTCTGCTTAAGCGAAAAGTATTGCAATCGAACGCATGTTCGGATATTCTCGTTTAGGTCCAATCGCAATACCTTCGGCTAGGAGAAGAAATGAGCCAGGACAAAGCAAAAACCCTCAAGATCACCACCGATCAGATTGAGCAGAAATTTGGCAAGGGCGCCATTATGAAACTGGGCGAAAACACCAACATGCAAGTTGGCGTAATTCCAACAGGGGCCCTTCCTTTGGATATCGCTCTTGGTATTGGCGGTGTTCCTCGCGGTCGAATCGTTGAGGTGTACGGACCTGAATCAAGTGGTAAAACAACCATTGCCCTCCATATCATCGCTGAGGCGCAAGCCGCTGGTGGTGTTGTCGCCTTTATCGACGCTGAACACGCCCTCGATCCTGTTTATGCCGCTAAGCTTGGTGTTGATGTAGACGAGATGCTCATTTCGCAACCTGACACCGGCGAGCAGGCGCTTGAAATCTGCGATATGCTCGTCCGTTCCGGCGCCATTGACTGCGTGGTTGTCGACTCGGTAGCTGCTTTGGTTCCTAGGGCTGAGATCGAAGGCGAGATAGGTGATACTACAGTCGGTCTTCAGGCTCGCCTTATGAGTCAGGCATTGCGCAAGCTTGCCGGATCCCTTTCTCGGTCTA
>UQVJ01000070.1 GCA_900544455.1 uncultured Eggerthella sp. | reverse complement strand
ATCTTTCCAAGTCGTTTGTGATGCACCGTGTGGAGCGCCGCATTCTGGGTTGCCAGCACATTAACCTTTCGCTTATGCAGGGTGAATTTGTGGGCATTACGGGGCGCAGTGGGTCGGGCAAATCGACCATTCTGCGTTGCATTTATCGTACCAATTTGCCGGAGTCGGGTGCTATTTGGTATGACTCGGAATCGTTTGGGGCGCTTGATTTGTGCCAAGCAAGTGAACGTCAGATGATCTACCTGCGCAAATACGAAATGGGCTACGTTTCGCAGTTCTTGAATGCCCTGCCGCGCCAAACCGCCTACGACATCGTATTGAAGAGCGCCCTTGAAACTTTCGGTGCCGATGAGGAGGAAAAGGCAACATGGGAAACCGAGCGCATGCTGCGTCATTTTGACATCGATGAATCGTTGTGGCTGCTGTATCCGCGTACGTTTTCCGGCGGCGAAAAGCTTCGCTTGAACATTGCCTCTGCCATGATCAAACAACCACGTTTGCTGTTGCTCGACGAGCCTACTGCTTCATTGGATGCGGCGTCGAAGGTGAAAGTGCGTGAGCTGATCGAGCAATTGAAGGCGCAGGGAACCACGATGTTGGGAATTTTCCACGACCTCGAGTTCATGGAGGGCCTGTGCGACCATGAGTTCAATATGCAAAAGGGAGAGATAGTGCAATGAGCGAATGGCAGGGTACCAAAGAGCGCACCGCACGGGCGTTTCGGCAGGAGCCGCTGTGGGATTTGCTGGGGGTGCAGCCTGGCAGGGAATTTCGTGCCGATCTGCATGCGCATACGACGCTTTCCGATGGGTCGGATTCGTTTTTGGAGCTGATGGGGAAGGCTCGCGTGCAGGGGATTACTCATTTGGCGGTAACGAATCACGACACCACCGTTGGGCTTGATGCCGTTCGGCAGCAGACAGCAGAGCATGGATTCTCGGTGGTGTGCGGTGTAGAGATAAGTGCGTGGGATTCGACCGCAAAGCGACGCGTACATCTTTTGGGATTGGGCATGCCCGCCGATGCCCCGGCGGTGCGCGACTTGTGCTCGGGCACCTTGGAGCGTCGCACTGCCAATACGGCGTGGCAGATGCGACAGCTGCTTGATGCCGGCTACGATGTGGATGTTGAGTATGCGGCGCAGCTTGCTGGACAGTCGACGGGGTTCTACAAGCAGCATTTGATGGCAGCATTGACCGATGCCGATTTCAGCAGCGCAGAGTACCAATTCCTGTACAAGATGCTGTTTAAGGGCGGTGGTATTGCGCAGCGCGATATCGAGTACGTTGACATGCGCGATGCCGTGGCTGCCATTGCGGCTGATGGCGGGTTGCCTGTTTTGGCCCATCCCGGCCAGTTCGACAATTACGAGGCGTTGCCTGCGCTCGTTGACGCGGGGCTTGCGGGCATCGAGAAGTATCACCCTGATCACGACTATCGCGATACGCAGCTGTGCGAAGAGCTTGCTGCGCGCTATAGCCTGTTTTGCACGGGCGGCTCCGACTACCACGGACGCTTCGGCAAGGTGCCGTACCCTGGCTACCGTTTTATAGTGGGCCAGGCGTTTTAAGGTGGGAAAATAGGGACAGGTACCAAATTTCCACTCACGCTATGGTGCACAAAAACAGGGCCTCGCTCAATAGAGCCTCGCTTGCGAACTAGAACCGCCTCCCATCTCTTGGACGCAAGAGATGGGAGGCGGTTCGTTTTATTGTAGGTGGGCCTACTTGTTTGGCGGGAATCTGTTACCCGCCTATATGCCGAGGCCGCCCATGTTGTGGAAACGCTTCTGCAGCATGTCGGTGGGGTAGGCAGTGTCGCAGAATTGTTCAATGGGATTCTGCGGCGGAATGCCATCGGTGCGGGCATCGGCGCGCAACAAAACGATGATGGTCGTAGCGATGTCGAGCGCCATGAAGATGGAAAGCGCTGCCGTTGCCACACGGTACGGGGCGCCGGTGGTGTTCACGCGGTTGAAGATGCGCTGACATAATTGCAGGCCAACCTTTACCCACAGCACGCCAATGGTGCCCCAGATCAGGCAGTGGAACACGTCGGTGCGCCCGTCGAAATTGAGGGGGATGTTCAGGTAGCTCCATGCCACCACGCCCCAGAACGTTTCCATGGCCCAGCTGGCGAAGTACTCAAGGCTGCCGCCCACCACAGCACTCACCGCCAAAAGCAGTGGGACTCCTTTGTCCTGTAAGGGCTCGAGCAGCATGGTTAGCAGAACTGCCGCCAACCCGTAGATGGGAGAAAAAGGACCCCAGATGAAACCGGCGCGGCTTTCCAATTCGCCGAATGCCAACAGGTGCTGCAGCGTTTCGCCCAAAAGGCCTACGACGGACATGCCCATGAAAATCCAAACCAGCTGCCCTGGATGTTCGGCAAGATGCGTTTGCTCGTGGGTTGCCGAAGCGGCATGACGGTTAAGTTCGCGAGCAAGTTCCACCACGGCAATCCTTTCGTTCGGGGGCTTGTTATTTGCTGGCAATGCGGCTCCTTTTAAGGGGAGGGCGCTGCGCTGTTCGACGCTGGTGCGGTATCGGTTGCATGCGGTCTCCTTCGGAGGGCGCTGTGCTTGATGCGCGTTTGCGCGACGCTCCGTGGGGCCTGGCACATTCGGCATGCGTTTGCGCGGGGATCGCACGAGAGCGATTTTCCTGCGTTGCCCGATGCATGGACGCGCCAAGGACCTTTTGCGTCACCGTTCCGAGGTTATGCACTCGGCGCGCGTTGTCCGCCGTCCTGTGGAGGTCGGCGCACTCGGCGCGCATTTGCGCAGTACCGTCTATTGTAGCCCTCGCGCTTTGCGGCGGGCGAAAGAGGCAGGAAAATTACACCGCTTCGCGGCCCTTGCCCCGCATTCCCTGCTTCGCATCCACCTGTTTGCTAGGTGCTACTCCAGCACGTCGCGGCATTCAAAGAGGGTGGATGCCAGGTTCGCCAGGCGGACGGTGTACAGGCCGCCGTCGGGCGAATTGGTCATGGTGTTCATGAGGTAGGTGGTGCCGTCGGTGCACTTGATGAGCCCCGCATCGCACAGGCCGGTGAAGCGTTCACGGCCAGAGCACCAGCCTGCCTTGTTGAGCACAGCTTCGACTTCTTCGTCGTCGCTCACGCCAGAGCGGATGAACGACACGTTCGTCTGCTCGTAGAGCGATGTCAGGTTCTGCGCGGTGGGCGTATTGGTTTTGAGGTACTGGTACGTGTGCAGCCACAGCAAGGCGGATTCGCGCGCGGAATAGCGCGGGAAGTGCGTGTCGTGCATGATCTCGGAGTCCACGCCGCAGGAATTGAGCCATTCGGCGAACCCTGCGCTGTCGTAAGTGTTGCGCAAGCTGCTGAATGCGCTGTTGTCCGAGTGGAGGATCATGGGTTGCATCAGGGAATATATGGACGACGAAACGCCGGAGCCTGCCGCTTCGCTGCCGGATGGGTAGGAAGCGTCGTTGTCGCCCAGGTGTTGGCACAGGTAGGCGGCGTAGGGACCCTTGAACGAGCTGGCGCCGTATACGCGCGAGTCGAGGTTGTAGGCGATGCCCTTGCCGGTGCTCAAATTGATGAGCGTGAAGCCAACGGTGTAGCCGCCGCCTTCGATGTTCTGGGTGGCTGCTGCAAGGGATTCTTGCTGCTCTTCGGAAAGCGATGCGGCATCTTCGCCCTCCATCAGGGAAAACGTGCCAGGGGCGGTGGCGAAGGAATCGATGCCGTTGAGCGCATCGGGCGTGAGGCGTTGAGCGACGAGTCCCGCTGCTGCTTCGTCTGCGGCAGCATCCGTGGTAGTTGCAACGGCGTTTGCTGCGTAGCTCACAAAGCCGCTGCTTAGGGGGATGCCATTAGGGGTGGGTCTGCTGCTTGAAGCCACGGCTGCGCCGATGCCCACTACGACGCACAGCGCAATGGCTGCAGCGATGGCAGAAGCCTTTTTGTGCAGACCGAGGAAGTCTCCGGCCTTTTTGAGATATGCGGACGGTATCTCTTTTGCGTGAGCGGCGTGGTCCTCGCCGGATATTGCCTTTGCAGCGTGGGAGCCGCGGTCCTTGTCAGATGCTGCCTTTGCTGCATGAGAGCCGCGGCTCTCGCCAGATGCCGCCTTTGCTGTGAGGGCGCCGCTGCGATCATCGGACGAGGTTTCTTCTGCGTGGGAAGAGCTGTCCACCGCTTCTTCGCCGGCGCTGGCGGCGTGCTTGGGGTCGTGGATTGCGTCGTCGTGCTCGGGAGAGGCGTTGCCGCCGCGTTCCACCGAGGTGACGTTGTTGCGCTCCGGCGAGACGGTGCCGTTGCCGTCGTGCTGCATTGCTGCCGTGTTGTCGTGTTCCGATGGGGAGGCGTTGCCGTGTTCCGATGGGGCGTCACCGCCGTTGCGTTCCGATGTTGCCGCGTTGTTACGCTCTGGAGCGGCGGTGTTGCCGCGTTCCGATGGTGTCGTGCTGCCATATCCGGATGGTTCGGTGCCGTTATCGCGCTCGTCTGTGCTATTGATGTAAGTATCTTTTCCGCTCATGTTCGCCATACTACGCGAGTACGTTTTCGGTGCCGTTTCTTGGTGAAAGGCACCAAAATATTTTCATGGTTTCTTGGACGTGCCGGCGTGCGTTGTTGAATTGGCCGACGCTTCGCTCGGGCGGTGTCTTCCGGCTACGTGGCGCCGCTGCGATTTCGCAGCAAGGCCGGGCAGCCCAGGGCCTTCTCGGCAAGATGTCGTTGAGGAGTATTCTTGAGGGAGGCTGCCGTGGCAAGATATTGCTACGGTGCGTTCCTGGGCTGCCGGCCATGGTGATATTTCGCCGTGGTGCGTTTTCAGGGCTGCCGACAGTGGCAATATTTCGTCGTGATGCCCCCCCCGGGGGGCGCTTGCCGATGGCAAAATGCTCGCGAACTGCGCTCTCCGGCGTCCGACAGTGGCAAGATATCGCCGTGGTGCGTTCCCGGGCGGCGATCCGTGGCAGCTTTTTCGCTTCATGCGTTCCCGAAGGGGCTTCGGACGGGAAAAGCGCCCCTTCCTGGCAGCATATCGCCGCCATGCATCCGAAACGAGCCGGCTTTGGCGAGATATGCGCGCCATGCATCCGAAAAGCCCCGCAAACGGGCGTTCGGAGATGCACCGCGCGAATATCTTGCCATGAAGACGCCCTTTTCGCTGCGCGGGCCCCTCAGATCATGCACGGCGCGCGGATCTTGCCATTCCTGGGTGCTCCGTTTGAGCGCTTTGATCTTTCTTGGGTGGGGCGGCCGCCGAGATGATGCGCACCGTGCGCCGCCATGAGCTTTAATCTTTCTCGGGCAGGGGCGGTGCTCGCGGTTCGCGCACTGCCCCCCCCTGCTTTGTGCGGGCGGCGCGGTTGTTTCGCGGGTTCGCCCACATGCAGCTTCTTTTCGCTCGCATCGCTGTCGTCGCGTCCGCGACGATGCCGAAACGGCGGGATCGTATCGTTTACTGCAGAAAACGTGGCGCTGTGATGGTGTTTCGTTGAATTGCCGTTGTTCCGCGGTACTATTCTGAAAGATATCGTGCCTGTTTACGCAAAACGGGTTGTGGGACCAACGATGGCGGCGGCCATCAGAATAGGAGATGAAGCTGTCGTGAACGACTCCGACGGCGGCGGTCGATGTTGCTCGACCCGAAAACGCACCGCACAATGCAATAACTCTCTTTTTGGTCCCGCGCGGTCTTTGTCTTCGTGTGAAGAAAAGGCTGCGTTTCTGTATTCAGATACTGCAGCGCAAGCAGCGTCGCAGCTTTTCCTTGCGCGTGACTTATGCCTGGGTGTGCGCAAGCGCCTCTCCTTGTTGGCGGACGTAACGCGCCTCATGCCCTTCCCCAAGGGGGAGATGACCGTGTAATTTCGGTTTTCTCGGAAAGGGCGCAAAGCGCACCGATTCCCCTTTAGCGGAAAAGCAGGCTGGCCCTCTTTTCCGATCCCGTTCCCACAATGAGAAATGGCAGATCTGTTTCTCGCTCGCTTACGCAAGGAGTTTTGTACCTACATGCCTATTTGGTTAAGTTTGATACTGGTTGTTCTGTTTCTGCTGATGAACGCATTTTTCGTTATCGCCGAGTTTTCCTTGGTGCGCGTACGTAAATCGCAGATTGAGATTTTGGTGGAAGAAGGCAAGAAGGGCGCCAAGCGCGCGCTCGAAATGGCCGACAACGTTAACGAGTACCTTTCCGCTTGTCAGCTTGGCATCACGCTGGCTTCGCTGGCATTGGGCTGGTTGGGTGAGCCTGCGTTCGCCGCGCTGCTTCATCCGATCTTCGTGTTCTTTGGCTTGCCCGACACGGCGGTTACTGTTATTTCGGTGGGTATTGGCTATTTCATCATGACCACGCTGCATGTGGTTGCCGGCGAGCTCATCCCTAAGAGCATGGCTATTTTGAAGACGGAAACTTACGCGCTGCACACAGCGGGCCCGCTCCATGCGTTCTACCGCATTACGTACCCCATCATGTGGCTGTTCAACGCCACCACCAATGGCGTTATGCGCCTGACCGGCCACGATACCAAGAATGAATCCGAGGCTTATTCCGAGGAAGAAATCAAGCTGTTGCTTGAAGAAAGCGCTGAGAGCGGATCCATCGAGCAGGATCAGTACCAGTACCTGGACAACATTTTCGACTTGGACGACAAGGACGCGAAGGCCATTATGACACCCCGCACCGAGGTGCTGGCTATCGACTACGACGATGATCTTGAAACGAATCTCGACTTCATGGGGAAGAACAAATTCACGCGTTACCCCGTGTTCCGCGAGGACAAGGACAACATCGTGGGCTTCGTGCACATCAAGGATGCTTACTTGCTGCCTGAGGGCTCCACGATGAAGGACCTGAAGATTCGCTCTATCCAGGCGGTGCCGGAGAGCATTTCCATCGCGAAACTTTTGCAGGTGTTGCAGGCTAAGCACACGAAAATCGCCGTGGTGGTTGACGAGCATGGCGGCACGTCCGGCATCGTTACCATGACCGATGTGGTCGAGCAGATTATCGGCCGCATGGAAGACGAGTATCTCCACGATGATCAGGATGAAATTCTGAAGGTAGGCGAGCATCATTACTTGGTTGACGGCTCGTTGCCGGTTGACCAGTTCGTTGAGTTCATTGGATTTGAGCCCGTGCCCGTGTTCGACTACGAGACTGCGGGTGGCTTGATGCTCGACCTGCTGGACAAGATCCCCGCCGAGGGCGATTCGTACGAGCTGCATCACGGAGGCACGAAGATCACGATGATGGCCCGCGTGATGGATGGTTTGCGCATCGACAAGATTGACGTCCGTTTCGAGGAAGAATCTGAACCCGAAGAAGCTGAATAGGGGGATTGGGAACAGGTGTCAAATTCCCGCCTGGACATAATGCATCCAAAGAATGAGCCTCGTTCGCGCGGCTTGGCCCTCGAACCCTTGGGTCTGCCTGCCGTCCATGGTCAGCGGCACCTCGCTTCCAAATGCGTGTATGTTCGCTGTCGTCTTCCCACGGTGTCCCTGAGGACGGAAGCAGCCCGGTCGAGTACAGGCTCAGCCGGGCTGCTTGATTCACTTCTTTTGCCGTCCAGGAAACGGGGTCCTTTGCAGATTCGGGGCGCAGTTCAAATCGGACGCGCCTTTGCTGCCAACTGGCAATTTGGTGTCAGTTGTTATTCCCCAGTTAGGCCATGAACTTGTAGACGGCTTGGGTGTAGGCTACGGGGTCGTCGATGGGCAGGCCCTCGGTGATCAACGCCTGATCGTACAGAATCGTAGCGTACAGGTGCACCTTTTCGGTATCGCCATCCTCGAACGCCTTCTGCACTGCCTTGAATACAGGATGCTCGGCGTTCAGTTCGAGCACTCGGTCGCTCTTTACGTGCTCGCCATCGGGACCCTGCGCCAAGATCTTTTCCATTTCCAGCGTGATGGGACCTTCTGCGGTTACGCATGAAGGGGTATCGGTCAGGCGGGCGGAAACGGCAACGCGCTTAACCTTGCCATCGAGTGCCTTCTGCATTTCGGCGAACAGGCCCTCGTTTTCTTTCGTAATGGCCTCAGCTGCACTCTTTTCGTCCTCGGTTTCAAGGCCCAGGTCGCCGCCGGCAACATTCTTGAACTGCTTTTCGCTGTATTCGTTCATCGACATGAAGCAGAACTCGTCAACATCCTGCGGGCACAGCAGCACGTCGAAGCCCTTGCCCAGCACCGTGTTCACAATGGGGCGCTTCGCCAAACGGTCAATGGCCTCGCCCGTTGCAAAGAAGATCGACTTCTGGTCCTCCGGCATGGCCTCCACGTACTCGGCAAGCGTCACCATCTTCTGCTGCTTGGCGGAATAGAAAAGCAGCAGGTCGGCCAGTACATCCTTCTTCATGCCGTAGCTGGTGTAGATGCCGTATTCCAAGTTGCGGCCAAAGCCCTTGAAGAACTTCTCGTAGCCGTCGCGGTCGTTCTTCAGGAACTTTTCCAGTTCGCTCTTGATCTTCTTTTCAAGCTTGTTGGCAATAGCGCGCAGCTGGCTGTTCTGCTGCAGCGTTTCGCGGGAAATGTTCAGCGTCAGATCCTGAGAATCAACAACGCCCTTCACGAAGCTGAAGTAGTCGGGCAGCAAGTCGGCGCACTTTTCCATGATCAGCACGTTAGAGCTGTACAGTGCCAGGCCCTTTTCGTAGTCCTTGTTGAAGAAGTCGTACGGTGGGCGCTTGGGGATGAACAGCAGCGCGTCGTAGGTCAGCGCGCCTTCCGCGTGAACGGAAATGGTGCGAGCCGGATCCTCGAAATCATGGAAATCGGTTTTGTAGAAGGTGGCGTACTCTTCGTCGGACACCTCAGATTTACGGCGTTTCCAGATGGGAATCATGGAGTTGATGGTTTTAACCTCGCGCACCGTTTCGAATTCGGGCGTGTAATCGTCGCCGGCGTCTTCGGGCTTGGGCAGCGGCTTGCGCTCTTCCACTTCCATGCGGATGGGGTAGCGCACGTAGTTGCTGTACTGCTTGATGAGGGCCTGGAGCTCGTACTGGTCCAGGAATACGTCGTACTCTTCTTCGTCGGCGTTGTCCTTCAGGTGCAGGGTGATGCTGGTGCCGTGGTCGGCGCCCAGTGCGGCTGCCTCTTCAGTGGTTGCGGGTTCGATGGTGTAGCCTTCGATGCCGTCGGACTTCCAGGTGAAGGCTTCGGGTTCGCCGTATGCGCGGGAGGTCACGGTAACTTCCTTGGCCACCATGAACGAGGAGTAGAAGCCCACACCGAACTGGCCGATGATGTCTACGTCTTCGCCCTGC
>UQVJ01000069.1 GCA_900544455.1 uncultured Eggerthella sp. | reverse complement strand
ATTCTGCCAGAAAGTCGCTCTTTGGTTGCCCGAGGGTACAAAATGTTTGTTTCTCGCCATGCCTTGTTTGGAGTTTTCCCTGAAACAGCAAGATGATCTGCCCTCATACTTTGCCTGGGCGCATCGCCCGAGGTCTTAGATGGTGAGTCCACGCACTTGGCCTCTGTTGTTGTCTGGGCGAAAGAGGCTATAGGACAAAAAGAGGAGGAGAAAGAAGGGCTGCAGGGCAAAAGGGAAGGAGTCCCGAAGGACTCCTTCATGGTGCGCTTTGGTGCGATATGCCTTGCCACCCTTAACTCAGGAGCGCAATGCGCACGGCAGCTTTTGGCGCCGTGGTTGCGCGATGTGCCGCCTTCCTTGGGTCGAAGGTGCAAAGCGCTCGGCAGCCATTCTTGGTGCCAAAGGTGCGGTTCTATGCAGCTTCCTTGTTGCCAAACACGCGCGTCGCAATAACGACAACGAGGGCAACGACGATGCCGCCGATAAGCGAAGGCCAAGGTGAGCCGGTGAAGCCGGCAACCAGATATCCAAACAAGCAGATGACGGCAACCAGGGAAGCGTAGGGCAACTGGGTTGCCACGTGGCGCAGATGGTTACATTCCGCGCCGGCAGAAGAAAGGATAGTGGTATCGGAGATGGGCGAGATGTGGTCGCCATATACTGCGCCGGCGAGCGTTGCGCCGATGGTAACCAGGAACAGCGGGTCGCTTTCGGGGAATACTCCCAAAACGATGGGCAGGATCAAAGCGGCGGTGCCCCAAGAAGTGCCCATGGCGAACCCGATGAAGCCGGAAACCACGAAGATGACGGCAGGCAGGAACGAAAGCTCAAAGCCCATGGTGGTAAGGAAGTTGGAAACGAATTCGCCCGTACCCAGCATGTAGCGGCAGGCGCCGCCCAAGCTCCAGGCCAAGACGAGGATCATGATGGCGCCCACCATAGAGCGAACGCCTTCGGAAGCGCCTTCGGTGAAGCCAACCAGAGTGGTGAGCTTGCGGGGCAGGAACATGCATGCGGCGACCACCAATGCCACAGCGGCACCGATGCACAGTCCGCCGATGGGGTTTTCGCCAACGGCGGTTGCGAAGTCTACGCCTTCAAAGAAGCCGCCAACATACAGCATGCCCGTGATGGAGAACACGATAAGCACTACGATAGGGATTACCAGGTCGAACACCTTGCCGTTGGGGGAGACATCCAAACCCTTGAACTGCTCGACCGCCTTCGTGGCGCCTTCCAGGTCGGACTGCTCGGTGATTACGGTTTCGACGGCATCGGGATTGCTGGGAACGCCCGCCTTGGATACCGTTTCCAGAGCTGAGGCATGAGGCGGAATGGGGCTGTAGGTATGAGCGTCACAGTCACGCTGAGCCTTGCCCATGCTGAAAAAGTCTTTGCCGAAGCCGCACATAGCGAACACGAACACGATGGTTACCAGCGCGTAGAGGTTGTACGGAATGGAGGCAACGAACGTGTTGAAGCCGTTTTCGCCCATGTAGCCACCCATGGCGACTGCCCACGAGGAAACGGGGGCAATGATGCACACCGGGGCAGCGGTGGAGTCGATGATCCATGCCAGTTTTTCATGGCTGATGCGGAACTTGTCGGTTACGGGGCGCATAACGGCACCAACGGTGAGGCAATTGAAGTAGTCGTCAACGAATACCACGATACCCAGAAGAGCCGTCATAACGGTTGCCATGCGAGCGCTCTTGATGTGCTTTGCGGCCCACTCGGCATATGCGCGCGAACCGCCGGCAATGGCGATGATGACAACCAGCGCTCCTAATAACGCTAAGAACAAGATAAGCGCCGCATTCGATGAGATTTGCTCCGCCATAACCTGAGGGATAAGTGTAAATGCGGTGATGAGCTGGTCGAAGCCGACGCCTTCAAGGCAGAACTCGTAAATGATAAGACCCGAGAACACGCCAACCAGCAGGGAGGAATACACCTCCTTGGTGATAAGGGCGAGGCCTAGCGCCAGAAGCGGCGGCAGAATAGACCAAGCACCGGTGGAAAGAAGCTCAAAGCCTTCCATGTACAGTCTCCTTACTGCAAATAGGGCGCAGGCGATGCTGCGCTGGGAAGGCGGCGGCTAGCGAAGCCGCGCATGATGCATTTCCAGCGCAGCCTTGCATGCGCTTTTTCAACTGTGCCGATTATAGGCTAGCTTCGTTGCCATAACGTTGCGTTTATGAGCGAAGGAAGGCGTAACGGGTGGACGGTGCGTAAATGCGATCGGTTACAGGAAGTACTTTCCTGCATTCGCCCCCACAACAATAAGATCCACGCCTCGAAGAAGCGCGAACAGGGCGATGAACAGTGCAAGCATTTCGGGAATGGAGAAGAACATGAATCCGATAACGATGGAAACGACGCCCGAGAACAGCATCCAACCCCAAAGGGGAAGGCCCGCGCGCTTGACCATGAAGGTTGTCACAACTTCATAAATGCCGAAGACCAAGACGAATGCGCCGATAACCCAAGGCAGCACTGCGGCAAAGGCAAAGGGGTGAATTACAAACATGGCTCCAATGAGTACATCAAGGATGCCGTAGGCCAGGATCCATCCGGAAAAGCCCAGGAGATCACGATCGCGAATGAACGTTGCGATATTGACAACACCGGAAACCATAAAGGCGGCGCCAACGATAAACGCGATGGATGCAAGGGTGAGGCCTGGGAAGAATGCGCATACCAAGCCAAAGATGATAAACAATATGCCGGCAACGATAAGCTGCCAGTTCCGTTCGGTTTTCGTGTTCATGATTAACCCTTCTACGTTGCGTTTCCCTCATTGTAGTGCGCTTTCATGCAGGTGAAGGTGTATGTAAAGGAAATGAAACAACGCGGGCGTAAGTGGGGATTCGCCCCATTTTGCTGGCTGCTCCGCATCTCGGGGTACACACCTGAGCCGCCCCCGAAGCGAAACATGCTCTTAAGCGGTAACGAAGGGAAGGGGGATGTCGTGGCTTTCTGTCGGGATGGGGGCAACCCTCTGTTCGGCAAAGGCGACACCGACAACATGGCATGCATCAGTAAGTTGACAAAGGTAGCGGTCGTAGTTGCCCGCCCCGTATCCTAAGCGGTTGCCGTTTGCGTCGAACCCTACAGCGGGAACCACGATGAAAGCAAGTTCGCTAGCGGCAACATAGGGCATGGCGGCAAGCTCGGGACTGTCATGATGGTATTCCTTCAGTGGATCGTTCAGAAATGGCACGCAGTTGTCGTGGAATGCCTCGGCTCCAACCAAGCGCATTTCCATGGTTTGCTGAGTGATGTGCAGAACGCTGGGGTCTGACCCCGGTTCGTGCATGCCGCGCCCTGGAGCATCGGGGATGCCTTGGGCATCAGGCATCATGCAGGGAAAGGCAACGTTGCAGCCCCGCAGGTAGGCATAGTCGATGAAGCTTGCCAGGTTAACTTCCCAGGGAAATGCGGAGTATACGCCGACTGTGGGTTTTTCTCGGGGCATTTCGGCCATCAGGGCGTCAAGGTGCTGGCTTAACTCTGTGCAGATCTGTTCGCTTTTGCTTGCGCGCACTTTAGGCACAAGGGCGGAGCGCGCTTTCTTCGCCTGGGCTCTTAGCCGGTTGCGGGCTTCTGAGGGGGTTTCGCTGCTGAGGGTGGGGGTATGTTTGCTATTGATGCTCATACCGCGCATTGTACGCTTGGTGGGTGCGATAGAAGAAACGTATTGGCGAATGTGCGCCTGCTGGGCGCAATAGGGAGCGTGTTGGCGGAAGTCGCAAAAGGAAAGGCGGCGGTTGGGGTGTGGCCCGGGTGGTGGTTGTGCTCGCTAGCGCTCAAGGGACTCGGTAAGGGCAGCGGAACAGAGTCCAGCACGTGATTGCGTATCTGATTTGCGGTAGATGGAGGTCAGATGCTTCTGCAGGGCGCGAAGGGATATTCCCATGTCGTCGGCGATGCACTGGAGCGTTTCTTCGCTCGAACATACCGCGGAAAGAACGTCACGTTCGCGTGGGGTTAGGCTGTATCGTTCCGAAAATGCTGCAAGATGACTGTCGGGAGCGCTTTCTTCGATGGGGGCCTCGGTTTCAGCTGCCGTTTCAGGCTTGGGGTTCGTTGCTTGTGCGGCGGTGAGTTCGGCAAGCTTCAGAGCTTCGATTTCTGCCTTATGCCGCGCGGTGCGACGCACGTTTTCGAGCGCGTGAGCAACGAGGAGGGTGGCCATAGCCAGTGCGATGGCTATCGATGA
Organism: uncultured Eggerthella sp.; assembly: GCA_900544455.1. GTDB lineage: Bacteria > Actinomycetota > Coriobacteriia > Coriobacteriales > Eggerthellaceae > Anaerotardibacter. The sequence continues at coordinate 5,041 of UQVJ01000069.1, read as the reverse complement.
GATAAGCATGATATCGCCTGATGAAATCAGCGCCATGGAGGGTATTGCCACGAGTGAGGCGCAGACATTATTGGCAGCGCGCCCCATGCCCGCCCAAAGTGACGGATTGGCGCAGCGCATAGCAATACGTAAAAACGATGAAGTGAAGAACACCACGAAAAAGCCTGATGAAAGATAAAAAATCACCAAGCCAAGAAGCACTTCGGAGTCAGTCCGGATGGCGAGGCCGGATACCAGGGAAAGCATGGCTACGCACAGCATGGTGATGGTGGAATAGCGGTGGTTGGTGAGGTCGAACGCAAAGCCAGCTGCTATAGCGCTGGCGGCAAGAAGCAGACGAGGCCAGGTGGATAGATCGAACGTGCCTTGCGCGTTCGCTAGGGTGACCACATTATCGAGTGTGCTGAAAACGCAGGCAATCAGTGATACGCAAACCAGCAGCAGAATTGCTTCTTTGAGAGCGGCGCGTTCGTCGGCGGTTCGCTGGTCTTCTTCGGGCAGCGTTCCTTCGACGGGGATTACGTGCAGCACGTTGCGGCGGGCTGCAAGCACGAAGCCAAGCGCAATAGCTGAAACGCCGATAATTGCGGCTTCGACGATGCTGTTCGGCGCCAGAGAATGGAGCAGGAATTGAGCCAGCAAGCCCGCGGCGTATGAAGTGCCCACCAGGCGGGAAAGAGATCTGCTGGCAAAGTGGGTTAGGGCAACAGAAAAGTAGGTGGCATTTCCCAGCATACCCAAAATCAGGAACAGCAAGCATCCCAGCGATAACAGGGTACTGGCGTTTTGGGTTAGCTGTGTTGCGATAACGAGCAGGGTGGAAGCAGCGCCCAGTATGCCGGCAAGAATGCTTCGATGCTTCGCAGCAGCCGTTCGGTTCACTAATGAATAGCCCACAAGCCCTATGGCGCTTGTGGCGAGGATGGATGCCTGTGCGCCAACCACCGAATCGGGGCCGGCGAGTTCGCCGTAGGCGATGTCGAAGTGGTATTCGCTGCCCAAAAACACGAAGATGAATAACGCCATAACGGCAAATGCGAAAAGATGTGCTTTGGGCTTCGATTCCATGGTGCCTTCCGAAGGAATGTGGTGTGGATTCTGACGCTTGCCTTCGGCATGATCCTTTCTTTGCTTTTCCTGCTGATCCATTATTGCGCAACAGGGGCGTTTTCATGGTTTGGTTTCTTCTTATGGGAACAAAAACCGTTCCTATAGGCTGTGCGCGCAGGGAGCTGGAACGTTGAGGAGCTGGAACCCATCGCCGCCGAGGCTATGGGCCGTGCGCGCAGGGAGCTGGATGCGAAAGCTGGCTTGGGGGGGCGCTGATTACCAGCGGTATATCGGCTGAAGTGCTAGGGCGTGCCCAGGGTTCCATCGCGTTTGTGGGGCCAGCTAGTGGTTGGTTTGGCTGAGTGCGCAAGAGCGGTAATGGCGCCAACTGCGCAGCGCGCCATTACCCGTTACCGTCGTCACGTGCCCCCTATGAGGCCCAACGTCAGCGCTGAATCAGCCGATTCCAAGCACCTGCATAACCAAGCAAATGGCGGAAAGAATGCCCACCACCACGATAGTGAAACATAGGATTATGCGGGTGAATTTACCCACCGCGTATTTGCCCATAACGTGTTTGTCGGTGCAGATGATGGCCATGAACACCAGCAATACAGGCAAAATGACGCCGTTAACAAACTGCGCAGTGAGCATGATTCCCATCAAGTCGATGTTGGGAATGAGGATAACCACTGCAGAAACGACGATGACAAACGTAAAGATGCCCTTGAAGAGGGGCGCTTCTTTCCAGGTGAACGAAACGCCTGCCTCCCAGCCGAATGCTTCGCAGATAACGAAAGCGGTGGTAAGGGGCAGAACGCATGCGGCAAGCAAACTGGCGGCTACGAGGCCGATGGCGAACAGCGCTTTAGCGTATTGGCCCGCGAAAGGTTCGAGCGCAGCTGCAGCCGCTTCGGCGCTCTCTACTTCGATGCCCTGCGGGAACAGCACGGTGCCAGTGGTTACGATGATGAACCATGCCACGATACAGCCCACCACAGCACCAGTTACTGCGTCGATGCGCTGATAGGGAAGATCGCGTACACGCACGCCCTTTTCAACCACGTTGCTCTGGGCGAAGAACATCATCCAAGGGGCGATGGTGGTACCAACCATCGCAACGGTAAGCGAAAGGAAGCTCAAATCCGAACTTGCTGCTGGCACCAGGGTGTGCTGGAAGGTTTCATTCCAATCGGGTTGCGCCAAGAAGGCCGCGACGATGTAGGTGGCGAATACGCATGAAAGCACCAGGAAGATGTTCTGCACGCGTTTATAGCTGCCCCCCACGATAAGCCCCCAAACAGCGGCCGCGGCAACGGGGACTGATATCCAGCGCGGCACCCCGAACATTTCCATGCCGGAGGCTACGCCTGCGAATTCTGAAAAGGTGGTGGCAACGTTACCGATAAGCAGCGCCAACATGGCGAGTGCCGTAAGGCGGATGCCGAAGCTCTCGCGGATCAACGCCGAAAAGCCCTTACCGGTAACAACGCCCATGCGTGTTGCAGTGGTTTGCACCACGATAAGCAGAACGCACATAACGGGAATGATCCACAGCGTCATGTAGCCGAATTTGGCGCCTACGGTGGAATAGGTGGAGATGCCGCCGGCGTCGTTGCCAGCCATGGCCGTTACGATGCCGGGGCCCATGGCGGCCAGCACCAGAAACGCTTTCGAGTGCTGCTTTTTGCCGTCGTTTTCGCCGCCCTGATCAGGAACTTGCGGGGAAGCCTTGGCTGCCAGGGCAGAGTCCTGCGCTGTACTTTCCTTAAGTGTCATGTAAAAGCCTCGATCCTAGTTGTGTCCGAACATGCGAAGGACGAAGAAGGTATAAGGAATCATCAGTACGATAAACACGGCAAGCGTGATGGCGAACTGCCCCCATGCCCAGCGCGTGCGGCCTTCCTCCACGTTGTCTTCGATGACCTCCATTGCGTCGTCGACGGTGACGATGCCGAGCATCTGCCCGTTTTCGTCGACGACAGGCATGGCCATCAGGTCGTATTTGGAGATGTCGGCTGCAACTTCATCTTCAGGCTCTTCGGGCAACGAAGTGATGAGCTCATCGAACATGATGTCGGAAAGCGGAGTGTTGTCTTTTGCGAGCACCAGGGTTCGGAGCGAAAGCACGCCTACGAGCTTGTCGTACTCATCGAGTACGTACACGTAGTTCACCGTGGGGTGGTCTTCGTCCAAGCCGCGAAGAACTTCGGTGGTTTCCTGAACGGTGTCGGAGGTGTGCATTGCCACGAACTGCGTGGTCATCAGACCACCAGCGGTGTCTTCCTTGTATCCCAGCAGCTTGCGGATTTCTGCGGCGTTGTCGACGCCCATCAGGCGAAGCAGTGTTTCGGCTTTTTCGTAGGGCAAGTCGCCCACGATGTCGGCGGCGTCGTCAGGGTCCATGTCGCGCAGCAGGCGGGATGCGCGCTTTTCATCCAGACCCTCGATGATGTCGGCCTGGAATTCGTCTTCCATTTCCGAAATGGCGTCGCCGGCTTGCGCGTCATCTAAGTGCTGGAACACATTGGCGCGTTGCTTCGGGTCGAGCTGCTCCAAGATGTCTGCCACGTCGGCGGGATGCAGTTCTTCCAAGCGCGTATGACTGATGGAGAGCTGCACCTTGGAAAGGTCGCGGTCGAGCAGTTCCATGTAGTTCCACGCGATGATGCGCTCGTCGATGCTTTTGCCGAATGCCTTGGCAACGCCGCAGGCGGCCTTTTCCACCCACGGAGCCAAGCCACGCAGAATGCCGCGAACGCCAACTTCTGCACCGAGAAGGCGCAATTGCGTTCCGGAAACGGAGAGCTTCAAGTCGTTTACGCGCACGACCTTCATGCCCTGCGTGTCTACGATCTGCCTGTCGAGCAGGTCGCGTGCAAGAAGCACTTCGGCGGGCTGGAGGTAGCTGAAGCGGATGGCGGTGCGATCGACTTTCAGGCGAATCCCTTCGTCTTCATCGAAGCTGTCCACGTATTTACGCCAAGAGATCATGAAAGGCGTTTTGCCAGGGCCCAGGAATGCCAGGCTGGTGATGCGGGGGAACACTTCGCCAGTTTGGATGGCCAGGTCGGATACGGAGCCGATCTTTTCGCCATTCGCATCAACGACGGGTTCGCCGAGCATTTGAGATAGATAGAGCATGCAATTCTCCCTTGGGATTGCCGCCACGTGTCAGCGTTGTTGTGCGGGCAGTTCAGCTGCGCAGCGCACAGCAATACCGACAGGCGCAATCCGTTCATGTCGCAGTCGTCCTTCGACCACTACATGACGGACGTGAAATGCAGAGGCCGAAGGCTAATTACTGTGAGGTTTCGATTTTCGAACCTTCAAGTAATGTCCTTTCCTAAATGTGTAAATGGCAGCGCAAGGCAAAAGCGCCCTAAACGCAGCAAACTTGATTTTACGCGAATGCGGTGCGTGCGGGGCGTTTTAGAGGTGAAAAGAAAGTAAAAAACGGGTTTTGTCTGCAAAGGGCAGTCAACAATTCGCGGAAGGCATTTTGCGGGTGCATGATTTTGCAGGCCTGAAGACGGTTGTTCATTTTGGCGGCTCGTGTGGGGTGACGGCGGATGGCGTGCGGGGCCGGCAGGTGGCCTGCGGGTGTCGGCAGATGGTTCGCGGATGGCGCTCGGTGGGCCGGCGGATGATCCGCGGAGGGCATGCGGATAGCGTGCGGGGTGACGGCGGATGGTCCGCGGAAGTGCCAACGGATCGTGGGCGGAAGCCGGCAGGTGGCCTGCGGATGGCGCGCGGGGACTGGTGGTGCCGGCGGATGGCGTGCGACAGTTGTTTTTAGCTCGCTAGAACTGACCTATTTCGGCAAAAGGAGCATTTACCAGGCGAAATGGGCTTGCAGTTCATAATTCCTTCACATTCAAAGAAAAGTGTTGACGAACATGGGCCAAACGAGGATACTAATTTTTGTTGCGAAACGCGCCGTTACCTCAGCTGGATAGAGGGACTGACTACGAATCAGTACGTCGGGGGT
>UQVJ01000068.1 GCA_900544455.1 uncultured Eggerthella sp. | reverse complement strand
GAATGAAGTCACGTGCACTTCGCCAGAACTCATGGTCACAACTACCCCAACGTCGTTTTCAACAAGCAAACGCCCCAAGCCATCAACGCCACGAATAATTCCCTCAATGGTTTCATCTCCATTGATAAGCGCAAGGGACGCCCGCTTATTGCGATAAGCAAAGCGCTGACTATACTCATCGATAAAAGCAGCGAAGCCTTCTTGGATCCAACGCCCATAACGGCGTTCCATTGTTTCAAGCATGCTTTCAACCAACTTGGTCATGACAGCTCGCTGTTCGGCAGAAAGACTTGCCTCGGCAACACCATCCTGCAGATACGCCAAGGAGTACTTCCCCTCAACTTCGCGTTTAGCGAAAGGCTCATAAACATTGATCCCCACGCCGACACACACGCCGCCAGCTAAAGCCTCAAGCGAAATACCTGCGAGTTTTCCCAGTGGGCAAAGTACATCATTGGGCCACTTGATAAGCGGGTTGCAGCAAGGACGCACCTGCTCAAGCGCATCGGCTACTGCCAATGAAGCCACCAAACTCAATGTAGGGAGCACATGCGGCGCAACTTGTGGCCGCAACGCAAATGAGGTGTATACACCGCCCAAAGGGCTGGCCCAAACCCTTCCTTGACGCCCATAGCCACCTTCTTGCTTCAAAGCCGTTGCGCAATACCCCTCGGAGACGCCCCGACGAAGCGCATCCTTCACAAGCTCATTCGTCGAGCGAACGCACGCATAAGCATGCAAGTCCCAAAAAGAGGAAACGGCCGGGCGCAAAGGCGCCACCGTAGAGGCACCTTCTGCGACACGACCGGCGTTCTGCTGTTCGGATCGGCTTAGCACTTCCATGCCTTGCCCACCGTTACGGTGTCAAGCGTGACTTTCGTACCATCCGAAAGCTCATGGTTGGGAGCAATCTCAAGCAACGGCTTCACCACGAAATCGCGTTCGGTAAGCAGCGGGTGAGGCAAAGTCAGCACTTCCAGATCGGACACATAGCCCTGGTAATCAAGGATATCCAGATCGCACGTACGCGGACCGTTCTTCTTTTCACGGATGCGACCCAGCCTGTCTTCGATGATATTCAGATAGCGCAAAAGCTCTTGCGGAGGCAAGCCCGTGCGCAAAACAAGCACCGCATTGACGAATGAGTCCTGGTCTTCCACGTAAGCGGGCTCGCTTTCGTAGAAGCTGGAAACATCGATGATCTGGGAATCGGGCAGCAAGCACATGTCGGTAATGGCCTGGCTGAGCATTGCCTTTTTGCCCTCGAGCTCCTCGCCCTCATCGGCAACCAATGCGACGTTACAGCCGAGGCCGATAAATGCATAGGGTCGCAAGTTTTCCTTCAGCGACTCTTCGGTTAGCGCCACATTGTGGGTACGAATTATCGAAGCGCCCAACTCGCATGCCATCAACGCCTCTGCGGCAGATGCAGCATCGCGCTCCTTGGGATCGTCGATGCCGTAGGCGTAGCCAATGTAGCTCTTTCGAGAAACGGCAACCATTGTGGGATACCCCACATGCACCAACTCCTGGAAATTGCGCATGAGCTCGATAGTTTGCTTGGCTGTTTTGCCGAAGCCAGGACCAGGGTCGAGGCAGATTCGATCGTGGGCAATACCTGCCGCCTCAAGCTCGGCGGCACGCTTGGAAAGGTATTCGCATACTTCTGCCACCACATCGTTGTATTGAGGTTCGTTCTGCATAGTGCGAGGATCATCGCCCAGCATATGCATCACCACCAAACCAGCATCGCAGCCCTTTGCCACCTCAACCATAGCGGGATCGCGGAAGCCGGTCACATCGTTGATAATACTTGCGCCTGCCTCAACTGCCGCCTTCGCCACCTCGGCATGGCGGGTATCGATGCTCACGCATATATCTTTTTCCGCCAGCTGCTTCACCACTTCGATAGTGCGAGAAAGCTCTTCTTCGACAGACACGGGGTTTGCACCAGGACGCGTGGATTCGCCGCCCACGTCAATAATAAGAGCGCCCCCTTCAACCATTTTCTGGGCAGCAGCTACCGCCTCTTCGACGTTGGCATATGAGCCACCATCGGAAAACGAATCGGGGGTCACATTCAAAATACCCATGATAACGGGAGTGCGAGAATCAAAGGGGTAGCGTCCACAGCGCCAAATCATTGTTTTGCTCCTTATAAACCACGCCCCAGGCCATATGACCCGGGGCGTTGCTGACCATTACTGTTGGTTGCCCGATTCAGGGCCCGACGTTCCCTCATCAGGGGCTTCAGGCTTCGTCGGAGTTGCCTGGCTTACTGCGGGAGCTTGCTGATCCTGCTGAGCAACTGCATCAACGGGAGCATCTTCGGCAGCTTCAAGCTCCGGCTTCTTGCCTTCGGCTTCCTTGGCCTGCTCTTCCTGCAGGTATTCCGCCCAACAGTTGTTGAGCAGCGCCTGGCAGGCATCGCCGTCGATCGTTTCGCGCTCAAGCAAAACGGTAGCCATAAGGTCCATCTGATCGCGCTTGGAGGAGAGAATCTCTACCGCACGGTCGTGGGCTTCCTTCATGATGCGAGCAACCTCGTCGTCGATGCGGCGAGCCGTATCGTCGGAGTAATCCTGCGTGTTGCCATAATCGCGGCCCAAGAACACTTCGTGATTGGGCTGGCCGAACACCTGCACGCCCAAGTCGGAGCTCATGCCGTAATTGGTAACCATGGCACGAGCCATCTTCGTTGCACGTTCAAGGTCGTTGGAGGCACCCGTAGTGATATCGTCGCAGAACAACTCTTCGGCAACGCGACCGCCGAGGAACACAGCGAGTTCATCACGCATTTCGTTGCGGCTATTGAGCACCTTGTCTTCGTCGGGAATGGAAAGCGTATAACCCAGAGCACGACCACGAGAGATGATCGAGATCTTGTGAACAGGGTCGGCGCCTTCAAGCATATGGCCAACCAGGGCATGACCAGACTCGTGGTACGCAATGGTTTTGCGCGTGCGCTCATCAAGAACGCGGCCCTTACGCTCAGGACCGGCGATAACGCGCTCCATAGAGTCCTGGACTTCCTTGTTGGTAATGATGTGCTTGTTACGGCGAGCCGTAAGAATCGCCGACTCGTTGAGCAAGTTGGACAGATCAGCGCCCGTGAAGCCAGGGGTGAGCTTAGCGATGCTGGCAAGATCGACATCATCAGCCAGAGGCTTGTTGGCAGCATGGACGCTCAGGATCTTTTCGCGGCCCTTCACATCAGGGGCATCGACAACGATCTGACGATCGAAGCGGCCCGGGCGAAGCAGAGCAGGATCAAGAACGTCGGCACGGTTGGTTGCGGCAATGAGAACAACGGAATCGTTGGCCTCGAAGCCGTCCATTTCAACAAGCAACTGATTCAGGGTTTGCTCGCGTTCATCGTGGCCACCGCCTAAGCCAGCGCCACGCTGACGACCAACGGCGTCGATTTCGTCGATGAAGATGATCGAAGGAGAGGATTCCTTTGCCTGTTTGAACAAGTCACGCACACGGGAAGCACCCACGCCTACGAACATTTCTACGAAGTCGGAGCCAGAGATGCTGAAGAACGGAACGCCCGCTTCGCCCGCAACGGCACGCGCAAGCAAGGTTTTACCAGTACCCGGAGGGCCCACCAAAAGGCAACCGCGAGGAATCTTTGCACCAAGAGATTGATACTTTGCAGGGTTTTCCAGGAAGTCCTTGATTTCCTGCATTTCCTCAACCGCTTCGTCGACGCCGGCAACGTCGGAGAAGTGAACGTCGGGATGCTCCTCAACGCTTTTCTTCACCTTTGCCTTGCCGAACGACATCTGCGAATTGTTTGCCTTGTTCATCTGGGAGAAGAAGAACAACAGCAGGCCGGCAATGATCAAAATGGGCAGAATCGATGCCAAGATGGAACCCCAAGGCGATGCCAGACGCACGCTGTACTGAATGGTGGGATGCGCCGCCATAAGCTGACCCAGCGAATCGGAGCCTACCCATGTGCAGGTGTAGTTGTGCTCGGATCCAAGCTTGGATGCCGCAAGCTCCTGCGTCTGCACGATGGTGGGACGAGCGCCCGTGCTGCTGGCCATGCCGGAGTTCAACGCGTTGAATGCGGTGTTGAACGCATCCGCCGTTGCCTCGCCTGCCGTAGCGGCAGGGTAATAGGTGCCCGTAATGGTATAGGAGCCGGTGTCGTAAACGGCAGTGTTCACGCGGCCCTGCTCGACAGCCTGGGTAAACTCAGACGTTACCAATTCATCGGTCTGAGTAATGCCATTCGTTGCCGTCATGGTACGGGTCATCATCACGGCAAAGAAAATACCAACGGCCAAGAACACAACCAGCGTAACGATATTGGAGCGATTGGGCTGCTTGGGCAATGGGGGCTTGCTGTGATTAGGCTTCTTTTGATTGGGTGTTTGTGCCATAGGTTATTAGTTCCTTATGTTCTTCGATCGAACCAACGGACGTTATTCCTGAGTTGCTTCGGGCTTCAGCACGCCGATGCATGAAAGGTTGCGATAGCGCTCAGCATAGTCGAGGCCATAGCCAACGATAAATTCATCGGGGCACTCGAAGCCAATGTACTTGCACTTGATGTCTGCCTGATTAGGGGTGTCCTTGCGAAGAAGCGTTGCCACTTCAATGGAAGCGGGATTGCGCGACTCAAGGTTCTTGATCAGATAGCGCAGGGTAAGACCGCTGTCCAAGATATCTTCGGCGATAAGCACATGACGGCCCTCGATCTGGCTGGAGAGGTCTTTGATGATGCGAACCACACCGGAGCTCTTCATGCCGTTGCCGTAGGAAGAAATGGCCATGTAGTCCATTTCGACCGGCAGGTGGATTTCGCGAACCAAGTCAGCCATGAAGATAGCCGCTCCTCGCAGCACCGAAATCACCACGATGCTCTTGCCTGCATAATCTTCGGTAATCTGTGCGCCCATTTCCTTTACGCGCGTACGAATCTCATCCTCAGAAAAAAGGATGCGCTCAAGATTGGGATGCTGCTCCACGAAAGCCTCTTTTCCCACCTCTAGGTGGAGTAAATACGGGTATAGACAGTACTTCAGTGTAACAAAAGCTTTCCTTAGCGCATTTGCGGAAAGGTGCCTGTGACTGTTTTGCAATAAATCTTCACTGTACAAAAGCACCGCCACCCCTTTTTGAGGGGTGGCGGCACATAAGCGATGCATAAGCTGCGATTATTCTTTTGACTTAACCTCGGCTTCAATGGTTTCCTGCAAGATTTCGGGGAAGTTCTTCAAGAGCGTATCAACGGGCAGACCCACAATGTTGTTGAAATCGCCGTCGTAGCTTTCTACCAACCTGCGACCCTTACCCTGGATGGCGTAGGCACCTGCCTTGTCGATGGTTTCACCCGTAGCAACATAAGCGTTGATATCTTCAGCCGATAGCTCCTTGAACGTTACCGTACTGGTTTCGGAGAAAGAGCGGAACGCCAAAGAAACATTGCCGTCGCCTCCCTTTTCCTCCGATTCGTTGAGCATGACAAGCCACACGGAAACGCCGGTGATTACCTCATGCGTTCGACCCGAAAGCCGCCCCAGCATCTCACGCGCATGATCTGCGCTGTAGGGCTTGCCCAGCATTTCCCCATCAAGCACCACCGTGGTATCGGCGCCGATAACAATGCCCAAGCCTACAGGGTTTTCGGCCAAAATGTCTTGAATAACCGAGCCGGCCTTGCGCTCTGCAAGCTTCTTCACCGCTTCAGAGGGCTGTGCGCGCTGATCCGCATCAAGCGATTCGTCCACTTCAGTAGAGCCGGTATACACCGTAAACTTGACGCCCGCTTCTTCGAGCAACTGCTTTCGGCGTGGACTGTTCGAAGCAAGGATAACGTTTACGGGAATAGAGGTTGTATCAGGCATGTAATTTCTCCTTTTGGGCCAATTGGGCTAATTGCCTTGACCAGTACATTCGACTGCCGTTGGCATATTCCAGACGGGTTCAGGTAAGCGATACGTTTCAGTGTCCAAACGCACGTTACACGCGGTTGGGCTTCCTACGCGCGCGGAATACGGCCATCGGTTCCACCAAAACGCCTTGTTTGTTAGCACTCACCGCTAAATTTCCCTGTACATTGGCAACAAAACCGCTGATGGGTGCACCTTCTTCATCGAAGGCGGAAAGGATCGCCTCAATCGATGCCGATTCAATGCGCCCCTCGTTCCCAATAAAGGCCTCGAGCACGGCCATCACCACGCGACGTTGCAACGGACGCGCAACCGCACCGAAAGCGGGAAGCAAGCGACAGCCATCGAACGAGCCTTCCCCGTCACCGCCGATCCACTCCAAATTGCTCTCAGCCGCCTCGCTCGCCAAAGAATCAAGGAAATCGTCTTCGTCGGCAATAAGGTTCATGGTTCGGCAAAGAGTATCGAGCAGCTGCCCATTGCGCTCTTTCGCCTTTGGGATTATCTCATGGCGCACAAACGCACGGAACCTATCGGTGTGGGCGTTGGTGGCATCTTCGCGCCAGCGGTTCCCCTCTTCGTCGACCACCGCCTCATTGACGGGGATGTCGTTTACGAAATCGCGTAGCGCCTGACGCGATACGTCCAATAGGGGACGCACCACCGGCCCGTTAGCGTACAGCATGGAGCGAAAACCACCAGGACCCGTGCCTACGATAGATCGCATGTAGAAATTTTCCACCCTATCGTCTTGGGTATGCGCGGTAACGATGCGCCCTTCCGAGATGGGAATCATCACATGACGACACAGGCTTTCCAGGGCTTCATGCGCTGCCAAATAGCGCTCATTTCGACCAATAGCCTCCTCATTGCCACCGGTTGCTTTAGCCAAAGACGCCACATCGATCTCGCACGAGAAGAACGGGATCTCCAAATGGACGGCAAGCTTTTCCACGAACCTCTGATCGGCATAGGCGTCTTCGCCACGAAGAAGGTGGTTAACGTGCAGGATGGCGGGCTGCCCCACAAGACCGCGTTTGTGTAGATCGCTGACGAGGTACGCCAACGCCGTCGAATCCGATCCGCCTGAAACCATGGCGATTACGGGAGTTGCAGCACTGAACAGGCCCTGTGTGCGAATAGTCTTTTCTATTGCGTCTATCATCAAGGGCTTTCCTTCCAATTCCTACCCGAGGGAAACAAACAGGCAGCGCGCCTTGCGCTGCCGCAAGATGCTTTGCTAGCGTATTTATTGTAAATGATGCCTACAAGGGAAATGGAGCTTTGCCATGCAGTTCATCTTGCGCACAATTGCGATTTTCGTTGCGGTCGGCGTTGCCGTCTGGCTTGTTCCGGGCATCGACATCGTTGGAGCGGGAAGCTCATGGGGCTCCATTGCCGTAATGGCGCTCATTATTGCCCTGCTGAACATGACCATAAAGCCCTTCCTCCAGCTTATCGGCCTTCCCATAACCGTGCTTTCATTGGGCGTGTTCTATCTGGTTATCAACACTATTCTGCTGTATGTAGCCGCTTCAATGGGCAATGCGCTGTTCGGCGCGGGGTTCGTCATCGATTCGTTCGGATCGGGATTTGTTGCCTCTATTGTCATTTCCATCGTCTCAGGCATCATGAACTCCATTCTGGGAACCGATTAGCGCCAGTAATGGAACCATTTCTGTTCCATTTAAGCCAAAAGCAGCCCTTTGCCGCAAAACATTAGATACCCCTTCGGCAATTTGGCATAATAAAAGCTTGTCAATGACACAGTTAAGGAGGGGAATCATGGCAAACTCACGCACTAAAGCACGCGCGAAAAGCCAAGAGACCCGCAACAATATTATCGCCGTTGCCATTGGGCTTTTCCGCGCTAAAGGCTATGCCCGTACCTCCATGAGCGAAATCGCTCGCCAAGCCGGGGTCGATCCTTCATCTTTCTACTACTATTTCGCTTCAAAAGAAGCGCTTATTGAAAGCATTCTGAATCCTAACGAATGCATCCCCACCGCCAAAGATCTTGAAGCGCATAGCTCAAACCGCGCAGCACAGCTTTACGCCCTCATCGCCTTCGATGTTGTGCACAAATGCGAGCTTCCTTTTGATTTTTGGGAGCTTGAAACCATCGCAAACGATAATCCTTCTGGGTTCGAAGCATTCTTCGACCGATACCGCAAACTCTACCGAACGCTGATTACCATCATTGAGCGCGGCATCGAAGAGGGTACTTTTTTCGAGCGTCCCGCAGACGAGCAGACCGTCGTTATCTTGTCCACCAACGAAGGCTTACAGCACCATTACCACGCAAAGCACCGCAAGGAGCTGATCTTGGAAGCATCAGGGTATTCGGTTCGCGATTACACGCCGGAGCACATCGCTTCCATGACAGGAGAGTCTATTTTGCCCTCCCTGATGAAAAACCCTTCCGAGCTTGAGGACGCCATTATTGAAGGCAGGCGCCTCTATTACAAATTGGAAGACGAATTGGGTAAGCGATAGCGCACTGCCCTACACCGTTTCCCGAGGTAAATGCTAGCCAACAACAAGATTTCCCTCACGGACAGCAACGTTCTCGAGCGTCGGCGCTACCAGGCGAGCGCGCTTCTCCACTTCCACTTGAGGCACGCCATGCGCCTCATCGTAAAGGCCAAATACGGGGTAACCCGCTTTTACAAGGGTGTCCATAGCATACAAGGCATCTTCAAAACCCCAGGTAAGAGCCTTTTCCGTTCCCATTGCTTCACGAGCACGGTCGTACACTGCTGGTTCGCGTTTCGAGGCGCCCACTTCTTCAACCGAAACGATGGCGCTGAAGTAATCGGCAATGCCTGTTGCCTTAGCGCCCGCCCACAGAAACTGCGGCTTGCTGGAAGAGGCCATGCTCATCTTCACATTGCTTCGCGCACACGATTCAAGAATAGCCTCGGCGCCAGGCATAAGGTGGGCGCGCTCGTAATAAGACATCATGTACTCGTCCATAATGCCCATAACCGCTTCTATGCTCGAAGCAAGCCCATACTGCTCATGGAAATAACGCGCTACTTCGGGAATGGTGAATGTGGTGAACATCTTGTGCTCTTCGGGCGTAACCGTAACGCCCGCCAATCGGGACACCTCGTTCTCTAGGCTGCGCCACGCCCCTAGAGAATCAAGAAGGGTGCCATCGCAATCGAAGATGGCACCCTTGATGGGATCAAGCTCCCTATTCATAGTCACGCTTAAGCGCCGCGAAGGCAGGCATGGAATTGCGGATTACGTCGGCGGAAACGCAGTAGCTTACGCGTACCCAGCCACCAACGCCAAAACTATCGGAGGGAACCAGCAAGAGCTCATGTTCCTTCGCCTTGTTGGAAAATGCCTGGGCATCGGGCTCAAGCGCCTGCATCCACAGATAGAAAGCCCCATCGGGTGCGATGTAGTGATACCCCAGCCCATCGAGGCCCTTGGTAAGCAGCTCGCGGTTGGCAGCATAGGCGGATGCGTTCACTGGCTCATCAACGCATGCGGCAATCACTCGTTG
>UQVJ01000067.1 GCA_900544455.1 uncultured Eggerthella sp. | reverse complement strand
GCTCTTCCGATCTACCGCCCGAAGGGCCAATAATGGACAGCACATCGCCCTGATTCACGGTAAGCGAAATATCTTTCAGAACCTCATTGCTGCCAAACGCCTTGCGCGCATGGCTCAGGTTCACAACCGGCATATTCTCCATAGAGGAAACCCCTTTTCCCATATCCTTCAAGCCAACACGCTAGTCGTGGTAGTAGGCAAGTTTCTTTTCCACACGCCCCAAAATGAATTCGATGAAGAGGCAGAACACCCAGTAGATAAGCGCCGCGATGGCATAAGGAATCATGGACACGTTGCTTGCGGCAAGAGCCTTTGCAACTGAGAACATTTCTGCCATGCCCAGGACAAACGCCAGAGAAGTATCTTTTACCAGGGTGATGATCTCGTTGCCCATGGCAGGCAAGATACGCTTGATAACCTGGGGCAGCACGATCTTGAAGAAGGTTTGCGAACGAGAATAGCCCAAAACCAAGGCAGCCTCGTACTGGCCCTTCGGAATAGACTGGATGCCCGAACGGTAGATTTCGGCAAAATAAGCCGAATAGTTCAAGATGAAGCCCACAGCGCAGGCGCCAAACTTCCAGTCGGTACCCATATTCATCCCTAGCAGATAATACGGACCGAACATGAAGGCCATTAGCTGCAACATCAACGGGGTGCCGCGCAGAATGGAAATGTAGAATTGAGCAAGCAGCGATAGCGGCTTGAATGAGCTCATTCGACACAAGGCAACCACGATGCCCAGCGGCAAAGAGCCAACCAGCGTAACCACGAAAATCCAGGCGGAAAGCCCCAAGCCATCCACCAAGGCGCCAACCATAACGCCAAGCTCCATAATCTTCCTCCTTCATGCGCCATGCGATTCAGCCGCTGAACGCAACAAAGGGCGGAAGGGGTAACCTTCCGCCCAGCAGTGTCGAGATCGCCGCTCTTGCGCCAGCTTCCGAAAAGGCCGAAGAAGAGCGTAGACTCGCTTTGTTTTCCTTACTTAAGCACCCAGTTCTCAGCGCTCATGCCGTAATCGGCGTACTTCTCGATAAGCTTTTCAACCGTGCCATCGTTGTACATATCCTTAAGCGTGCTGGTGACCTTAGCTGCCAGGGCATCGTCACCCTTCTTGAAGCCAACGGCATAGTGCTCGCTGCTCAGAGGATCAAGCTGCTGATAGGCATCGGGCTTAGCAGCGATCTGATACTGAGCGATGGAAAGGTCACAGGCAACGGCATCTACCATGCCAGACTCAAGTTGCATGAATGCGTTGTTGTAATCGGGAAGCGTCTGCAGGCTCTTGAAGGTATCAGCAACGTCCTTCTTGTCGCCCTCAAGTACGTCGAGCGCAGCGGAGTCGGCCTGGGTTACCACCGTCTTGCCGGCAAGGTCGGAAAGGGACGTGATACCGGAATCCTTCTTAACAACGATTACCTGCTCGTTGAGCATGTAGGGCTCGGAGAAGGTGTAATCATCTTCGCGACCCTCCATGGTGAAACCATTCCAGATGCAGTTGATGGTGCCCTGGTTCAACTGAGCGTCCTTGGTGTCCCAATCGATGGCGGAAAGCTCGATGTCCCAACCGTTGCGGCTGGCAACTTCCTGAGCAAGATCGAGATCAAAACCGGTGGGGTTGTTGTTTTCGTCCATGAAGCCATAGGGCGGATAGCTGTTATCGAAGCCCACGATAAGCTTATTGTCGGCAGGGTTGCCGTCGTTGGAGCTAGACTGCTGCTGCGAGCAACCCGCAAGCAGGGCGGCAGAAAGGCAGGCAACACAAGCCACAGCCAACACCGAAAGGAACTTCTTCTTCATTGCTACCTCATTTCAGCGGTAAGACTTTACTCAACTAAAGCAGACCGCAGTATAGCACACTAAAGTGCCGAAGCGAACAAGGCAAAGGAATGCTCCCCTCGTTTTACCGCGCAGACGGACATCTTTCACCCGTAAATGGAAAATGGGCCCTTCGTCGAACGCGCTGACATCTCGAGTGCGCTGGCGCCTCACATCGACCCCGCGAAAGAGCGACTATTGCCTCGAGCATGCCTGCATCTCTCGTTGGCAACACGAAAGAGCAATATCGCCTTGAGCATGCCGATGCTCCCGTTGCTCGCGCGGAAGGTCAACCGCCCTGGAACTTGCACAAAAAAGGCCGCACAAGGCGGCCTTTGCTATCGATAGGAAGGAAGGGGTGGTTAAGCCCTATTCAAGATCGAATCTATATAAGGCTGATCGATATCGGGCAAGGGACGGAAGGGGCTGGTTTCCCGGGGCGCAGGCTTTGCCAAAATACGCTCCATCCAGATCATGTCGTACCAACGGCCGAACTTCAGCGCGCATTTGTTGAAACGGCCTGCATGTTCGAAGCCCAAGCGAGTATGGAAAAGGCGGCTTGTTGCAGGCACATATTCATCGGCGGGATCGCAATGGGCGATGCATGCTTCCATATTGAATACGTTTTGCAGCAACAGCAGCTTTGCCAACGCTTCGTACATGCGACGACCCAAGCCGCGGCTTCGCAGATCTTTACGAACGTAAATTGAGGTTTCAGCGGAATGGGTGTATGCCGCACGCGGGCGGAACGCCTGAGCGTAAGCATAGCCAAGAATAAGGCCATCCTTTTCGGCGACAATGTAGGGGTAACGCTCAAGAACGCGCTCGACACGCGCAGAGAACTCCTCCAGCGAGGGCGGTTCGATTTCAAACGTTACCGCTGTTTCAAGAACGTAGGGAGTGTAGATTTCCAGCAACGCGGGAGCGTCTTCCTTCGTTGCCATGCGTATTTTAATTTCAGTATCCATGGGACGTATTCTACCCACGCAAACAGCGCACGAAAAGAGAGCTACGGAAGAAATTTTGCACTTCCCCGCAATTCAGCACGAACCGCTCCGTTTTCGCCTTGGCAACGTGTGCACCTAGCGAACGCGCGCAACGGCAAAACCAAACACCATCACTGCAAAAATCCCAGAAATAGCGAATGCCGCGTGGAAGCCCACCAAAGACATTCCCGCCGATGACCCCATGGCAATGGCAAACACCATAAGCGCTGTGCCGACAGAAGCGCACGCCTGACGGACTGCGGTGCCAAATGAAGAACCGTCGGTCATGATCTCGTGAGGCAGATCGGCCATACCCCACGAGGTTAACGGTCCAATCAAACCAGAAACGCCGGTAGCTCTAACGCCCTGCAACGCAACAATGGCCCAGAAGGGAGTGGATTCATCGATGAACACCATCGAAACCGCGCCAACCGCAAGGAACGCCGAAGCAACCGCGACAACAGGGCGAGCCCCAATGCGATCAACCAGCAAGCCTGCCAGAGGATTCACGACGAAAGCCGCCACCGTGCCCGGCAGCAAAGCCAAGCCCGCCTGAAGCGTTGTACCTCCCCACTGGTTTTCGACGAACAGGGGGATAATCAGCGTAATACCCATGAAGCTTGCATACAGCGCATTCGACGCCCAAAAACTTACACAGTAGCGCCATGAGTCGAAGATATGCAAATTGGTAAGAGGATGCTCAATATGCTTTTGTCTGCGCAGGTACAACGCCACGAACAGCACGCCAAGAATGGCGGGAGCCCAAATATACGGGCTTGCCAATCCAAAGCTTGAAGCGTTGGAAAACCCCAGCAACAGGCCGCCAAAGCCCAATGCGGAAAGCAGCAATGATAAGCCATCGAGCCTTGCAGACGAATCGGCCTGGGGACGACGGGCAATCAATGCTGCAGCGAGCAACAAGAGCACCAACGCACATGCAAACAGCGCCACAAAAAAGCTGCGCCATCCAGCAAATCCGATCATCCATCCGCCAATAGTAGGCCCAATATTGGGCGCAAAGCCCATGGCGATACCCGTGATGCCCATTACCGTTGCCTGCTTATCGCGCGGGAAGGAGGTCATAACGATGCTGATCATCATGGGCATGGTAATGCCCGCCGATACCGCCTGAAGAGCACGACCGGCCACCAGTACCTCAAAACTAGGAGCAATCGCATCGACAGCGGCGCCAACCACCAACAGAGACAATGCCGCCAGCACCACGTTTTTCAGCGGAAAACGACGCATGAGATATGTAACCACAGGCACAGTGATGCCCAGCACCAACATGTACAACGTGGTGACCCACTGGCCCAACTCCATCTGAACACCGAAGTCGGCCGCCATGCCGGAAAACATGGCGTTCAGCGCGGTTTGCGAGAGATTCCCCAAACACGAGCCAAGGATAACGATGGAAATAAGCACAATTACCTGCGTTCGAGCTTGCTTGCCCTCTTCCAACATAATCCCCCCCTTGGTGGTGAAATACTGTGATTTATCTTACCGCAGCGCTGCATTGCGCCCTCCCAATAACATGATGGCGTACCCTACTAGTGCTTTTGAACAACGAAGACAGTCGTCGACTATCTGGAAGGCCCCATGAACGCTTCCTCAACCCACCATCTTTCCCTCTCTGCAAAAATCACTCTCAGCTGGTTAGCAGTCGCCGCCATGGCGGCAGTGATTTTCTGGATGTCCGCCAATACAGGCGAATCGATTAACAGCGGACTCGGCATTATCTCGGCAATTAAGGGCGCGCTTTCATCAGGCGCCCAATGGATATTCGGCCATGAGGTTGACGTTTCTCCCTTTGGCCATTTCACCGAATACCTTATTTTTGGCGCGATACTCTTCAACGCGCTGCGTTTTCATCTGAGCCCCCGCACCGCGCTTCTTGCAGCTCTCGCCATTGGGAGCCTCTACGGTATAACCGACGAGTGGCACCAGCTGTTCGTTCCCAGCCGTAGCTGCGACCCTGCCGACTGGGCAGTGGACACCGTTGCGACGCTTGCGGGTGCTGCGCTAGCCCGTTTTGGCTTCAAGAAAACAGAAGGGCGAATCAGCAGATGATTCAGTAGCGCGGAAAATCCGCCAAGCCTCTTTGCGCCTGCCAATCCAACTTATAAGCTCGCACAACCAGCCCCAAACAGAAAGAACCCGCCATACGGCGGGTTCTTTCTCGTTCACACTCCTGTTCAAAAGCAAGAGATTTCGAGTCGGCGCAACTTCCGGCGAATAAAAAGGACAAAGCAGTGGCAACATCCCAATATGAGCCCGAAGAGAACATTGCCGATGAAGAGGTGTAGAAGTTCTTCACCGGAAGTTTCGCTTCCTCTAAGTTAACCGTGATTAACTTAACAAGAGAAAAGTTAACCGTCAATAACATTTCTCAAGAAAATCGTTCACCGCCGAAAAAAGACCGTCCGCCCCCGCACGGCAAACGCCCCTGGATAAGGAAGCTGGCCGACAGCGAAAAACGGAACCGATTAAAGCCACAGCGCACACCCTAGGAAGCAAACAGCGTACAGGAAAGCATCGACCCAAGGGCCAGAGCGAAGCAAAGCCCCGCTCAGCGCAATACAAAAAACAAGATTGCAAACCTGCTCGCGGCTTAACGGGAAAAGAAGGAAACCCCTCACACAAAAGCGCCCGCGCGCGAGAGGGGTATCGCGTGGGGCGCATGCGACAAAGCTGCTAGCTTCGGTATCGCTAACGGTTTTATTGTCGCACCAGGACCCAAGAAAAGAAACCTATAAATAAAGATTTATATATAGGTGAATCCTATATATAGAGGTGAGAAGCCACTTATTAACGTCTTTAATCCATGTAAACAGGGCCGCGTTTCGAAAAACCCCTATTCCCTTCGCGCGTGCTTTCCGCGAACGGGAACGTCGTCGAACATGGCGTCGAGAGCCGCATCTGAAGAACACTCAGCGGACTGAAGGTACGACGCCCGCGCAGCACCACCTTCAACAGGGAGAGGTAGCTTTTCCGGGTTAGCCACGAGGTTTTCAGGTATGGCTCTTCTGCCCTCGGAAGAACGTACCACGCTAGGCGCAGCAGCTCCCCTGGCACCAAAGCCCTTCGCTTTCCCGCCAATGCCTTCTATAGCATCCATAGCGGAACGATACACCTCCGCCTCGGCATCAAGAGGATGCTCGCCACTCACGCCACCCCGACGAGCGGAAGAGCCCATCTTAAAGGGCGAACTTCCCCTATCGGAACCAATTCCGCCACCTTTTCCCTTTCGATCGGCACGAGCTTCCGCCTCGGCGCACTCGCGTTCAACCTCTTCTATGCTCTTGTTCTCCATTGCCTCGGAATCGGCAAAGCGCTTGAAGTACTCCATCGCTTCGGTAAACAGCTCATAGTCGGAGGGATGACGGGCGTCACTGGCCAAGTAGCGGACCAAGCCAGCCTGCACCAACTTTTTCGCCGCTCGACGCGAAGGGCCAAGAAAACCCTCGTAAATACAGTCCGCAGAAATCTGCAATTCGCAGCCAGCTGAAACGAAGCGCCTTGCAACGTCGATGTCTTTCTGAACTTCACGGCATCGTTCCGGGTTGGCGATTATGACCTTAAAGCCTTTGCGTTGCAGATTGTGAACCATGAATTCCCAATCGAGCGGCAAAGTGCCCTGAGGAAGCTCAAGCAGAAATTCCCCCTGGTCATTGCCAAGCTGAACAGCTGCATCCATCCCAAGCTTCTTCAGTTTGTGATAGTCAACCTCAAAACCCATGGAAAGATCAGGTGCGCCAGGGATAGCAGATGCATGGCGCTTCAGCTGCAGATATGCCTGCCACATTCGCGGGAAATCAAACCAGGGGTCACAGCATCGCGGTGTGCACACGATAGAGGTAATGCCCGCCCTCATGGCCTCGGAAAGCATCAGCAGCGATTCCTGCATGGTGCGAGCACCATCGTCTACTCCGGGAAGGATATGGCAATGTACGTCACGCATGGCGAAAGGAGCTCTCTAGTTTGATGGATTGCATTAGGCGGTCCCCGACGCGAACGTGCCCATTCACGTAGAACCAAACCACCTGCCATTATAGTACGCAAGCCATAAAAAACCGCCCCCGAACGAGCCAGGGGCGGTGTGAGTAGCAGCGAACGCTGTTCAGGGCAATCCCTACATCGCGGCATCGGTACCGATGTATCGACTAAGCAAACGAAAGGGCCTGATCGATGTCGGCAATGAGGTCGGCGGTATCTTCGATACCGCACGAAAGGCGCACGAGATCGGGGCTGATGCCTGCTGCGGCGAGCTCTTCGTCGTTCATCTGGCGATGGGTTGCGTTCGCAGGGTGAAGAACGCAGGTGCGAGCATCGGCAACATGGGTGGCAATCTGCGCCAGCTTCAGGTTTGCCATGAAGCGTTCCGCAGCTTCACGCCCACCTTTCACGCCAAAGCTCACGACACCACATGAACCGTTGGGCAGGTACTTCTGCGCCAATTCATAATTCGGATCGTCGGGCAAGCCGCAGTAACGAACCCATGCAACTTTCGGATGGCCGGAGAGGAACTCGGCAACCGACTGGCCGTTCTTGCAGTGCTGCGCCATGCGAACATGAAGGCTCTCAAGCCCCATGTTCAGCAGAAACGCATTCTGCGGCGACTGGATAGAGCCGAAATCGCGCATAAGCTGCGAAGTGGCCTTGGTAATAAACGCACCCTCCAGCCCAAAACGCTCGGTATACACCACACCATGGTAGCTTTCGTCTGGCGTAGTAAGACCAGGGAACTTATCAGCGTGGGCATTCCAGTCGAATTTACCGGAGTCAACAATGCAACCGCCAACGCCAGCGCCATGACCGTCCATGTACTTTGTGGTGGAATGGGTAACGATATCAGCGCCCCACTCAAAGGGACGGCAATTTACCGGCGTAGGAAACGTGTTGTCCACAATCAGCGGCACACCATGAGCATGAGCCGCATTGGCGAAGCGCTCAATGTCCAAAACGTTAAGAGCTGGGTTTGCAATGGTTTCGCCGAAAACCGCTTTGGTATTCGGACGGAATGCCGCTTCAAGCTCTTCATCAGAGCAATCGGGAGAAACAAATGTGCATTCCAGGCCCATACGCGCCATGGTGTGGCACAACAGGTTGTACGTACCGCCGTAGATAGCCGAAGAAGCCACCACATGGTCGCCCTGACCGGCAATATTGAACACAGCAAAGAAATTTGCCGCCTGTCCCGACGAAGTAAGCATCGCTGCGCTGCCGCCTTCCAGCTCACAGATTTTAGCAGCAACAAAATCGTTTGTGGGATTCTGCAGGCGGGTATAGAAATATCCGGATTCCTCCAGATCGAACAAACGGCCCATATGCTCGCTTGTATCGTATTTCCAGGTAGTCGATTGATAAATTGGCACCTGACGAGGCTCAGCATCGCCAGGACGATAGCCGCCCTGCACGCAGGTTGTGGCCAGAGATTCGCTCATTGCGTATTCCTTTCTTCCCAAAGCCCGCCCACGCAGCCGAAGCGCGTAAAGCGATACAGTCTATTGTAAAAGCACATCGGGAAAAGATGATGACCAGTTCGGCAAGTAAAAAGCCTGGTCAATGCAATTACCTATAACTGGCTATAGATTGGCCGACGAGCATAGAAGGCTTGGTCGCTCGCGCGTACAATCGAGATTGCTATCGCATCAACACACGAAAGTATCGTTATTTATAAAGGAGCACTTATGCCAATTCGCATCCCCGATGCCTTGCCGGCAACAGAGGTTTTGGAAGGCGAGAACATCTTTGTCATGACCGAGCACCGCGCCATCCATCAGGACATTCGTCCCTTGCGCGTGCTCATCTTGAATTTGATGCCCCTGAAAATCGAAACGGAGACCCAAATCCTGCGCAAGCTCTCGAATACGCCCTTGCAGGTTGAGGTCGACCTCCTGCAAACCGTCACGCATAAAGCAACGCACGTACCCCCCAAGCACATGGAATCGTTCTACGTGGATTTGGACGAAATTCGCAACAAGCGCTACGACGGCATGATCGTCACCGGGGCGCCCGTCGAAAAGCTCCCCTTCGAAGATGTGGACTACTGGCCCGAACTGTGCGACATCTTCGAATGGGCAAAAACCAATGTTTTCTCAACCTTGTACCTCTGCTGGGGCGCACAGGCGGGTGCCTATTACCATTTCGGGATTCCGAAGTATCTAAGGCAGCACAAGATGACCGGGGTTTTCGAGCACAAGATCCTCAAACCCACCTCTCCTCTGGTTCGGGGTTTCGACACCGTCATTCACGCGCCCCACTCTCGTTGGACCGAAGTTCACGCGGAAGACATCGAGAAGGTTCCCGAGCTGGAGCTGATTTCCGTGTCGGATGAAGCCGGTGTCTTCATCGCCAAAAGCACCGATAGTCGCCACTTCTTCGTATTCGGCCATCCCGAATACGACACCGACACCCTGGCAGGCGAATTCCATCGCGACACAAAAAAAGGTCTAAACCCCGACATGCCAAAGCACTACTTCCCCAACGACGATCCTACGCAACAGCCTATTTCCAACTGGCGAGCTACGGCTCAGCTGCTATACACCAATTGGCTCAACTATTACGTTTACCAGGCAACACCCTACGACTTGGAAGACATGCCAAAATAGAGCGAATTTGCCAAACCGAACCAGGAATCTAACCCGCATTCACAGCACCGCAAAAAGGGCACGCGCTAAAGCACGTGCCCTTTCGAATTGCAGGAAAACTCCAAACAAGGCATGGTGAGAAACAAACATTTTGTACCCTCGGGCAACCAAAGAGCGACTTTCTGGCAGAAT
>UQVJ01000066.1 GCA_900544455.1 uncultured Eggerthella sp. | reverse complement strand
TTCAGACGTGTGCTCTTCCGATCTTTACCGATGGCATCAAGACCACCCAAAGGGATAATACGAAGCTTCGCCTTAGGATCACGCTTGCCGGCATGATTGTGCTGTCCTGATTTTTTCCCGCGATTAGGATTCTGAGAATGGTGTTTCTTGCCTTGCTCAGATCCCTTTTCCTTAGCACCCTTCGAACTCTCGTCATCGAACCTCGATAGTTTTGGGCGCTTTCGCTCAAGGTGAACGTGCTTCACCGATTCCGTTGCCTGAGGTTTATCCTGACTATTTTTCGGCTCGTTGATTTCTTCAGCCATAAGGTTCCTTTTCGTTCTGTGTTTGTATTTCGTATATAAGATGAGGCCCTGATACCTAGCAAGAAAGGCCCATCTGCAGACCAAAACAGTGCGTAAATTACGCATAGATTAACTAATTAATAATAACGTTCCTTGTTCTAATTTGTTAATCATTCATGAATTCTTCCCCATATCCCCTGAAGCGTAAACGAAGATTCAATTGAAACAAAACTGGATATTGGCAGGCAATCCCACAAAAAAAGCGAGGTCGAAACCTCGCTTTTGAAAGATATATGACAGACGCCGAAGACTAATTCAACACTCCGACCTCGCGCATCACCTGAGCCAGATGGGCAGATTGCTCAGGCGTAGCATTCACCAAAGGAAGGCGAACACCACCAACATGGAAGCCGGAAAGATTCAAGGCCTCTTTAACCATAATAGGATTAGCCGTAACGAAAAGCTCGTTCATCAAAGGCAGGAGCTTTTCGTTGGCAACAGCAGCTTCGTCAAATTTCCCCTCAGCGCAAAGGGTGGTAATTTGCTTCATACGATCAGGCGCGACATTGCCAGTCGTAGAGATCACACCAGCAGCACCTAGCTTCATCATGTCGTAAGTGAGGGAATCGTCACCAGAATACACATCGAATCCTTCGGGTGCATTATCGATAATTTCAGCTACTTGATCAAGATCACCAGAAGCTTCCTTGATAGCAACGATATTCTCACAATCATTGGCAAGGCGCAGCGTTGTCTCGGGGGTCATATTAATACCGGTACGACCTGGAATGTTATAAAGAATAATAGGAAGATCAACAGCATCAGCGATAGTCTTAAAGTGCTGGTACAGGCCTTCTTGAGGAGGCTTGTTATAGTAAGGGACTACCAGCATGAACGCATCTACGCCAAGCTTCTGAACGTCACGAGCAAAATCGACCGTATCGGCGGTGCAATTGTCTCCGACATTAGCAATAACCGGCACTTCGCCCTTCACTTCAGAAAGAACAGCTTCAAAAAGCTTCATCTTCTGAGGGTAGAACACCGTAGGGCTTTCACCAGTAGTGCCATTAACGATAAGGGCATCGCTTCCGCCGTCGACAAGGCGGCGAGCCAAGGCACGTACCTGTTCTAGGTCGAGATCAAGATTTTCGTCAAACGGGGTAACCATTGCGGGAATCATGCGACCAAAGCGTGGCTCATTTGCAGCGGTCATGTGTAACTCCTTCATTCGCTAATTCAACGTGGCTCATTATTGCATGATGCACGGCACTATGCCATGAAGTTTTCCAAACCAACGACCAAGCCGTTGCATTTACCTACCGAACGGATACCAAGGAGAACACCTGGCATGTAGGAAGTACGATCCCATGAATCGTGACGAATCGTCAGCGTCTGACCCATCGATCCGAAAATAACTTCCTGGCTCGCAACGTATCCCATAGAGCGAACAGAATGCACAGGAACGCCTTCTACCAAGGCGCCACGTGCACCTTCACACCCATCGATCTCGGTTTCGCTACCAGGAGCACCACTGTTAAAGCCTCGGGAACGGGAGATCATCTGAGCGGTACGCACCGCGGTACCGCTAGGTGCATCCTTCTTATTGCAGTGATGGAATTCAATGACTTCCGCTTCAGGAAAATAAGGAGCAGCGGCCTTTGCAAATTCCATCATAAGAACCGCACCAGTAGTGAAGTTCGGAGCATAGAACAAGCACGTACCGGGTTTAGCGCTAGCAGCAAGGCTCTCAAGCGTTTCGTCGCTCATGCCCGTTGTGCCTACGACGCAATCCACGCCCGCCGGTAAAGCCTTTTCCAAGGTCTTTGCGACAACGCTAGGTTGGGTAAAATCGACCAAAACATCAAAGGCGACGCCCTGAAGTGCCTCATCGATGCTTTTATAGGTAGCGAATGGCGCTTCCCCGCCAAAGGGATCGATTCCACACACCACCTCCATGTCATCGGCAGCAGTGACTGCATCAACAACGGCAGAACCCATGCGGCCAGCATAGCCAGCAACAGCAACAGCAATCATTCGAACTCCTATTCAAAAACCCTTTTCAGGGACCTAAACGCAACTATACGACATAAATGATTCAAATATGTTAAGCACTTGTAAGCGGTTTAAGCGGCGCAAAATCAGAACAAACGCAGCCGCCAACTAAATGAATCTACAGATTAGCCAAAAACAAGATCCGAAAGTTCATCTTGGCTATAGGGTGATATTACGGCAATGGCTGGATCTGCCAAGAGGAGCTCTTGAGCCAGGTCAAGCACTTGCTGCTTAGTAACAGCTCGATATCCTTCCGTCTGCTGTTCAGGAGTGGTTTGATCCAATCCAAGGGTTTCGCGTTTGCCTAGACGAACCATGTGGGAATTAGTTGATTCCAAGCCAAGAAGAAGCTGACCGCAGATTAGATCGATGTTGCGAGAAAGCTCATCATCGGAAACGCAGTCTTGAGCAATTGCATTCAATTCGGAACGAATAAGCTGCATTACTTCCCGAGTGTTAGATGGTCGTGTGCCAGCGTAAATGCACCACTGCCCAACACCCTGATAACCTGCCTGCATCGCATAGATCGAATAGACAAGGCCGCGCTTTTCGCGAACCTCCTGAAACAAACGAGAAGACATAGAGCCACCAAGAATGGTAGTAAGCACCGTAGCAACATAACGACGATCGTTACCCAACGGCAGCCAAGGCACTCCATACACGATATGGGCTTGCTCGATATCGCGTTTCTGACTAAATAGACCCGAGGCAAAACAAGGCTGAAGAAGCTTACGTTGCTCCTTTTTCCCAGGCTTCATGCCATCGAAATAGCGCATTGCCAATGCCACCAGCCGATCATGGTCTACATTGCCCGCCGCCGCTAACGTTAGGTTCCCGGCATGGTAATGTTCAGCATGAAAATCAGCGCAATCAGCATGTCGATAACCACCAACCCTCTCTCGGGTTCCCAGAACGGGTAAGCCGCAAGGGTGGTTAGGCAAATTGCTCTGCGAATAAAGCTCGTAAACATAATCATCGGGGGTGTCTTCGGAACGCGCGATCTCTTCAATCACAACTTCACGTTCGGTATCAATGGCATCTTGAGCAAAGTTAGATTCAATCACCATTTCCGCCAAAACAGAGAGCGCATCCTCAAGCTTATCGTCAACAAAGCGAGCATAGTAGCAGGTGTATTCCTTTGACGTGAATGCGTTAAGCTCCGCTCCAAGTCGATCGAAATGCATTGAGATATCCAACGGACCCTTGGTAGGCGTCCCTTTGAACATCATATGCTCCATAAAATGAGTTAAACCTGCCTGATCGGGACGTTCATCACGTGAGCCAACGTTAAACCAGAGTCCCAGAGAAACAGAGCGGACATCAGGCATGGTTCGGCTAATGACAGTAATGCCGTTAGCCAAAACGGTTTTACAATGCACGCTCATACGTACACCAATCCTTTCAATCTCAAACTAAGAATCAATGCATTCGCTCAGCGCTTTTGCAAGTTGATCGGGACAACTCGTTTTGCGAGGACCACAGGTGATGCCTTCGAGCTTATCGATAACCTCTTCGACGGGCATGCCCTCTACAAGCGCTGCAATACCCTTGGTATTGCCATTGCAGCCACCCTGAAATGCCACATTGGCAACCTTGCCATCTTCAATGTCGAAATTGATAGCCTTAGAACAAGTGCCACGAGTAATAAATGTAGACATGAAAACACCTCTTTTCCCAAAGAAAGCCCCCTGCCCCATTTCAGGGTCAGGGGGCTTTTGTATCTGCTTATCAATATCATTCCGCCACTCGCTCAAGGGTGAAAATGTCCAAAGAGCAAACGGCACAATGATTATATCCTAGCGTTCGCTGTGGTCACCATTGTGACGACGGCGAGGCTTGCGACCGCCATTGCCGCCTTCACGCTTACCACGTCGCTCGCCATCCTCATGATGACGAGAAGGACGCTCGGAGCTAACTACATCGGGCTTATCGACACGATCAAGGCTGATCTTACCGCTGTCGCTAACCTCAATGACCTCAACCTTAACGATATCGCCAATATTAAGAACGTCTTCAACCTTACCTACACGACCATTTGCCATGCGGGAGATATGAAGCAGACCATCCTTACCCGGCGTTAGGCGGACAAATGCACCGAAGTCCTTAATGCCAACGACTTCGCCATCATACACTTCCCCAACCTCGGGAACCTTAACGATGCCCAAGATTGCCGCCTTAGCAGCAGCACCACCTTCAGCATCGATAGAAGCGATACGAACAGTGCCATCCTCTTCGATCTCGATAGTGGTGTTCGTTTCATCCTGAAGGCCACGGATAACCTTGCCACCAGAACCGATAACGTCACGGATTTTATCGGAGGGAATATGGATGGTCTCGATGTGAGGAGCATAAGGAGAGAGTTCCGCACGGGGAGCATCAATTGCCTCGAGCATCGCCTTCATGATAAAGGCGCGACCTTCCTTAGCCTGAGCCAAAGCGCGAGCAAGAATATCAACGGAAAGGCCCTTTGCCTTGTTGTCCATCTGCAACGCAGTGATGCCATGTTCGGTACCGCAAACCTTAAAGTCCATATCACCAAGGAAGTCTTCAAGGCCCTGGATGTCGGAAAGGATGACGATATCGTCGCCTTCCTTGATAAGGCCCATTGCGATGCCGGCGACAGGAGCCTTAATAGGCACGCCAGCATCCATCAAAGCAAGAGTGGAACCACAAGTGGAAGCCATAGAAGAAGAACCGTTGGATTCCATGATCTCGGAAACTACGCGAATAGCGTAAGGGAATTCCTCTTCGTCGGGGAGAACAGGCAGAAGAGCGCGCTCTGCCAAGGCACCATGGCCAATTTCACGGCGCTTAGGCGCACCCATGCGACCAACCTCGCCAGTGCAATAAGGCGGGAAATTGTACTGATGCATATAGCGCTTGCCCTCTGCAGGATCAATGGTGTCAAGACGCTGCCACTCATTGAGCATGCCAAGTGTTGCAATAGAGAGAGCCTGGGTTTGACCACGCTGGAAAAGACCAGAACCGTGGACACGGGGCAGGTAACCAGCCTTAATGTACAGAGGGCGAATGTCGCTGCTGGAACGACCATCTGCGCGCTCGCCGGTTTCGATAACCATCTTGCGCATTGCATGCTTTTCAAGCGACTTCAAGGCAGCAGCAATATCGGATCCCCATGCAGCACGCTCGTCCTCGGTGAAGTCGTTTTCCTTAACGGAATTCTTAACTTCTTCGACCTTCGCCATACGGGCAAGCTTATCTGCATCCTTTAACGCAGCAGACATTTCATCGAAATGCTTGTCAACACGTTCCGCAATGGAAGGATCAGCCACATGAATAGGCCATTCCTTGGGCTGCGGATTAACCTTAGCGAGGAATTCGGCCTGCTTTTCACAGAATGCCGCAATAGCTTCCTGACCAAAAGTCATGGCTGCGAGCATGTCCTCTTCGGTGATCTCCTGAGCGCCAGCCTCAACCATGGAGATGTAATCCTTGGTGCCAGCAATGGTCAACTCGAGATCAGAGTTCTCCTCTTCCTCATAGGTGGGGTTCACAATGAACTCACCTGTATCGATGTCGCGACCAATGCGAACACACGCCGCAGGGCCATCGAAAGGCGCGCTAGCCACCATGAGAGCAGCAGAAGCACCTGCTACCGAAATGGTGTCAGGCTGATGCTCGCCGTCAACTACCAATGTGGTGGCAACCACATGAACTTCCTGCTTGAAACCGTCAACAAAACCAGGGCGGATTGGACGGTCGATCATGCGAGCCGTCAAGATGCCCTTGTCGGAAGGCTTTGCTTCACGCTTCAGATATCCGCCAGGAATACGACCTACCGCATACATCTTTTCCATGAAATCAACGGTCAGCGGGAAAAAGTCGTAATCCTTCTCCTGCTCGGAAATTACGGCCGTGACCAATACGGTAGTGTCACCGCAGGTGACCTTTACGGCACCAGAAGCCTGCTTTGCAAGCTCGCCAGTGGAAAGGGTGTAATGCTTTCCGTAGAGGTCGAACGATTCAGTAATAATGTCCATCTTTTTTCTTTCACTTCCCTTGCGCCCTATTGCGCAAAGCCTCTTTGCACCCGCTTTTCAGGTGCGCGAGCAACAATGGCCTCCATTGCCGACCGCCGAATATACAAAAAGCCCGCTAGCGCGGGCTTAATGCTTAGATGTTGTCGCGAATGCCGAGCTTCTTGATGAGTTCACGGTACTCAAGAACGTCACGGTTCTTGATGTAAACGAGAAGACGACGGCGCTTACCTACGAGCATGAGCAGGCCACGACGGGTGTGGTGATCCTTAGGGTGCTCCTTCAGGTGCTCGGTCAGGTTCTTGATGCGCTCAGACAGGATAGCAACCTGTACTTCTGCGCTACCAGAGTCCTGAGGGGTCTTGCCGAACTCAGCCATGAGCTCTGCAGTGCGTTCTTTGGAGATGCTAAGCTTATTAGGCATCTTTCCACCTTTCTACATCTAATTCCCTCCATGCCGAGCGGGCAAGCGGGTGGCGCATGCGAGCTAGGCGTGGAGCCTACTTGTTGCAAAATGCAACTTATTCAGTATACGTGAGCATCCTATACCGCTCAACAGCTTTCTAGGGTTGTGTGCGACATATGAAGACAACTGATGCGCTACCTATTGGGTGTCGGCTTTCAAAGACAAGATGCATCCAACCGCCGTTCGCACAACCCTAACAGCAGAGCGAAACACCGTGCAAACCCCAAGAGTGACATCACTCATTATGGCAGCATGTCGGGAACCCCACTAACGCTCCACTCTTTGAAAATCGAAAAACCCGTCTGCCGCCGCAAAATAGCAGTATCCCAAAACATCAAAAGCGTGAAACCCTAAAGCGTACTCACTCTAGGGTTTCATCATTAAGCCAAAACGCATAGTCAATAGGGTTCGAGGCGATCTAAACATGCATGCGTAAGCATTATTACCGCTATGCGACTACTAGAATCAGTATGGCTATTTGCGAGATGCCTCGTACTGTTCGACAAGCTTCTTCTGAACATCGTAGGGAGCGGGCTCGTATCCATTTAAGCGCACGGAATAGGTTCCACTGCCACGAGAAAGAGCTCGCAAGTCTTTCGTGTACGAAAGGACTTCGGCATAGGGAACACGAACAACGATGATGGTTTCGCCTTCATCGTTGGAATCGGTGCCGACGATTCGCCCGCGACGCGTAGAGATATCGCCCATAACAGCTCCCGCATACGCCTCACCAACAGCAATATCCATATCGGCCATAGGTTCGAGAATAATGGGATCGGCTTGCTGGCAGGCAGCCCTGAATGCAAGGCGGGCCGCGGTCTTAAAGGCCATCTCGTTGGAATCTACCGCATGGTAGGAGCCGTCAAACACTACGCAATTGATATCCACCATGGGATACCCTGCCAAATAGCCTTCTGCCATGGCTTCCTGCACACCCTTATCAACGGCGGGAATAAGGTTCTTCGGAATCCGGCCGCCAACCACTTCGCTCGCGAATACGTAGCCTTCACCCGGGTTTGGCGAAAGACGGAGCCAGCAATCGCCAAACTGACCAGAACCGCCTGTCTGTTTCTTATGACGGCCCTCCGCTTCTGCGGTTTTCTGAATAGTCTCACGGTAAGGAATTCGAACGGGAACAAGATGTGCTTCTATCTTTGCCTGATTCTTCAGCTTATTCAACAACACGTCTACATGCATATCGCCCATTGTAAATACAACCTGCTGATGGGTTTCTTCGTAACGAACCAAACGCAAGGTCGGGTCAATTTCGGCTTGCTTGGAAAGAAAAGTTCCCAGTTTATCCTCGTCTTTCTTGTTTTCAGCTTCAAGAGCAATGGGATAGAGCGGAACAGGGCTAGGCAGCGGATCAACCTCAATATCGCCGGAAAGCGAGAGCGTATCGCCAGTTTTCGTGTCGTTCATTTTCGGAACTACGATAATATCTCCGGCCTTAGCGCTTTTGACATCCATTGGCTCCTTGCCCATCATCACATAGAGATGCGACAGGCGTTCTTTTTTCTTGCTACGTGCATTTGCAAGTTCCATTCCAGGCTCAAGGTATCCAGAAAGCACCTTAATGAAACTCATGCGACCAACATACGGATCGGAGAGCGTCTTGAAGACAAAACCAGCAGGTTCACCCATTTCATCAACATAAAGCTCATTGCCATTAGCCAGGTAAAAGGGGCCATGCGCACGAGGATGAGGGAAATAACTGGCAATATCCTCCATAAGGCCCTTAATGCCCTGCTTGATGATGGTGGAGCCAACGAAGACAGGAATGAAAATCTCTTGCGCAATGGCCTTATCGAGCAGCTGCTCTAGTTCTTTTTGAGTTAACTGCTCTTCGCCGTCAAGATATTTCATCATCAGGTCTTCATCGGCTTCTGCGACTAAATCACACAGCTTGTCGCGAGCAACTTGGGCAACATCGAGATAATCCTCTGGGATTTCCTCGACACGTTCATCTTCACCTTCAAAGTACCGAGCCTTCATGCGAAGGACATCGATAACACCCTTGAAATCTTTATCTACGCCCATAGGTATTGTTACCGCACCTAAGCGAGAACCAAATCGGGCATGAAGAGTAGCCATTGCTACATCAAAATTGGCATGTTCTCGATCAATATGGTTGATGAAAACACAGCGGCATAACCTCATGGCTTCAGCCTCATGCCACAAACGCGTGGTCATAACCTGAGGACCGTCGACGGCGTCGACAACAAACATAGCCATCTCTGCCGCCTGCATGGTGGCAAGCGTGTCTCCAAGAAAATCTGCCTGACCCGAAGTATCAAGCAAATTGATCTTGTAATCTTTATAGGGAATAGGCGCAATCGAAGTGCCTAATGTGAAATGGCGACGAATTTCCTCTTCGTCATAGTCGAGATACGACTTGCCATCATGGGTTGTGCCCATGCGCGGAGTTTTTCCGGAAACATGGAGCATCGCTTCAGCTAGCGAAGTTTTGCCAGCACCATCTTGGCCCACCAGCACAATGTTGCGTACATGTTCGGTTGCAGGAGCAGCCATAATACACCCCTCTTTCCCCCTTCAGACATCCCCATGCCCGAAGGACTTGCCGCAATATCCCTCAACATTGCAGCAGATCATAGACAGTGAACAGGTTCATGAAACCCAGTTTAGCGTAATAAGGCCAAGTAGTCGCTATCGTGGTTAAGCTCATACTAGAAAGAAGACACTTACGATCGATTTAGCTATCTTAGCGAAATTAAATAATCGAGCGACTTCAATGAAATACCTAAATGCTGACGAATCCATAGCTGAAGAAATCGAAGTACGCTCAAACGTTCGTCTGCATTGACTTCAAAATGAGAGATCTCTTCGAAGGTACTGAACAAAAGAGCTTGAGCCCACAGCA
>UQVJ01000065.1 GCA_900544455.1 uncultured Eggerthella sp. | reverse complement strand
TCGAACGTTCGCGGCGAGTCCGACGTGCTGCTGCGCACCCAGACTTCCGGTGTTCAGGTTCACGTTATGGAAGACCAGGAACTGCCCATCTACATCATTGCTCCCGGCAAGGTGTACCGTCGCGACGTTGCCGACCCTTCGCATCTTCCCCAGTTCACGCAGTGCGAAGGCCTGGTGGTAGACAAGAACATCACGTTCGGCGACTTGAAGGGCACGCTCGAATACTTCTGCAAGCAGATGTTCGGCCCCGATCGCAAGACTCGCTTCCGCGCACACTTCTTCCCGTTCACGGAGCCTTCCGCTGAAGCTGACGTAAGCTGCGGTGTATGTGGCGGTACCGGCCACCTGCACGACGGCGAGCGTTGCCGCATGTGCAAGGGCACTGGCTGGCTGGAAATTCTGGGTTGCGGCATGGTCGATCCGAACGTTCTGCGCATGTCCGGCATCGATCCTGAAGTGTATTCCGGCTTTGCCTTCGGTGTAGGCGTGGAACGTGTGGCTTGCCTGAAGTACAACGTACCCGACCTTCGAATGCTGCTGGAAGGCGACATGCGCTTCTTGCGTCAGTTCTAACCGGGTTGTTTGGCCTTATTGGCCGGCCAACGCACGAGCCGACGCTGTGGCCAGCTATGGCAGCTCATCTGACGCTTGGGCTCCACGTACGCCGTACGCGTAGTGCCCATCTTGGCGCCAGCGGTGCTCGCCATAATTGCCCTCGCTGACTTTGTTTCAACCAGGGATTCTTG
The DNA here is from genome assembly GCA_900544455.1 of uncultured Eggerthella sp. Lineage (GTDB taxonomy): Bacteria > Actinomycetota > Coriobacteriia > Coriobacteriales > Eggerthellaceae > Anaerotardibacter. The sequence goes on along the minus strand of UQVJ01000065.1, from coordinate 9,481 downwards.
GTTGGTTGAATAGTTCTAACTAGAAAGAGACGAACATGAAAGTATCTTTGAAATGGCTTTCTGATTATGTTGAGGTCCCGCAGGATATCAAAGAATTCTGCGACCGCTTAGACCTTACCGGTACGGGAGTTGAAGGCGTGGAGCGCACCGGCGATGTGTTCGACGGCGTTGTCGTTGGGCATGTGCTCACCTGCGTCGATCATCCCGATAGCGATCATATGCATGTAACCACGGTAGATGTTGGTGCGGAAGAGCCCGTACAGATCGTATGCGGCGCTCCCAACATCGCTGCTGGAATCAAGGTTCCCGTTGCAACCATCGGTGCGGTGCTTCCCGGCGACTTCAAGATCAAGAAGTCGAAGCTGCGCGGCGTTACGAGCTGCGGCATGTGCTGCTCTCAGCGCGAGCTGGGCATGGGCAACGAGCACGATGGTATATGGGTGCTTCCCGACGATGCCCCTACCGGCCAGCCCATTGCCGATTACCTGAAGATGTCCGATACGGTGCTCGATTTGGAAATCACCCCGAATCGCCCCGACTGCCTTTCCATGGTTGGCATGGCGCGCGAAGTGGGGGCTATGTACCAGGAGCCCTATACGAGCCCCTTGGCCGAGATGGCTGGCAAGCTTGAGCTTAACAAGGATGCCGCCGCCCTTGATTCCGAGGTGAGCATTTCCATCGCCGACGAAACCCGCTGCTCTCGCTATACCGCTCGCGTTATCCGCGGTTGCAAGGTAGGCCCTAGCCCCGACTGGATGGTGGAGCGCTTGGCTGCTATCGGTCAGCGTTCCATCAACAACATCGTTGACGTAACCAACTACATCTTGTTCCTGTTCGGTCAGCCGCTCCATGCATTCGACTTGGACAAGCTGAAGAACGCCGAAGGCAAGGCAAACATCGTTGTTCGCGCTGCCGAGGAAGGCGAAAAGCTTACCACGCTCGATGGCGAAGAGCGCGTGCTCACGTCCGATATGACGGTTATCTCAACGCCCGACCAGGGCGCAGTTGCCTTGGCTGGCGTTATGGGCGGCCTGGCAACCGAGGTTACGGAAGAAACCACCGACGTTTTGCTGGAAACGGCTACGTTTGAAGCTGGCCGCACCAGCCGCACCAGCCGCAACCTGGGGCTTATCTCCGAAAGCTCCATGCGTTATGAGCGTGGCGTAGATGATCATGGCATCGAAGAGCGCTCTGCCGCTGCCGCTGCCCTTATCGCTGCCGTTTCGGGCGGTACCGTAAGCTATGCCGAAGGAAACGAAAACGGCATCATCGATGTATGGCCGGTGAAGTCGGAAGAGTCTCACCTGCAGTTCCGCATCGATCGTTTCAACGGCATGATGGGCGCCCAGATTCCCCGCGAGTTCATCGTGGACATTCTGGGTCGTTTGGGCTGCAAGGTTGAAGACGGCGAAGCCGAGAACGTCCTTGAGGTTACGGCTCCCACCTTCCGCCCCGACCTTCCGCGTGAAATCGATCTGTACGAAGAGGTTCTGCGCCTGTACGGCATGGATCGTATTGAGCCTACCTTGCCTGGTGGCCGCGGTCGCTTCGGCGTTCGCACCGAGGCTCAGCGTACGCTCGACGTGGTTAACGACACCATGCGTGCATCGGGCCTGAACGAGACCATGACGTATTCGTTTGCCGATCCGCATGAGCTCGAGCAGCTGCGCATGTCCACCGAGGGTATGGGCGTTCCCGTTGAGCTGCTGAATCCGCTCAACGCCGAGCAGTCGGTTATGCGCCAGTCCATTATCCCTGGTCTTATGCGCAGCGTTGCTTACAATCAGTCCCGTGGCGTGCACAACGTTCAGCTCTACGAAACCGGCGTGGTGTTCTTCGGCGCTGAGGGTCATAAGAAGCCCAAGGAGCGCCAGCGTCTTGCTGCTGTTATGGCTGGCGGAATGGGCGACGATGCCTGGAATCGCAAGACCGTGGCCTTCGATTTCTTTGATGGCAAGGGCGTTATCGAAAACCTCATTCGCGAATTGGCCATCCCGAAGCCTCGCTTTAAGGCGCTTTCCGCAGAAGAAGCTCCCCATCTGCAGCCTGGACGTGCTGCTCAGGTTCTTTCTGGCGGTACCGTGCTTGGCTGGGTTGGTGAAATCCATCCCATGGCGGCGGAGGCTTTCGAGGCCCAGGCCCCCATTGTTGCCTTTGAGCTTGATCTCGATGCCCTGATCAAGGCAGCCCGTCCCGCCCGTGACTACGTTGACGTGCCGGTGTTCCCTGCGGTAACTATGGACGTTGCCTTTGCGGTAGACGAAGAGGTTACCCACGAAAAGCTTTCCCGCTGCATCGGCTCTGCAGGCGGTAAACTCCTTTCCTCCGCTCAGCTCTTCGATGTGTATCGCGACGAAAAGCGCGTGGGTGCTGGCAAGAAGTCGATGGCGTATGCGCTCGAGTATCGCGCTGCCGACCGCACCCTTACCACCGAAGAGGTAGACAAGCAGCACGCACGTCTTATCAAGAAGGTATGCGGCGCTACGGGCGCTGAAGTTCGAGGGTAGCTCCCGTTCTTGGCGAAGGCTTCTGCCTCCTAGTCCGGCAAAGCCAATTTGAAGCAGTCAGCAAGAAAGCGAGTCCGATTCATTTCGGGCTCGTTTTCTTACATCTGCAGAACTTCCAAGGATGCGCTAATAAGACGGTGGTTTCCATGCGCTATCATGGGCAAAAACGATGGAAGGGGAGTTTGTGGTTCGAAAAGAGCTCGCCGAAAAGAAAAAGCGCCAAAAGAAAGTGCACATTTCCGCAGATGGAACTCCTTATACCGTATGGCAATCCCGTACGCGTATCCTGTGTCTGATCTACCTTGTTTGGGCGTTGTCGGAAATCGCGGTAGGTGCTGGGTTCCTCACCATTCGCTCTATTGGCCTGTTCGATCCGACCGAACTCGTTCCCAACATCACGTTTGGTGGTTCTACAGTTCTTAGCGGTGTGTTTAACCTGATCATTGCCTTGTCTGGGCTATGGGGAGCTTACGATCCGCGACGGATTACGCTGTTCTTCTGGTCGGCGTTCCTTACGGCGCTGCTGTCGGTGTGGCAGGTGGTCAGCGCGTGGTCGATGGGCCAGGTGGATCCTGCCATGGTTTTCTCCCTTATTGTGGTGCTTGCCTATGCTGCTTGCGCTTGGAACGTGCGTGGCCAAACGGGTTACTTCGACAATCATCCCAAGCCTGAAGACGACGAGCTTCCCGTCCAGCGCGATCAACGTTTGCTTCAGGAAGCGGTAAGGGAAAAAGAGCTTGAGCTTGCTGCCGCCAAAGAAGAGCTGGAAGACGTAAGGGCTCAGTTTGAAAAGGCGAAGGCGGAGGGCTTGGCCCAGGTGCACGAAGAAGCCAAGTCCATTTCCTCAAAACTACCGTAATGGGTAGGTGGGCCAAGGGGATCGTCTTTCGCTGTGGGCAACATGCGATAATACGTATCGATATATTGTTGCTTCGAGGAAGGGAGCCTTATGGCGCTTTCTGATCTTCTGGGTATTGAGCTCGTTGAGAGCACTCCCGAAAAGTACGTCACGCGTATGTTGGTTACCGAAAACATGCTGCAGCCCCATGGTGTGTTGCATGGCGGCATCAGCGCAGCGTTGGCTGAAAATGCTGCAAGCCAGTGCTGTACCGATCACTATGACAACGACAAGATGTTCTTCCTGGGCGTTGAGGTTTCCAGCACCCATCTCCTTCCTGTGAAAGCGGGCGATACGGTAAAAACGGTGGCAACGCCCATCCGAGCAGGCGGTCGCATTTCCCAGTGGAAGGTCGAGCAATACCGCGAGTCCGATGGCGAATTGTTCAATGTTTCCCAGATGACCATGTACGGCAAGAAGAAATAGCTTATCTTTCAAACGTTTTTAGCCCGAGATGTGCGCGGCAATGCTGGTGCGCATCTCGGGCTTTTCTATTTATTCGTGTTGCCTGAGCTAGATTTGGTGTCATCTTTAGCAGCGTTGCCCAAGTTACGTTTGCTGCAGTCCATTGCGCCCGTTGGGCCGACAACGCATCTGCCTGCTTCTGTGGTCGATCATTGCGCCTATAAACAAGAAGGTTCGCTTGCGCGAACCTTCTTTCAATAACAAAGCGGGAGCCTCTCGAGCTCTCGCTTCTTGCGATGTGGCATATTGCCAGTTTTACTCGACAACCTCGACAAGGGTGATCTCGAAGTTCAGGTCCTTGCCTGCCATTTCGTGGTTCAGGTCGAAGGTTACGGTTTCATCGGTAACCTCAACAACCAGGGCAGGGATGGGCTGGCCGCCAGGACCCTGAAGGTAGATGCGCTGGCCAACGGGGAGGTCTTCAGCGCCAGGGATCTGAGCGGTGGGAATGGTCTGAACCAGCTGTTCGTCATGCTCGCCGTATGCTTCGGATGCGGGCAGGTGAACGTTCTTGGTTTCGCCAACTTCCATTTCCTTAACAGCAGCGTCAAAGCCAGGGATCATCTGGCCGGTCATGCACACGAATTCAAGGGGCTCGCCGCGCTCAACGGAAGAGTCGAATACCGTGCCGTCATCGAACGTACCGGTGTAGTGGGCGCGGACGCGCTTACCTTCATTGCTCATAATGGGTTCCTTTCAATAAAAGTGTTAGCAGCTAGTGTACCTGCTTGTGCACAGCTTGGAAGCTCAATACCTGTATCGTGCTAAAAAGTGCTTCAATAGCCGCCTAAGAAAATAATTCGGCGTGCATAAAAAGACCCCGCCGAAGCGGGGTCTTAGTGGTCATGCCTTCAATCTCATTTCTTGCTGCGCTAGGCAGTACGAAGGCTCAAGGCGTTTTGCGGTTGTGCGAAACGGCGAAACCTTAGAACACGCAGAAACGGATTACCAGGTATACGCAACTGATAGCGGTGAATACCAGCATCAGCGGGAAGCCAACCTTGGTGTAGTCCATGAAGCTGATGGGGTAGCCATAGCGTCCAGACATGCCCGAAAGCACTACGTTTGCAGAAGCGCCGATGAGTGTGCCGATGCCGCCGATGCAGGCGCCCAGGGAAATAGCCCACCAGTAAGGCATAACGTCGACACCGGTGGATTCCATGGCAATCAGAATTGGGATAAGCGTAGCAACCATGGGGATGTTGTCCAGGAAGGAAGAGATGATGGCCGATGCCCATACCAGCACGATGATGGTAATAAGCACATCGCCGCCAGTGATATCGATAAGGCCGTTGGCAAGCATGTTGATAACGCCGGTTTCGGCCAAGCCACCAACGACGATAAACAGGCCAGCGAAGAAGCCGATGGTTGCCCATTCAACGTCGAGCAGGATCTTTTCCACTTCTGCGCGGCTGATAAGCAACATGATGGCAGCTGCGGTAAGGGCAACAACGCTTGGCTCAACGCCCACCATGCTATGGCACACGAAGGCAACGGCAACCAGGGCAATCATCACGACGCTCTTATTGAAGAGCGACTTGTTCTTGATAGCTTCATGAGCATGGAGTTCCATGATGGAGGCTTGCTGTTCGGCGGATGCTCCCATGTTGCGGCCGTACATCACATAGAAGATGGCAATGGCAACAACCATGATTACGACAATGGCAGGACCGTTGAATACCAGGAAGTCCATGAAGGTCAGGTTTGCTGCGGAGCCGATCATGATGTTCGGCGGGTCGCCGATGAGCGTTGCCGTACCGCCGATGTTGGAGGCCATGATCTCAACAATGAAGAAAGGCACGGGGCTCAATTCGAGCATCTTGCATACCGTGAAGGTAACGGGGCCAATAAGCAATACCGTGGTGACGTTGTCCAAGAACGCGGAAAGAACAGCGGTGATAAGGCAGAACAACACCATGATCACCCACGGGTTGCCCTTCGCTATCTTCGCTGTTCGAATAGCGATGTATTCGAATATGCCTGAATTCTTAACTACGGCAACGAATATCATCATGCCCACCAAGACGCCCAGCGTGCCGAAGTCGATGTGCTCCATGCCGGTATCAAAACTGAGGATACCCGTCAGGATGAGCACAACGGCGCCCGCAAGCGCGGCGACCGTACGGTGAACCTTTTCCGAGATGATCAGCGCGAACACCACAATGAAGATCACTATTGAAATGATCTGCGGTGTAGTGAATTCAGGCATATACACCACTCCTAACTTAACCCCGTTTCCCTGGGGAAACGGACCTTCTCTCTCGCGGGAAGTATAGCCCCCACAACCGATGCAATAAAACAAAAGAAGGCCATTGGCCTCCTAATGAGCATCGGACTTCCCTTATAGAAAGGGTACGGCTAGGCAATTTAAGCGTCAATAACGCGTTCATCAGATGGTGGTGAACAACGATTGGCATTTAGTGGGTGATTCATTCACAAAAAAGGACCCCGCTGAAGCGGGGTCCTGTGCTAAGCGTATGTGACGCTGTGAGTGTTCTTGCCGCGCGCTAGGGCAGGATACTGGAAACTAGGCGAATACGCAGAAGCGAAGCACCAGGTAAACGCAGCTGATGGCGGTGAACACCAACATCATGGGGAAGCCAACCTTGGTGTAGTCCATGAAGGTGATGGGGTGGCCGTACTTGCCGGAGATGCCTGCCAATACCACGTTCGCGGAAGCGCCGATGAGCGTGCCGATGCCGCCGATGCAAGCGCCGAGCGATACCGCCCACCACAAAGGCATTACATCCATGCCCGTTGCTTCCATCGTGGTGATGATGGGGATAAGGGTGGCAACCAGCGGGATGTTGTCCAGGAAGGAAGAGATGATTGCCGATGCCCATACCAGCACGATGATGGTGATCATCATGTCGCCGCCGGTGATGTCGATCAATGCGTAGGCCATCATTTCGATAACGCCGGTTTCGGCAAGGCCGCCAACAACCACGAACAAGCCAGCGAAGAAGCCGATGGTGGCCCATTCAACGTCCATGAGCGTGTGCTCGACGTCGGATTTGCCGATAAGCAGCATGATTGCCGCGGCGGTGAGGGCAACAACGCTCGGTTCGATGTGAAGTGCACCGTGCACTACAAAGGCAAGTGCAACCAGGGCGATCATCGCAACGCTCTTCTTGAACAGCGTCTGGCTCTTAATGGCCTCATGGGCGTGCAGCTGCATAACCGAAGCCTGCTTTTCAGCGGATACGCCCATCTTCTTGCCGTACATAACGTAGAACATCAGCAGGGAAACAAGCAGGATGATGAGCACGGCGGGGCCGTTGATTGCCAGGAAGTCGAAGAACGTGAGGCCTGTAGCGGAGCCGATCATGATGTTCGGCGGGTCGCCGATGAGCGTTGCGGTGCCACCAACGTTCGAAGAAATGATTTCCGTCAGGAAGAACGGAATGGGATTGATTTCCAGCATTTTACAAACGGTGTAGGTAACAGGGCCGATAAGCAAAACGGTGGTGACGTTGTCCAGGAAAGCGGAAAGAACTGCGGTGATAAGGCAGAACAACACCATGATTATCCAGGGGTTGCCCTTTGCCAGCTTGGCAGCTCTAATTGCCAGGTACTCGAAGATGCCCGAGTTCTTAACGACGGCAACGAAGATCATCATGCCAACCAGAACGCCAAGCGTTCCGAAGTCGATGTGCTCTACTCCATTGTCGAAGGTAAGAACCCCCGAAAGGATTAGGGCTACTGCGCCTGCGAGCGCAGCGGTGGTGCGATGCACTTTTTCGGAAATGATGAGTGCCATCACGACGACGAATATGACAATCGCGATGATCTGGGCGGTAGTTAAGGCGATCATTCCGTAGTGCTCCTCTCTTATATAGGTGGAACAGATGCGAATTCTCGTCTTGAAGCACAGAGTCCCGGGTAACACACGTCCATTGCGATTAGCAACGCCCCACTCTGGCGTACCGACTCCAAAAAAAGATCCTCGAGAAAAGTTACGGGATCTTGCTTATTTGCGTCAAGAAGGAAACGGCAAGTGTGCGAAAAACGATGAAACCAACGGAAATCAATAGTTTGTGGGGTTTCATTTGCGTTCGCAATGGTTGCCATTTGCATTAATCGGTTGACAGAACGGTAACGCCGCAAGTCAGGGATATTGAGGGGCGAAAATGTGGATTTGAGTGATGGATAGAGCGTTTTGCATAACTTCGATGAATATCATTTGCGTGAGCTATATAAAACACGTTCGCAATCAATTAGAACATGTTCATCTAATGGAGAATAATCGCAAATGAACCAAAGCGCTGCCCATCGGGGGATCGGGCACAAGGCGCAATAGTTCGTAGTAGGGACCATCTTCAAGGGATCGGGGAAGTTGGGATTTCCGTTTGGCTTAGCCTTTGGGGCTAAAAGCTCTAACAGCCAAGTGAAGCAGAACTCTCTCCAATTCTTTCCCCGATTGGTTGAAGGCATCAGGCAAGCAAGCGTGCACGTGCAAGCCTGGTGTAATCAAAAAAGGAGGAGAAAGATGGTCGATTTTATTTTTGCGCAGGGATGCGCAAGAGGAGAGAGGGGCTAAGCGATGGCTATGCTAAAGCGTGAATACGGTGGTATTCAGCCATGTTGGAAAGTTGGCCTATTCCGTATTCGTCTTCCGTTCATTCACTTCAAGATCTCACCACCTGAAGTAGTAACCGGCCTGATGAATGCTTGTACTTCGTACGGCGCTCTGGCTGTTCTTATTACTTCTCTGGGTCTCGACCCTGCAGTGGCTTGGGCACTGGTTGTATTTGAAACGGCAATGTACACCCTGAACTGGCTGCTCGGTGAGCCTTCCATTTGCGGTTGGATCACCCCGGCAATGGCAATTATCGTCGTGTTCTTGGAATCGCTCGACCCAGGTGTTGCTCGATTGCAGATGCTGACAGCTATTCAGCTTGAATTAGGCCTCTTGTTTATCATATTGGGTGCAACAGGCCTATCGAAGAAGCTCAACACTATGGTACCTCCCGCCATCAAGGCTGGTATCGTAATGGGCGCTGGCGTTAACGCCGTAGCTGTTCGCCTGAAGACCGGTGGCGCTATCGACACCGTTACCATTGGCTGCCTCGCAGGTCTGGTAGTTGTATTCATGCTTATGTTCTCCAAGCGCGTACGTAAGTACATGGATACCAACAAGTTCGTTGCCATTCTCGGTAACTACAGCTTCCTTTGGGCTGTTATCGCACTGCTCATCGCAGGCGGCGTTGCTGGCGAATTCAACTTCCAGTGGTCCGGCGAAATCATCAAGGTTCCTGACTTCATGGGCCTGTTCATGACAGTTTCGCCTCTGTTCATCGGCTTTGCTTCTGATCCTGGCGTTTGGATCGCAGCTCTGCCCTACGCAATCGTTGCATGGGTTATCGCATACGGCGACTTCGTAACCGTTCAGCAGCTTGGTCTCCAGGCAGCTCGTGACGACGAGTACATCGAGTTCGACCCGAACCGTACCAACGTCATCTGCGGTATTCGTAATGTAATCCTGTCCCTGTTCGCTCCTTATCCTGCACTCGCAGGCCCGCTGTCCGCTCCTTACTGCGTAGCTACCTATGCTCGCTATAAGCAGTCCGGTCGCCAGGGCATGGACTCCATCTTCGATGGTTCCGGCACC
>UQVJ01000064.1 GCA_900544455.1 uncultured Eggerthella sp. | reverse complement strand
AACAAGGTTGAGATCGCCCAGGCGATCGAGGCGATCTTCAACGTGAAGGTTGTGAAGGTCAACACGCTGAACGTCAAAGCCAAGCCGAAGCGCGTTCGCTATCAGCTTGGTAAGACCCGCACCTGGAAGAAGGCTATGGTTACGGTTGCTGAAGGCGACCAGATCGAGATCTTCGCTCAGGCATAGGCCGTCTAACAAAGAACCGCTCTTCGGGGCGGTTCTTTTTTGCCCTGGAATTGCATTGCAATCCAGGGCTTTTTTATTCGTCATCTTGGTTACGAGGGTGTACGCTTAGCTGGTATGCCAGGGGGGGGTAACAATGCTGCAGGATATAGCACCGTATTCATTTTGCAATGATTTCGCATGGATCAGCCCAGAGCCAACTGACAGGGTTCTTGTGTACCAAGGCTCTTCTGTCCTCGTGTCGATTGAAGCCGTCGCTCAGAACGCCTCCGAGGGCGGCAGAGAGGGCACGTTGCGCTTTCCGACATTCGAGATGCTTCGTAGCATCGGTGCCGTGATTGTCGATTCTGACGAAGTAACTCAGCGAGCTGATGGAATGAAGCCCGAAGCACTGTTTCTCTTCACTGTTGGAGAAACTGGATATTTTCGTTGTGAGGTAGACTATGATGCCCTCGGCAAGGCGATAGAAAGCCGATGCTCATGTGGCTCTGATGGCCCATCTGTTCATCCTGAGTGGCAGTTCATGCCCATTTCCCAGCTAAAACAATACAGGCCGAAGCATAGGGCGTTTGCCGGATTGGTGGGGTACGAATACGATACCTGGTATGCGACGCGTAAATTCTGCGGTCGCTGCGGAACCCATTTAGTGCACGATATGGTGGAGCGCATGGTTCGTTGTCCTCAATGCGGCGCCATGGAATTCCCTAAGCTTTTTCCAGCAGTAATCGTGGGAATTGTCGATTCGGAACGGAACAAGGTTCTTGTATCACGTTATGCGAACCGTGAATACAAGCGCTATGCCCTTATTGCTGGCTTCTGCGAGATGGGCGAAACCGTTGAAGAAACTGTTCACCGAGAAGTGATGGAGGAAGTGGGGCTAAGGGTCAAGAACCTTCGCTACTACAAAAGCCAGCCATGGCCGCCTTCTTCATCGCTGCTATTCGGCTTCTTTTGCGAGCTTGATGGCTCTAACGATATCAAGCTCGACGATCACGAGCTTGAGAGCGCCGAGTGGATAGACAGAGATCAGCTTCCTTGTGATGAAGATTATTCGCTAACGCGAGATATGATGCAGGTTCTTCGTGACGGCGGAGAGCTGGGCTATTAGTTCTATACCAACTCATCGATTAAGCTTTTGCCGTATGTGCATTCGTTTTTGCGCTTCTCTAGAGTGCGGTGTAGCTGGTGGGGTTGGTTATATTCCAGCAAAAAAAACGGCTGCTCGAGAGTATCGAGCAGCCGTTTTGCTTTTGGGCATATAGCTTTAGCAGGACGCTATTCAGCGGTAGAAGGCTTCCATTCGTCTGCGTCTTTGCCAACCTGGAAGTGTACGCCAGCCTCGCGGCGTTCCTTGTAGTCGGCGGTAGCGGTGAACAGTGCGTCGGAAAGGGAATTAAGGGCTGTTTCAACGGAGTCCTGGATAACGCCGATTACGAAGCCGACGCCAACAACTTGCATGGCGATGTCGTTGCTGATACCGAAGAGGGAGCAGCACAGCGGAATAAGAAGCAGGGAGCCGCCAGCGACGCCAGAAGCACCGCAGGCGCTAACTGCAGCCAGAACGCAGAGGATGCCAGCAGTAACGGGGTTGATGGCAATGCCCATGGTATGAGCGGCAGCCATAGCCATTACGGTAATGGTAATGGCAGCGCCAGCCATGTTGATGGTGGCGCCCAGCGGGATGGAAACAGAGTAAGTGTCCTTGCGAATACCAAGGCGCTTACACAGCTCCATGTTTACAGGGATGTTAGCGGCAGAGCTGCGGGTAAAGAAGGCGTACATGCCGGAGTCTTTTATGCAGCGGAATACGATGGGGTAGGGGTTCTTGCGAATGTTGATGAACACCAGCAGAGGGTTAACAACAAGGCAGATGAAGAACATGGCGCCCAGCAAAACAAGGAGCAGCTGACCGTATTCGATGAAGATTTCGGGACCATTCTGGGCAACCGAGGTGTAGATAAGACCCATGATGCCAAACGGTGCGCACGTGATGATCCAGCGAACGACGATGGAGATAACATGCGACATATTCGCAAAGAAATCTTTGGTGGGCTCAGTGGTGTAGCGCATTGCGATACCCAGAAGAACCGCCCAAACAAGAATGCCGATATAGTTCGCATTCAGCAGCGCATCGACGGGATTAACCACCATGTTGCCAATGAGCGTGGTTAGGACTTCAGCGATTTCGGTCGGCGCGGCTTTGTCTGCGGCCTCAACGCCCGAAAGGGTGAGCTCAACAGGGAATGCGTAGCTAATGGCTACGGCGGTGAAAGCAGCAGCAAGGGTACTTACCACGTACAGCACAACGATAGTCTTCATGGATTTGGGAAGCTTAGTGTGGCACAAAGCGTTGATAACCAGGAAGAATACCAAGAACGGTGCGACTGCCTTCAGGGCGCTAACGAACAAGGTGCCAAGCATTTCGATAACGGCGAGATCCTTAGGGCCGAAGCCGCCAAGCAAAGCGCCGATAACGAGGCCGATGATAATGCGCTTGATAAGGCTCAGGCTCGACCATGCTTCTGCGATTTTTTTCATAGATGTCTCCTTGAATGGGAGGATTGGGGATAGGATGCAGCTCTGATCGTGCAGACGTTCTGGGGCCGCAACTTTTTAGTATACCGATCCGTTACAAAATTGTTTCGAGAGTGATTCTATTTAACTAAGCGGAAAAGAAACTAGGTAAACGGTGCATAAGCGCAAAAAAGCGACCCCAAAAAAGGGGTCGCTTTGCGAAAAGAGTGCAGGTGAAGAGGCGGATTACTTAGCCTTGTACTTCTTAACCAGCTGACGACCGGCGATGTAGTCCATGATTTCAGTGGTGCCGCCGCCCATTTCGTTACCGCGGAGGTCTGCCCAAATGCGACCAACGCGGATTTCCTTGGTGTAGCCGATGGCTGCGTAGATTGCCATTGCGAGGTCGGCAACGCGGGTGAGCTCGCGGCATGCATAGCCCTTGAGCAGTGCAGACTCGAGACGAGTGGATTCGCCGTTGTCGATCATGGTTACAACCTGATACAGACGGGTACGTACGTTCTGGATGATGTTCTCCATCTCGCACAGATGCAGCTGGATCTGGGTCTGGTGAGCGATAGGCTTGTTGAAGCAGATACGCTCAGATGCATAGGCGCCCGCATCGTTCAGGGCAGCCTGTGCAAGGCCGAGGGAAGATGCAACAACCAGGCAGCGCTCGAACTCGAGCTTCTTCATGAGGAGCTTCCAGCCCATGCCGGGTTCGCCCAGACGCATGTCCTCAGTGAGAACTACGTTGTCGAAGAACTGGTCAACAAACGGGATGGCCTGCTGGCCAACCTTGTCGAGGTGGCCGATGGTGAAGCCGGGGGTGTCGTTGGGAACGAGCCACAGAGAATACTTGTCGTTCTCGTACGAAGGATCTTCGTCCTTAGCTACAACCATGGTGTAGATGGAAAGACCGCCCAGGGTAACCCAAGTCTTCTGGCCATTCAGCAGGTAGGTGCCGTCGGGCTGCTTCTTGGTAACGCAGGTCATTGCGTTGTTGTCAGAACCAGCTGCGGGCTCGGAAATAGCGGAGCAAGCGATGCAGGTGCTCTCGACGTTCTCGATAGCATCCATAATCATTTCCTGCTGCTCTTTGGAGCCGAAGTCAATTACGTCGGTGATGGTGTTGAAGTCGGTTACGAAGGGGAGGGTTACGCCAGTGTACTCATGAAGCTTCTCTACCAGAAGAACCTCGGTAAGCTTGTCTACCGGAACACCGCCAACTTCTTCGGGAAGGCCCAGAAGCATGAAGCCTGCCTCGCGGTAAGCCATAGCAGCTTCGATGCTGATGTGATGATCTACTTCATATGCTTGCTTCACTGCTTCGTCGGTGAAGTAGCGAGTAGCATATTCGTGTGCGCTCTCAATGAGCAGCTCCTGCTCGTCAGTAAGCTTGAAATCCATAATGCGTTCCTCTCCTTATTCCTGTGTTGAATGGAACCGAGATTCAGACAAGAACCGAATCAGCAGCTCAATGGCTATCCTAGCATTTGAACGCGTTTTTCTCTATGCACCTACGTATTCCCGTTTTGTATAAGAATTGCACCAATTCGACAATTCGTGTTATATCAGGCGGCTTTACTTGTTTGATCAGGTTAAACGCCGTGGTTCAGTTGAGCGGGAATGTAACAAAAACAGCGATTTGACCAGCAGTGGAAACGGAGCGGAAAGCCTCGCTGCATCATGTTGGAAAGGATGGTGTAGCGGGGTGCTTTTGCGACGTTCTTCTTTTAGCGAAAGCCTTGCGGATTATTCTTCCTGGCGCACAAAAGATGCGGGGCGGTGGCAGATGCAAATTGCAAAATGCAGATAACCTGACGTTTTTCAATTCGATTTCCTCTATGCGTGCAGAAAAGGGGCAAGTGAAGGATAATGAACAAGTTATGCCGCTTTTGGACGCGGCTGCTAACGCTATAAACAACGCTCACTGGTGAACAGGAGAATGAAATGAAGTATTTTGGCACAGACGGCTTCCGCGGCGTTGCCGGCACCGACCTTACCGTTGAGCATGCATACAAAATTGGTCGCTTTATCGGCTGGTATTATGGCGCACGTCAGAGCCGCAAGGCTCGTATCGTTGTGGGCAAAGACACCCGTCGTTCCAGCTACATGTTGGAAAGCGGCATGGTTTCTGGCCTTGTTGCTTCAGGTGCCGACGCTTACATGTTGCACGTTATTCCTACGCCTGGCCTTTCGTACGAAACTACCGATGGTGCGTTCGATTGCGGCGTAATGATTACTGCTAGCCACAATCCCTACACGGACAATGGCATCAAGCTGGTTAATTCCCAGGGCTTCAAGATGGAAGAGCCTTTGCTTCAGCTTATCGAGCAGTACATCGACGGCGAATACCCTGAAGAAGTGCCGATGGTGTCCGGCGATGCGATTGGCGCCACGGTCGACTACATGCAGGGTCGCAATCGCTACATTGCCCATCTTATTGCCAGCGCGAATTTCTCTTTGCAGGGCGTAAAGGTCGGCCTCGATTGCGCCAATGGTGCCGCTTCTTCTGTTGCAAAGCCCGTGTTCGACGCTTTGGGCGCCGATGTTCGCGTTATTAGCAATGCTCCCGATGGCTTCAATATCAATGTTGACTGCGGGTCAACGCACATTGATCGCTTGCAGCGCCTTGTTGTAGAGCAGGGGCTTGATGTGGGCTTTGCTTATGACGGTGACGCCGACCGTTGCCTTGCGGTGGACGAGCGCGGCCATGTGGTAGATGGTGACCTTATTTTATATGTATGCGGCGTGTACCTGAATAAGCACGGTCGCTTGTCCGGCGGAACGGTTGTCCCCACGGTTATGAGCAACTTCGGCGTGCTGAAAGCCTTTGAGCAGGCGAACTTGAACTACGAAACCACCGCAGTGGGCGACAAGAACGTATTTGCCTGCATGCATGCCAATGGCTACAGTTTGGGAGGCGAGCAGTCTGGTCATGTGATTTTCGGCGATATCGCAAGCACCGGAGATGGCATCCTCACTTCGCTGCGACTGATGGAGGCTATTCGCGCCGAGCGCGAAACGCTTTCGCAGCTGTGCGCTCCGGTGAAGCTGTATCCGCAGCTTCTGACCAATGTGCGTGTTGCCGACAAAGATGCGGCAATGAATGATGCTGCTGTGCTTGAATCGGTTAAGGCGGCGGAAGAATTCCTGGGCGATCGCGGCCGTGTGCTTCTGCGAGCCAGCGGCACCGAGCCTCTTATTCGCGTGTTGGCCGAAGCGCCAACCGACGAGCTGTGTGCCGAAGCAAGCGAGTTTATGCTGAAGGCGCTCGAGCCTCTGCGCGCTGAGTAGTGGCGTTTGCTGCTGATTCAAACGCATTCGAAGCCCGCTTCGGCGGGCCTTCTTTATATATACTTACGGATTATGGCAACATACCAACATATATCTCATGGGTTCGATCCCGTGTTCAACGAGCGCTCAACTGTATTGGTTTTAGGGTCGTTCCCCTCGGTGCTTTCGCGTAAGAACGATTTCTATTATGGGAATCCCCAGAATCGCTTCTGGCGTGTGCTTGCTGGCTTTGTGAAGGCGCCCGTGCCTGAGTCTATCCCCGAAAAGAAGGAACTGCTGCTTTCATGCGGCATTGCCTTATGGGACGTAATTCAGGAATGCGACATCAAAGGGTCGAGTGACGCCAGTATTAAAAATGTGGTACCCGCTCAAGTGGAGCGCATCATACGCGCAGCTCCTATCAAACGCGTTATCTGCAATGGCGCAACGGCGGCTCGTCTGTACAAAAAGTACCTCCTATATAAAGTAGGAATCGAGGCAGAGGTGCTGCCGTCTACCAGCCCTGCGAATGCGGCGTGGGGTTTCAATCGTTTAAGCGAGCGCTGGCTTGAGGCACTTGATGGTGTGCAGCCCGCAACAGATGATGAAGTGGAATCATTCGAGCGTGAGCGTGCGAGCGCCAAACGCGCCGGCAAAGGCGAAGTTGAGTATGCCTATGTGCGTATTCCAGCGCCCGATGCATCGAGCTATGCGGTGCATAAATCCATGCAAGGCAACAAGCGCAAGGACACCAAACCCGAGCTTTTAGTTCGACAGCGCCTTCGCGAAGCGGGCCTGGATGGCTATCGTTTGCAATGGAAAGTGCCGGGGCGTCCCGATGTGGCGTGGCCGGGCAAGAAGGTATGCCTGATGATTAACGGGTGTTATTGGCACCGCTGCCCGCATTGCAACCTTTCCCTTCCTAAAAAGAACACCGAGTATTGGGTGGCAAAGTTCAACCGAAACCAAGAACGCGACGCTCAAAACGAAGCGGCGCTTATCGCCGATGGCTGGAAAGTGCATGTGATTTGGGAATGCGAACTCAAGAAGGATAAGCGCGAGGAAATGTTCGCGAAGCTTTTGCCCGTGCTCGCGCGTGAGCTTGGCAAGGAACTTCGCTGAGCGATGCAGGCTTTTGTGTCGATATTACGGGGAAGCATCAGGGACTATGATGAAATAGCAGGGCAGCCAAATTGCCGTTTACTGCCAATTTCGGCTCAATTCGTGTCAGGTTGTGAATCTTTTGCGAATACTTGTCTCGATTCGATTATCTCTTGCGCATTACATAGGCAATCAGTATACTTTTCGGTTGCGTCTGGCTGTTGATGGATACACCCGGACGCGTGGAAACTCGGAATCGCCGAGGGCTGTCTCCCAAAGGTCCCCATGGCGGTGATGGAGTCCACATAAGACCAAGGGTTCGAACCTCCAGTTCGCACCCGTAGAAAGGAAGAAAATGGGAGTAAAACAGTTCAAGCCCACGAGCCCTGGACGCCGCTTCCAGACTGTCTCGGACTTTGCTGAGATCACCAGCACTACGCCCGAGAAGTCCCTGTTGGCGCCCCTGCCCAAGAAGGCTGGCCGCAACAACAATGGCCGTATCACTACGCGTCATCAGGGTGGCGGCAACAAGCGTCGTTACCGCATCATCGACTTCAAGCGCAACAAGGACGGTATCCCCGCTAAGGTTGCCACGATCGAGTACGACCCCAATCGCAGTGCTCGCATCGCTCTTCTGCACTATGCAGACGGTGAAAAGCGCTACATCCTTCAGCCTAAGGGCCTCAAGGTTGGCGAAACGGTAGTATCCGGCGCTGATGCAGACATCAAGCCCGGCAATGCACTGCCCCTGTCCGCAATCCCCGTTGGTACGCTCATCCACGCAGTTGAGCTCCAGCCCGGTCGCGGTGCAGCAATCGCTCGTTCCGCTGGCACCAGCATTCAGCTGATGGGCAAGGAAGGCAAGTATGCAATCCTGCGTATGCCTTCTTCCGAAATGCGTCGCGTTCTCGTAACCTGCCGCGCAACCGTTGGCGAAGTCGGCAACGCCGAGCACGGCAACATCAAGATCGGCAAGGCTGGCCGTAACCGCTGGAAGGGCATCCGCCCCAGCGTTCGCGGTACTGTAATGAACCCTGTCGACCATCCTCATGGTGGTGGCGAAGGCAAGAACAAGTCTTCTGGTCGTCATCCTGTTACTCCGTGGGGCGTGTCTACCAAGGGTCATCGCACTCGCAACCCCAAGAAGGCTTCGAGCCGCCTGATCATCCGCCGTCGCAAGAAGTAGCGCCCGATCGCATAAGGAGAAACATTGAGCAGAAGTTTGAAAAAAGGTCCCTTCGTGGAGCCTCGCCTTCTCGATCGCGTTATTGCGATGAACGAAGCTGGCGACAAGAAGGTCATCAAGACGTGGTCGCGTTCTTCCACCATCTTCCCCGAGATGGTTGGTCACACCATCGCTGTGCATGATGGTCGTAAGCACGTGCCGGTTTACGTTACTGAATCCATGGTTGGCCACAAGCTGGGCGAGTTCGCACCTTCTCGCACCTTCCGCGGCCACGACAAGTAAGGAAAGGGTGAAACATGGAAGCTAAAGCAATCGCTCGCTACGTACGCGTTTCGCCCCGCAAGGCACGCATCGTACTCGACCAGATTCGCGGCAAGAACGTTATTGCCGCTCAGGAAACCCTCCGCTTCACCAACCGCGCTGTTGCTGAAGTTGTAGAGAAGACCCTGAACTCCGCAGTTGCAAACGCTGCACAGAAGGGTGCCGCTAACCCCGAGAACCTCGTGGTTAAGGCATGCTTCGCCGACGAGGGCCCCACGCTGAAGCGTATCCGCCCCCGCGCAAAGGGCTCTGCTGCTCGCATTCGCAAGCGCACCAGCCACATCACCGTCATCGTAGCAACCCGAGAGGAGGCATAGTATGGGTCAGAAAGTAAGCCCCACCGGTTTCCGTCTCGGCGTAACCGAGGATTGGCGCAGCCGCTGGTATTCCGACAAGGACTATGCGAAGAACCTTGAGAACGACCTCGCTATTCGTTCTTACCTTGACAAGCAGCTCGCCCATGCGGCTGTCTCCCGCGTAGAGATCGAGCGCGCCGGTGACAAGATCAAGGTCATCATCACCACGTCTCGCCCCGGCGTTGTAATCGGCAAGAAGGGCGCAGAGGTTGACGCACTTCGCAAGAAGCTCAACCAGATCGCCAACGGCCCGGTTTCCGTTGAGGTTGTAGAGGTTAAGCGTCCTGAACTCGACGCAAGCCTCATCGCTCAGTCTGTTGCTGAGCAGCTCGAAAACCGTGTTGCATTCCGTCGTGCAATGCGTAAGGCCGTTCAGTCTGCCCGCAAGAGCGGCGCAAAGGGTATTCGTATCCAGTGTGCTGGTCGTCTGGGTGGCGCTGAAATGAGCCGCCGCGAGTGGTATCGCGAAGGTCGCGTGCCGCTGCACACCCTCCGTGCGAAGATCGACTATGGCTTCGCCACCGCTGCAACCACCATGGGTTCCATTGGTATCCAGGTTTGGGTGTACCACGGTGAAGTTCTGCCGGGCCAGAAGGCTCCGCAGCCCGCACTCGAGGGTTCTTCTCGTCCTAACCGTTCCCGTCGCCGCAATAACGATAGGGGTGATAAGTAATGTTGGTACCTAAGCGCGTTAAGCATCGTAAGGTGCAGCGTGGTTCTATGAAGGGTAACGCCAAGGGCGGTACCACTTTGAACCACGGCTCTTGGGGCATTCAGGCCCTGGACCGTCATTGGATCACCAACCGCCAGATCGAGGCTGCACGTATCGCAATGACTCGTCGCATGAACCGTACTGGTAATGTTTGGATCACGATCTTCCCCGATAAGCCCATCACGCAGAAGCCTGCTGAAACTCGAATGGGTAAGGGTAAGGGTAACCCTGAGGGTTGGGTAGCTGTAGTAAAGCCCGGCCGCATCATGTTCGAGATCGATGGTGTTGACGAAGCAACTGCCAAGGATGCTCTCCGTCTGGCTATCGACAAGTTGCCCATCAAGTGCAAGATCGTAAAGCGTGAGGCAGAAGGGCAGGAGTAAATGAAAGCAGCAGAGATCCAGAAACTTTCGGGTGAAGATCTGCAGGCTAAGCTGAAGGAGGCTCGTGCAGAGCTCTTCAACCTGCGCTTCCAGATGGCTACCGGCCAGCTCGACAACACCGCTCGCATCAAGCAGGTCAAGAAGGACATCGCCCGCATCCAGACCGAGATGCGCGACCGTGAACTCAAGGCCGCTCAGGCTTAGGGTGCAGCTAGGAAGGTTTGAACAATATGAGTGAAGAACGTAACTCTCGTAAGGTTCGCCAGGGTGTTGTAGTAAGCATCTCCGGCGACAAGACCTGCGTCGTGCAAGTTCACGAGCGCAAGCCCCATCCTGTATAT
>UQVJ01000063.1 GCA_900544455.1 uncultured Eggerthella sp. | reverse complement strand
CCGGCAGCGTCTTCAAGATGCCCACGGTATAGAGCGTCACGCCCGGCGTTGCCGCAATGGAGCGGCCCGGCTCAACCGCAATGCGGGGCTCCTTCACCCCATACTGGGCGCACAGCTCTTTCACTGCAGTGCAGGTAAGCTTCGCGAACGATTCAATCGTAGGAGGCTCTTCCTCTTTCACGTAAGCAATGCCCAGGCCACCACCCAGATCGAGGCCTTCGATTTCGTAACCGTACTCGTCGTTGATGCGCTTAATGAACTGAATCATGACATCGATGGCTTCACGGAACGAATGCAGGGCGAAGATCTGAGAGCCGATATGGCAATGCAGGCCAGCAAGGCGGACGCCCGGTGCCTCCAAAACATCCTTCACGCATTTGAAGGCAAAGTCCTCACGCATGGTGAAGCCGAACTTGGAATCCTCGCAACCTGTGCGGATGAATTCATGCGTATCGGCTTCCACGCCAGGGGTAATACGCATATAGATATCCTGCGTTACGCCCAGTTCTTGAGCGATGGCAGAAACGCGACCCAACTCAATACGGGAGTCGATAACAATGCAGCCCACGCCGACCTCGATAGCTTCACGCAGTTCTTGAAGGGTTTTATTGTTGCCATGAACAACTACGCGCTTAGCAGGGAAACCCGCAGCAAGCGCGCAGGCAAGCTCGCCGCCACCGGAAACATCGAGGCACATGCCGTGCTCGTTGGCGAGTTGTACGATAGCCTTGTTCTGGAACGCTTTGGAAGCATAGGCAACTTCGGCACGGTCGCCGTAGTATTTCTTGAAAGACTGCACGTATTCATCCATGCGGGCTTCAAGATCAACCTGGTCAAACACGTACAATGCAGTGCCGAATTCCTTGGCCACTTCCACCATATCGCAGCCGCCGATGAAAAGATGATCGTCTTTCACTTCAGCGGTAAGGGGCAGAACCTTGCCCAATTCCATGGTGGTAAGGCCGTCGGCCTTCTTGTTCAGGTCAGATACGGGGAGTGACATAACGCCTGCTTCCTTAGGTGTTGTGTGGGTATACGCATGCGCGCTTCTTGTTCGACCGATATAATACCGTGCGAACAACTACTGTACCAATGTTTCTTTTCAAGCTGGTAACGCCAGCGCGATTGGGGGCCGCCATGCTTCGTATAACCATATTTGCCGTGGGAAAGCTCAAAGAGCAGTTCTGGAAAGACGCCGTTGCAGAATACCTGAAACGCCTTGGCGGATACGCAAAAATCGAAGTGCGTGAACTACCCGACTCCAACGCAGAAAAGGAAGCCGCAGCCTTGCTCTCCGCATTGCCGGAGCGCGGGCCCATTATCTTGATGGATATTCATGGCAAGGAAACATCTAGCGAGGGTCTGGCGCAAAAAATAGATACTTATGCGCTCAACAGCGATTCTCATATTTCCTTTATCATCGGCGGAAGCGATGGTGTGACAAAGGAGGTAAAGCAGCGCGCCACAGAGCGCATCAGCTTCGGGCCCATCACCCTACCCCACAACCTTGCTCGCGTTGTTCTGCTTGAGCAGATTTATCGAGCGTTCAAGATTATCCGCCACGAGCCGTACCACAAGTAATTGCTAAGACCTGCCGAATTCAGGCATGTGCCCCACGCGCTTTTCATCTAAGGCAAGGGGCACGGCTGCTTGACTTCTGTCGCCAGCGCCGAACCGCGCACTCGCCACCTGGGGTAAGGGGCATATCCAAAAGGGCGCTCCGCAGTGACGCGAAACCCTACCCCACTTGCTTTTGGAGCTCGGCAAGGGTTCCATCTTTGTCCATCTGGTCGAGGGCGTCATTGATAGCATCCGTTAAGACCCGATTGTCCTTGTTCACGGCAACAGCATATTTCTCGCACGTTGCCACAGTTTCCAGGGTAACGCAATTGGGATAGGCGCTGTTCATGAGATATGTTGCGGCAGGCTCATCGGTTACCACAGCGGCAACTTCCCCCGCCTCAAGAGCGGCAAAGCATTCAGCAGCGGTCTTGTAGGCGACAACATTCTGAGTGACGTTTGCCATAGCATAGTCATAACCCGTGGCTTCAGCCTCAGCGGCAACCTGCTTGCCTTTCAGCTCGGACACCTTTTCGTACACGCCCTTCTTCGCTACAATCGCTTGATCAACCAGGTAATACGGAGAAGAAAAATCGACTAACTCCGACCGGCTGGGATTGATAGACAATGCCGAGATCGCAACGTCGTAGGTGCCATCATGTACACCCTGCACCAGTTCATCGAACGGAACTGCCTTGATCTCAAGCTGAAGCCCCAGACGATTCGCCACCTCACGGGCAACGCTCACATCGAAACCCGTAGGAGTCTCGCCGTCTAGGGAGTCAAACGGAGGAAAATTAGGCGCCATAGCAACAGTGAGCTTGCCCTCGCTTACCAGCTGGTAGCTGGGTTTGCCGTCTTCTTCCGCACAGCCCGAAAGGCACAACGCAGCCAGTGCCGCACAAAGCGTTATCAGAACCGCCACAAACCGTTTTGCCATATCCTTCCCTCCCTTCAGCGAGAAACAACCAAGAATACCTGCTGCCTTATTCGGCTTTCACCATGTCGTCGGCGGATTCAAGGGTAAGGTCGCCTTCTTTAATCCAGCCAATCTTGCGCAAAACAAGACCGAATGCGTAGGTTAACACCGCAGGAAGCACGAAACAGATTAGCACCAGACCCGCCCAGTCCATAGCGGTAATGGCTGCCATTGCGCCTGACGCCATATCGGCAACCCAGCCGGTATACACGCCAATGGGACCAACCAAGCCACACGTGCCCATACCCGATGAAATGGCAGGGCCGTTCATCTTAAGCTGGAAAACGCATGTCGCGATGGGCCCAGTGATCATGGAAGCCAGCGTAGGGGGAATCCAGATGCGCGGGTTGCGCACGATATTGCCCATTTGCAGCATCGAAGTTCCCAGACCTTGCGAGATCAAACCGCCCCAGCGGTTTTCTTTGAAGCTCATTACCGCAAAACCAACCATCTGAGCACAGCAGCCGGCAACGGCAGCGCCTCCCGCCAAACCAGTAAGGCTCAATGCCGCGCAGATGGCAGCTGAAGAGATTGGCAGCGTAAGGGCGATGCCCACCAGAGCCGATACCAAAATACCCATGAAGAACGGCTGGAGTTCCGTAGCCCACATGATGAGTGAGCCTACCGCGGTAGCGCCTGCGCCAATGGAAGGCGCGCATGCCATGGAAAGCAAGCATCCCACCAGAATGGTGACTGAAGGAGTAACCAAAATATCGATCTTCGTTTCATTGGCAACCAACTTGCCGCATTCTGAAGCAACGATAGCAACCACAAGCACCGCCAATGGACCGCCCGCACCACCCAGGCTATTTGCCGCGTAACCAACCGCCACCAGGGAAAACAACACCAGCGATGGCGCTTTCAGCGCAAAACCAATGGATACGGCCATGGCAGGACCCGCCGCGCTCTTGGCGAAATCACCCACCTGAACCAATACATCGATTCCAGCCTGCTGGCCAATAGTCGAAAGAATAGTACCCATTAGCAGCGAGGCGAACAAACCTTGCGCCATGGCGCCCAGAGCGTCAATCAGGTAGCGCTGAACGGAAATCTCAATATCCTTGCGTTTGCAGAATGCTGCGAACGAACTCATTGGGTCTTTGCTCCTTTCAGTAAAGAAGCCGCGCTTTGGCGGCTTCGCGGGGCAACGCAGCCGTTGCCCTCCTATTGCTTTTCACCTTCGGCTGTCGGGCTTTCCGACTTGGCGGCTTCCCCGTTTTCTGCCTCTTTGGCATCAAGCACCTCAAAGGCAAGGCCATAACCACCTGCACCGTAATTCAATGCCTTTGACACGCGAGCGATGGTTGTCGCAGAAGCCCCAGTTGCCTTTTCGATAACAGCATATGAACTGCCCTTGCGCAACATACGCGCCACATCCAAACGCTGCGAGGTGTCCTTGATCTCGCGAACAGTGAACAAATCTTCCAGCAGGGCAAATACATCATCAGGACGGGTTAAACCCGCAAAGACCTCAAGCAGATCTTCCACTTCTCTTGTCCTAAGCTCCGGCATAGCCCATACCCCTTTCACCGTTGATGATTCCCCTGGCGCGACACCCCTGCAGCGAGCGCTCATTTTGTCCCCTGAAAAAACAAGCCGCACCCCTGCGCCTTACGGCAAAGGGGGATGCGGCTTGAAGAAAGCGCACTGAAAGCGCACCTCGATTAGAAGCGGGTGATCCACTCTTCATACTCGGGCGCCTTACCATAAGCAACCTCAAAATAGCGTTTCTGAAGCTGCGCGGTAATGGGGCCCATAGGACCGATTTCGCGGTCGTCTACGCTGCGGACGGGCGTGAGCTCGGCAGCGGAACCGCACATGAACATCTCATCGGCAATGTACAGATCGGAACGGGTAAGGGATTCCTCGATAGCGGGAATGTCCATGTCGCAAGCAATATGCAGAATGGTGTCGCGAGTGATGCCCTCAAGCAGACCGTCAGACAGCGGAGGCGTAGAGAGAATGCCGTTGCGAACGGTGAAGAGGTTTTCGCCCGTACCTTCGCACACGTAGCCCTGTTCGTTGAGCATAACAGCCTCGGCATAGCCGTGGTTCTTTGCCTCGAGCTTTGCCAGGATGGAGTTCATGTAGGAAGCGGAAGACTTAACGGCAGGAGGAATTGCGTTGAAGGAACGCTGACGCCAAGAAGAAACGCCCACAGGGATGCCGTTCTTAAGGGCATCTTCGCCCATGTAAGCGCCCCAAGGCCATACCGCGATGATAACGTCCACGGGAGCACCCGTCGGGTCTACGCCCATCTGGCCATAGCCATAGTATGCAAGAGGACGAATGTAGCAAGACGTCAATTCGTTCTTCTTGATAAGCTCAACGGTTGCTTCGCACAGCTCGTCTACGCTGTAGGGAAGGTCCATCATGGCAATTTTGGAGCTGCGCTGCAAACGCTCCATGTGGTCGCGGAGGCGGAAGATAACTGTTTCATCCGTTTCTTCATTGTGGTAGCAACGGATACCTTCGAACACGCCGGAACCGTAATGAAGGGCATGGGTCAGAACGTGCGTCGTTGCCTGTTCCCACGGCACCATTTCGCCGTTCTTCCAGATGTACTTAACAGGTTGCACGTCAGCCATTTGTTCTTCCTTTCGCGGTTCTTCTTCCCCAAAGCCCAGGACGCGTAAGCACGCCCCGCTGGGAACTTTTTCGGTTTTCTATTCTACTCCAACTAAGTAGAGTGATGTAGTTCCGCACAAAAAGGCAGCAACTGGGGCCTCTTGCTCCGTAAAAGGTAGCCCTCCCCACAAAGGAGCCGCCGCTAAGGGCCTGCAGCTTCCACGGTCCCCATCACCTCAACCTTCAAGGGCGCAACCAAACAAGACCGCCCTTATGGCGCAAATCGACGACAGCGCACCAACCTGAGGTGGCGCAGCGCGCATGCATCCCAGCTTGCGGCGACATAACACACATGCGCCACAGCCCACAGAACCACGTTTCGACTCGTTCGCTATTCCGTTTTCTCACGGACGGCGGCGGCATCGGAAATCGCTCGCTGCACCGCAGCCTCGGTTACCGTCTTGGTGCTAGAGGATATAGCGCGCTCGGGCTTTTCCGATACCGCATCGGCAACGCCCGCAACGACCTTTTCCTGCTCTTCAATCTGGGCGCGTCGTCTGCTGGCAGCCTCTTCGACATCGGACGTTTGCACGGCATGCATCAGGATCTGCATGCGGCGTTCGACGTCTTGGATAATATCGGAACAGTCTTTCAACTCGTCGAACATATCGATGCCTTCAACCTTGGCATCCTGCTTGTACTTCAACGTATGCTCAAGCGATGCCCAAAAGTCCATCGCTATGGTGCGCAGCTGAATTTCAACAGGCACGTATTGTTTCCGGTCAAGGAAATAGACAGGCACCTTCACGATGATATGAAGGCTGCGATATCCATTTGGCTTGGGATGGGTGATGTAGTCCTTCACCTTCACGATCTGTAAATCGTCCTGAAGGGAGAGAACCTTCAGCAGGGCGCTTACATCGTCAATGTAGGAAACGATTACGCGCATGCCCGCAATGTCCAGGATGTTTTCCTCCATGGATTTCAGTGTTACCGGCACACCGTAACGATACAGCTTGTCATAGACGCTTTTAGGCGCTTTTATGCGCGATTCAATGTGATGGATCGGGTTACGGCTTAAACGATACTCCAGATCGGCGTCAAGGATCTCGAAACGGGTACGCATTTCGCGAATGGCCGCCTCATATTTTTTGAATAGTGGCCTGCTTGCCTGTTCGAACAGCTGATACTGCTCCGTCGATTTTGCCAACTGCTTGCCAGGCGCCTTTTCGCTTGCCATGCTTTCAAACCCTTCGTGGTCGGAAACGGTTTCGTTCCCATCTTAGCCAGCCGCAGCAAGCCCGAACAGCACTCCACGAAAGATACGCCGCACATGTCAATTATCGGGAAAGATCGTTGCAGGTTGGTAACGCTCCGCAACTGACGGGACGCAAAAGTCTAATCCACCCTACCTCGAAAACTGGGAGTATAGGGGCAGGTCCCCCTTTCCCAGTTTGGCATAGCGCACAAAAAAGCCCCGCTTGCATACTGCTTAGCAAGCGGGGCTCTCTTCGCAAAGTAGGAATAAGGGGCCTGTCCCTATACTCCCAGCTCAATCATTATGCGTAGAAGAGGATGTCGTTGTAGGTGGGGACGGGCCAGTAATCGCGTTCTACCACGCATTCAAGGGCATCGATCTCGGCGCGAAGGGTATCCATGGCAGGAATTACCTCGTTAGCGTAGGCATTTGCCTGCTCCTGAGGTGCCTCGATGGCTTCAGCGGCATTGTGAACCTTGATCAGCTCACGGGTTGCCTTTGCCGCCTTGTCAACGCCTGTAACGATAACTTCGAGAACGCTTTCGGTCTCGGTCATATCGGCGCCAGAGATAGCAGCCTTCACCGTGGTGATATCGCTTGCCAGATCAGCCATGTAATCGGTGATAGCGGGCAGGTACGTACGACGTACCATGCGGATCATGGTGCGTGCCTCGATGTTCAGAAGCTTGTTGTACTTGTCGAGCTTCACCTCGTAACGGCTGCGCACCTCAGGCTCGGTAAGAACGTTGAATTCGTCAAACAGATCGAGGGACTTCTGGTCTACGAAGCAGGGCAGAGCCTCGGCGGTATTGCGATGGTTTGCAAGGCCGCGCTTTTCTGCCTCCTTCTCCCATTCCTCGGAATAGCCGTTGCCGTTGAAGATGATGCGCTGGTGATCGGTAAGCGTCTTCTTGATGTAAGCGATGGCCTTCTTTTCGAAGTCGGCGCCTTCGGCACCATCAAGCGCATCGGCGAAGCCCTTCAGGCTCTTTGCCATTGCGGTGTTCAAGATCATGTTGCAGTCGGAGAGGTTTACCGAAGAGCCGGGCATGCGGAACTCGAACTTGTTGCCCGTAAACGCGAAGGGGCTGGTGCGGTTGCGGTCGGTGTTGTCTTTCATGAACTTCGGAAGAACAGCAACGCCCAAGTCCATTGCGATCGCATCAGCGGAATGGTATTCGTCGCCCGAGATGAGGGCATCTACGATAGCACCCAGCTCGCTGCCCAAGAAGATGGAGATGATGGCCGGAGGTGCCTCGTTTGCGCCCAGACGATGATCGTTGCCAGCAGAGGCAACCGACATGCGCAGCAGCTCCTGGTATTCATCAACCGACTCGATTACGCAGGCAAGGAACACAAGGAAGCGCAGGTTGTCCATCGGATCGTCGCCGGGATCGAGTAGGTTGACCTTGTCGTAGGAAAGCGACCAGTTGTTGTGCTTGCCAGAACCGTTGATGCCTTCGAAAGGCTTTTCATGCTGCAGGCAAACCAGGCCGTGATGAGATGCATCAAGACGCATCTTTTCCATGGTGAGCAGGTTTTCGTCGATTGCACGATTCGAGTTGGTGAACAGCGGGGCAAGCTCGTGCTGCGCAGGGGCAACCTCGTTGTGCTTGGTTTTTGCGGAAACACCCAGTGCCCACAGATCGTCATCGACTTCCTTCATGAATTCGTTGACGGTAGGACGGATAGCACCAAAGTAATGCTCTTCCAGTTCCTGGCCCTTAAGCGGAGCAGCGCCGAACAAGGTA
Source organism: uncultured Eggerthella sp. (assembly GCA_900544455.1). Classification (GTDB taxonomy): domain Bacteria; phylum Actinomycetota; class Coriobacteriia; order Coriobacteriales; family Eggerthellaceae; genus Anaerotardibacter. The sequence continues at coordinate 2,398 of UQVJ01000063.1, read as the reverse complement.
CGGCCCGTCATAACGAGGTCCTGACGCTTTACATAGTCCTTCTCGGAAATCAGGAAGTACTCCTGCTCTGCGCCAACGGTAGAAACAACACGATGGCCGTCTTCGCCAAAGAACTTCAGAACACGCTGAGCCTGCTCGTTTACAGCGCTCATGGAACGAAGGAGCGGGGTTTTCTTGTCGAGCGCTTCACCGGTGTAGGAGCAGAACGCGGTGGGGATGCACAGCACTTCATCCTTGATGAACGCATAGCTGGTAGGATCCCATGCGGTGTAGCCGCGAGCCTCGAACGTGGCACGCAAGCCGCCGGAAGGGAAGCTCGATGCATCGGGCTCGCCCTGGATAAGCTCCTTGCCGCTGAAGGTCATGATAGCGGTGCCGTCACCTACGGGGTTCAGGAAGCTGTCATGCTTTTCAGAGGTGATGCCTGAAAGGGGCTGGAACCAATGCGTGTAATGGGTAGCACCGTGCTCGATAGCCCATTCCTTCATGGCGTGAGCAACGACATTCGCAACTTCGATATCGAGAGGCTTACCTTCCTTGATGGTTTTGGTAAGGCTCTTGTAGGTTGCGGAGGGAAGGCGTTCCTTCATGACGTGCTCGTTGAACACCATCGATCCGTAGATTTCAGAAACGTGGGCCATCTTTTCTCCTTTTAGGTATTGACGCTTATGCGACTGCTTAACGGCTTTTGGTTATTTTGCCATAACCACCGCCGCCTTTTCGGTACCTCTCAACCCTAATCAGCATTTGTTTCGATCAGTTTTCGCTCGCGAAACGGGTTTGTTTCACTCATCGGGACGTTGTTTGAGCGTAATTTCCCACGCAAGCGGAAGGTGGTGGCGGTAAACGGCCAAAACAATGGAGCCCGACGGATTCGGCGTATTCCCAAACAATTGAGTACGGCCCCGCATCCGCCAACGAAAACCAGACAGGCACCACAAAAAACGGCCCAAGCATTGCGCTTGGGCCGTTTGGCCATCCATGAAGTTTATTGTGCTTGATTTGCGCCTAGCCAAATGCAGGGGAAACATATGCAGGAGCCGCCGCGGTACCCGACAGGCCCGCAATAAGCATATCCACGCAGCCCGTGTTAATGAGAACAACCAAAAGGAAGGTGTTGACTGCGAAGCCTGCCCAAACAGCCCATTCGGACTGCTTACGCTGCTCAAAGCTCATCTTGGTAGGAAGAGCGAGCTTAACGATCATGGCAAAGATTCCGCCAAGCAAACCGAGCGCAAACCAACGAGCCTTTGCCGCAAAAGAAAGAGGATCGGCCAACTGTGCTTCCGCAGGCGGATTCGGAGCCGTTGCCTTCTGCTGCAGTCCCTGTTCGCTAGCGTACGAATACGCTACGTTTACTTTGCTTTGATCATGCTGTCCCTTTTGCATCATGAACACATCCCCTCGACGGTGTTCAGGAAACGCATTGCCGCTGATTCAGGTATTCCCGCTCCTAAATAACGAACACGTTTTAGAACACGTTCTGAACGTGTTCTATATTAACTCAACAATCGAGGGAAACGGTGAGCACTCATAAAATCGATGAATTCTTGAACGACTTTCGGCTGACGGCCCTCATCGCGGCTAACCACATAGGTTTTGTGAAAGTCAATCGGCGCCTCGCGCACAGGGATGCACACCACATCATCAAATGCGTTGATCATCAATGAATAGCAGAACAGAGCGGTCTTCGACTCGTTGCCGGCAACCAACGACGAAAGCGTAATCTCATCATCGTAAGAGAACTGCACGTTAAGGTCGTAGCCCTCAATCAAGTCGACGATTTCCTGGTAAACAGGGGAAGCGGGATCGTAGGAAAGAATTTCCTGCCCCTTCAGTTCCGCCAGCGAAACCTCTTTCTTTTTTGCCAATGGGTGCTTTTTGTTGACACCCAGAACCAGCGGCTGGGACCAGCAGAGGTTGTAACGCAAGTCGGGTGTGTCCTCTATACGGCTGGCAAAAGCAACGTCAAGCTGCCCTGTGCGCAATCTACGAAGCAGTTCGCGCGAATAGGCCTGTGTAACCGTGATATGCGGATCGAATGGGCTCTTTTCTCGAAATTCGAACAGCGCCTGCGACCAGAACTTACCCTGCATAGCATAGATGGTTCCGAGATTAATCGTGGCGTTTTCTGTGCCAAGAGATTCTTCGGCAAGCACACGCGCCCTGTCGAGGCTGCGCAGAGCACCAGTAACACAATCTGAGATATCTCGCCCAATATCGGTAAGCTCAACGGTAGAACGATTACGTGAGAAAAGCTGCACACCCCATTCTTCTTCAAGGCGTTTGATTGCCAAAGAAAGCGTTGGCTGCGAAATGTCTAGATCTTTTGATGCGCGTGTATAGTTGAGCACTTCGGCAAGATGCTCAAAATAGCGTAAATCTTCAACTCTCATTT
>UQVJ01000062.1 GCA_900544455.1 uncultured Eggerthella sp. | reverse complement strand
AGTACTGCGGTGCAGTCCGTGGGAGGATAGGCCGTTCCGCTCATGCAGGGCGTTTGACCCAAGCAAATCTGAGATTCGTCTCAGAGGTTGAAAATTATCTTGATATTCTACTTAGAATCTGGGATAATCTTTAGCTGTGACATATGGGAGATTGGCGCAGCGGGAGCGCAGTTGCCTTACAAGCAAACGGTCACAGGTTCAAATCCTGTATCTCCCACCATTAATTACATGCCACGCTTATGCGTGGCATTTTTATTTCGGGCGTTTAGCTCAGCGGGAGAGCACTTCCTTCACACGGAAGGGGTCATCGGTTCAATCCCGGTAACGCCCACCATTGAATTAGCTGCCGAGGTTTTGCGCCTCGGCTTTTTTATTCGGCAAGGCAGTCGATGCCGAAGACCAGGACGGCATGATGATCTATTGAGCCTCCCTACTCCCGGTCCGTTTCTAACTTAACCTTGTTTAAGTGCGGCATGCTGTTTAGACGAGTCTGGATAGCTCTTCGTGTAGGCCTCTGACGCTGAAATGCTCTTCTTGATATGGCTTGATTCCCATATCGGCAAGCTTTAGTAATTTGCCAACTGGAGCGTCTGGCTTAATTCGTGGCTCTTCTTTCATCTTAACCAGGTAAGGCGATTCGTTGATTCTTGAGGCAAGCTGATAGGGCGTTTTAAGCGTGAGCAGTAAATACATGATGCTGCAGAGAGCATAGGTATCGATCGTTTCTGAATGTCGGAGTTTTTCGATGCCCTCTACATCGCGGGTGAGCATTTCAGGTGGGGCGTATTCAATTGTTCCGAACCGCCAGATGCCGTATTGAGCAGTGGTAAATGGGGAATTTGCTTCAATGTACGAAGCGCTTCCGAGGTCAACGAGGCATATATCAAAACAGCACGAATCTACTTGTTGCTGAAGACTTGCTCTATCTGTTCTGATAATGATGTTACGTGGTGATAAATCACGGTGCACGAAGGTGCCCTCAAGTGATTGAGCATTGAGGAGGGTTTCCAGGACTGCCTTGGCAATAGCGGCAACCGTGATAGGCTCGATCCCAGCGAAAGTACCAATATCTACGTGGGGAAGTAGATCCGTTGCTGCTGCCAGCGTAATTCCTTTAACGTATTCCCTGACGATGACTGGCTTGCCCTTGGCGTGCCCTAGCCCAAACACGCGGGGAAACCCCTTTAAGTGTGAAACCGCCAATGAACTGCGATATTCTTCCAGAGTAAGCTTTTTTTGAACCTCGTCGTATTTTTGCAGCGTTTCAGGGGGGGGGTTCTTGTATTCCATTGCCTCAATGCCGTCTTCGTAGAACAAAGGGGACTTCAGTGCGCAGCATTCATTGAGCGTGTTGTAGGCTTTGCGCAGAACCATGCTAGTGGAATACTGGTTTTCGTTTTCAAGGAAGAATGTCATAAAACGACGACTTGTTTCTTCCTTTGTACGGTTTGGGTCCACGAAAGCTGGTGTAAAGGAATCCAAGGAGAGAATAGGTACTCGTTGTTCTGATTGGTTATTGAACCCGAAATATGGGTCAACTGAATCCAAAACTGGCCCTTCTTTCATACAGTGTGATTAATCAATACTGCAATCCGTTGAGCCTTGAATGTTGCGCAACAAGGTAATGGGCCTACCTAGCCAGTTAACTATTAACCAGCGATTTTCAGAACGAGAAATCTTGTTGTTTCGCCCAAGCAGAGGGTGTCGCCGTGACTGATTTTGACGGACGGATACTGTTTATTAGCTGAGTCGCGCGGCTCTACTACGGTGATTGATTTGTCGGCTCCTGAAATTAGAGTAGTGCCGTTTGTCGATCCTAACCCCTGGGCGTACCAGGCACTTCCATTTTCGAAAATGCGAAGATGTTTTCTGGAAACATCGATATCGACATCGTTGATATTTTGGCTTCCTGTTGCGAGAAGGCCGATGATAGTCCCCTCTTCAGAAGTGGAAAGTGGGTATATAGGGGAACAGGCAACATCGTTATCGACTCTGATGAGCCCGAGCCTAGTGGGCTTATCGGCGCATTTGGCGATATGATCTGGGCGTGCAAGCGCTGGCTGAAGCGTCGAAAATGTGAACGAAAGCTTCTTTTCCATGAAACTGCGCGTTGTTTTTGCTGCAATTTCGGGGTTTGCGAGGCATCCCGTAATCAGAAACATCATCACCAGAAGAACGGCCTTATCGGATATCTCAGGCATAGGGGATGCGTTGATTCTGCGAATGGCGTTGGCGTACAGATTTCCATCAAGGGAATAGTGCCTGAGGAGGGCTCCCATATCCCTTGCCGCTGCACCGCCGTAGTGCTCTATAACTTCGTGGTATGCGCAGGGTTTGGCTAGATTGGAAACGATTCTGCTTGTAATTGTTTGCGCACTTTGATGGAAATCGCCAAAAAACTCAGGATGAACCTGACTTGGGGTTGCGTGAACGATCTGCCTTGACAAAAAGGTTCTTTCGTTGATTCGATCACGGGGTGCATCATTGCCGCACAGGGTTTGCTCGGTAAGGAGCTCGCTTGCAGCTTCTTTATTGGTGATGCCGCCAAAGCTGCGTAGATCAGAGTACATATAGGAACTAGGTGTGTGCATCTATATCCTTGTCCGGTGCGCAATGTCGTTACAGGTTAAAGCAATATAAAACAGTTGCTGCCAGTCCGATACTCGTATTTTAACGCAGAAATGCGAGGTCAAAGGCATTATTTTCGAATTGTTTTAACAGGTAAACCTCTCCGTTGTGCATGTTTTGCACTAAAGGAATTAGTGGCTGATGTTGCGCAACGGATCCTTTCAAAACTGCTGTTTCATAGCCAATGCATAAACAAGATAAGTAGCCTGATGCGTTACGGCGTGGGCTAACGCAGTGCGAAAAGGAGAATAAATGAAGGATTTGCGTTCTAAGAAAGCGATTGCGGCAAGCCTAAGCTTGACGCTTGCTCTTGGTAGCGTGCCTGCAGTAGCATTGGCCGATAATGCTGATGAGAATGGCGAGGGCGCTACTTCCGAGCAGTCTTCCCAGGCTCAATTTATTTTCTCGGCAAATGGTGGGCAGTTCGCCGACGGCAGCAACAGTGCATCCGTCATGGGAAACGAAGGTGGAAGCGTTGACGCTCCTACGCCTACCCGCGCAGGCTATACCTTCAAGGGTTGGTACTCTCAGCTCAACATGGACGGTATCCCTGAAGACTATCAGCAGTATTACAAGCTCGATCTTTCTTCCGCCAAGGCAGGCAGCTGGTTTGCTGCATGGGAAAAGAACGCAGAGGCTCAGGCTCAGAGCGTTGAGGTTGTGAGCTTCTTCCAGGGCGGCGAACGTGATGGTTCCAGCGTAACCACTACGATCGATGTTACCGCAGACAGCAGCGTTGCAGATTGCGTAAAGAGCTTTGAGGGATATACCCCCACGAAGGTTGTTTCAGGCGCAGCGACCAGCGAAGAAGAAGTGAATATGACCTCCTCCCTGGAGGGCATCACCGCGCTTTATGTGTACTACAAGGCAGATGAGCAGAAAACGGAACAGAGCCAGATTAACGTTCTGTACGCTGCTAACGGCGGTCAGTTCGTAGACGGCAACGAAACCATGCAGGGCGTTGCCGACGCTGACGGCAAACTCCGTCAGCCTCCTACGCCTACCCGCGAGGGCTACACCTTCGCCGGCTGGTATTGGCACGCTGATCTGTCTCAGTACACCGACGAGCAGAAGGCCGCCGACAAGGTTGATTTCAACCAGGCAGTTACTGGCCAAGGCGTTACGATGTTCGCTCAGTGGACTAAGAATGAAGTCCAGAACGAGACCGATGTTCTGTATGTTGCCAATGGCGGTAAGTTTGCTGACGGCCAGGAAGTTCAGCAGGGCCTCACCGACTCCGACGGCATGATGCGCCAGCCCATGACCCCCACCCGCGAGGGCTACACCTTCGCCGGCTGGTACTGGGTCTCCGACCTGAGCGTCCTCACCGAAGAGCAGAAAGAGCAGAACAAGGTCGATTTCGGCCAGCCGGTTACCAAGCCTCATGTAACGATGTATGCCCAGTGGGTGAAGAACCAGGACGAGATCAACGTTCTGTACGCTGCTAACGGTGGCCAGTTCGCAGACGGCAACGAAACCATGCAGGGCGTTGCCGACTCCGACGGAGTCATGCGCCAGCCTTCAGAGCCCACCCGCGAGGGCTACACCTTCGACGGCTGGTACTGGCACGCTGACTACTCCGGCTACACCGACGAGCAGAAGGCAGCCGACAAGGTGGACTTCTCCCAGCCCGTGCAGTCCGACGTGAACATCTACGCCCAGTGGGCCAGGAACGCCGATGATCAGGCTGAACAGATTACCGTTAAGTTTGTCGACAACTTCAACGAGACCGAATCTTCCACCGAGGTCAAGAAGGGCGAAGCCGTTGCTAAGCCTGCTGACCCCGCCTATGATGGCTGGACCTTCGAGGGTTGGTCCTCCACCCTCAAGGACGATGAGGGTAACTGGGAGTACACTCCCGTTGACTTCAGCAAGGCAGTCGAGGACGAAGACCAGGACGGCGTGGTAACCTATTACGCTTTCTACTCCGAGAACCAGGCTGCTGCGGACGACACCGCCAACGGTGAAGAAGCCGCAGGTCAGGATGCTGCCGGCGATGACGCCGACGCAGCCGCCGAGTCGAGCATCGCTCCTCAGACCGGTGATGCCACCAACGTTGCCGCTGGTTCTTCCGCTGCTAATGCCGGCATTGCAGGCCTCCTTGCTGCAGCCGCTGCACTGCTTCGTCGCCGTCGCAACAACTAATCAATGCATACGCTGTCTGTGCGAGACAGAGGTACTAGCAGGCGAATGGACTGGGTTATTCCCGGTCCATTCGTTTTTTAGTGGGAAAATGAAGCAAACCCGTATTTGAGCTTGCGTTTGACCGCATCGTGCGTGAAGGGAGTTGCCATGACATTTGTTCTTGGGCTGGCTCAGTGCTGTCATCCCGAAGAAGTCGGTACGGAAGCTGTTTTGGAAATGGCCGAGCAATGGTGCGCTGAAGCTTCTCTTCGTGGGGTGGATATCTTGGTGTTCCCTGAGTCGCTTATGACCCGCTACGAGTTAGATACGCAGTCGTTCGCTTCCGAGGCTGAGCCAATCGATGGGCCGTTTTGTTGCGGAATGGATGCGCTTGCGGCGCGTTATGGCCTTTGGCTTGTATACACCGTGAATGAGCGGAACGATGAGGGGAATCCCTTTAATACGGCTGTTATTACGGGGAGCGATGGGTCAAAGCACGGGGTTTACCGTAAAGTGCATTTATTCGACACCGACTTCACTAAGGAATCCGATCGTATGGCGGCGGGCTCCACGTTGTTCGAGCCTATTGACACTCCTTTCGGTCGCATCGGACTTTCGATTTGCTATGATTTGCGCTTTCCAGAAGTGGCGCGTTTCGCGGCAATGCGCGGATGTCAGCTGCTGGTCAACCCTGCTGCTTGGGTGGATGGCCGCCTGAAGGCGGAGCAGTGGCGCACCCTTCTTTCGGCGCGCGCCATCGAAAATGAGATTTTCGTTGCGGGCTTAAGTCGTGTTGACAGGGGATACATCGGGCAGAGTGCTGTGTTCGGGCCTGATGGAGTGATGCTTGCCAGCGGCAGCGCTCGCGAAGAGTTGGTTACTGCCCGCATAGACCTTTCGGTGATCAGCGAAGTTCGCGCAGCCATGCCCGTCCTTGCTCATCGCAGGCCAGAGCTTTATTAGTGGGGCATGGGGACAGGTGTTATTTTCCCGCTATTGGTTTTGGGCTCCCGGTTTACAGCCAGCTCTTCGACCTTCGGATAATCTTCGCGGGTTTGTTAATGGGGAAACGGCACTTGTCCCCTTGCTTTTGCTTTGCCGTTTCGACAAACCGGTCAGATCGTTTGGTTTTCCGCCGAATAGTATGGAATCGGCGTGTATGGAGCTTTCTTCGTGGGTTCGTACCCAAAGAACATTCCTTTGCGGCATAAAATCGCAATGTTTACTAAATAAAACACACGGGAGCCAATAGGCTCCTTTGGCACTCGCCCGAAACCTACTTCAATTGCACTATTAAGGGAGTTGCTGTGCTTAGCCGTTTTAGCGTAAAGAAGCCATATATCGTTACGGTTGCGGTGATCATCATCCTGATTCTGGGTGGTGTTTCGCTTACCAAGATGAAGACCGACTTACTGCCCGATATGGATTTGCCCTATCTGGCGGTTATCACCACCGACCCCGGCGCCAGCGCTGAAAAGGTGGAATCCGAAGTTACCGACGTGTTGGAGGGCTCGCTTTCGAAGGTGAGCGGTGTTTCCTCCGTTCAAAGCCAAAGTGCCGATAACTATTCCATGATATTCCTCGAGTTCGAGGACGGTGCCGACATGGATTCCGCCATGGTGAAAGCATCGTCTGCGGTAAATGAGGTTTCTTCCCAGTTGCCTGAAACTGCAGGTAATCCTAACTACATGGAAATCAGCATGGACATGATGGCAACCTTATACGTTGCCGCATCCTACGATGACCATGATATTTTCGACACCACTTCATTGGTGAAAGACAAAGCGGTTCCCGAACTGGAGCGCATCGACGGTGTTGCCGACGTTTCCACGGTAGGGGCGGCGGAAAAATCGGTAGAGGTGCGCCTTTCCGATAGCAAGATCGAAGACATTAACAACAGATTGTTGGCCAGCGTCAATTCCCAGCTCTACGATGCCAAGAAAGGTATCGACGAAGGCGAAGCGAAGCTTGCCGAAGCGGAGAGCCAGTTAAGCAGCCAGAAAAGCGCTCTGGAGCAGAAGCAGCAGGAAACGAGCGATCAGCTTGGGCAGGCAAGCTCTGGTTTGACGTTGGCAATTTCTGGGAAGACCAGTGAGCTTACTTCTCTGCAGGCGGAGATCGGAGCGCTGAAGGCCGTCGATCCCAATGGGACGAACCCTCAAGTTCAGGCGCAAATCGGACAGCTTGCGCAGAAGGCGCAAACGGCAGCGGGAGAGCTCGAAACCTACCAAAAGCAGCTTGCCGAAGTGCAGTCGGGCTCTATTACCGCAGCAACACAGTTCGGTAGCGCGAGCGCCCAGTTTGCCAGTGCCCAGCAAACCATCGATTCCAACAAGCAGCAATTGGCGGATGCTCGATCTCAGTATGAAAGCTCGCGCGAAGAGGCCCTTTCCAAAGCGAACATCGATGCGCTGGTGGACAAAGAAACGCTTGCGGGCATTATCAAGGCTCAAGATTTTTCGATGCCTGCTGGCTACCTTGATAGCGGCTCGGACGATCAGTGGCTGCTGCGTGTGGGCGATAACATTTCCTCTGTTTCCGATTTGCGTTCGCTTTTGCTTGCCGACGTTGACGGCGTGGGCGAAATCCGCCTTGCCGACGTTGCCGAGGTTACCGAAGTGGACAATGTCGGCGATGAATATATGCGCATCAATGCCCAGGACGGCGTGTTGCTCTCAGTGTTCAAGAATTCCACTGCTTCTACGAGCGATGTTTCCGCAGACACCCGCGCGGTACTTACCAAGATTGAACAGGCCAACCCTGGCCTGCGTCTAACTGTGGTGAGCGACCAGGGGTCTTTTATTGCCCTGTACGTCAGCTCTATTCTGCAGTCGCTGCTTTTGGGCGCGCTTTTGGCCGTGGTGGTGCTTATCGTCTTCCTGCGCGATTGGCGTCCTACGCTCATCATGGCTTTCAGCATTCCCTTCTCGGTACTTTGCGCCTTGGTGGTGATGTACTTCTCGGGCATTTCGCTGAATATCATGTCGCTCGGCGGTATCTCTATTGCTATCGGCATGCTGGTAGATAATTCGATTGTTGTGCTGGAGAACATCTATCGCCTGCGCAGCCGTGGCATTCCGCCCGCTCGCGCTGCCGTTCAGGGCGCGAAGCAGATCTCGGGCGCGGTAATTGCTTCCACGCTTACCACCATTTGTGTGTTCTTGCCCATCGTGTTCACCACGGGCATGGTGAACCAGCTGATGCTGCCCTTTGCTCTGACCATTGCCTATGTGCTTACCGCGTCGCTGCTTATCGCATTGACCATGGTCCCCGCTGCTTCCTCGTTCCTGTTCAAGAACTATATTCCTCGCCGCAACAATTGGTTTGAGACGTTGCAGACGAAATACGCTCGTTCGCTGACGTTCTTCTTGCGCCATAAGGCGTTGCCTCTTGTGGTGTCGGTAGTGCTTTTGGTTGTTGCGGTGATTGGCGTGGTGAACATGGGTATTACGATGATCCCTACCATGACCTCGAAAACGGCAACGGTGACGGTGACCATGCCTGAAGATACCGACAAGGAAACGGCGTACGCTACGGCGGATAAGGTTATGGACGAAGCCATGGGCATCGAAGGAGTGGAATTCGTTGGCGCTATGGACGGAACGTCTTCGACTTCGATGGTTGCCAGCGATATCTCTAGCAACAGCAGTAACGAAAAGTTCCATCAGGTGTTTACGTTCTACGTGCAGACCGGCAGCTCGGTGACCACCGAAGGCCAGGTGCTTTCGATTCTCGATCAGCTGCAGCAACGCACTTCTGGCCTGAACTGCGAAGTGATTACCGATGCGTCTTCTTCCGAGGCGATGGGCTCCATGACCGGCAGCGGCCTTTCGTTGAGGATTATGGGCCCCGACCAAGACGAACTGGTGCGTATCAGTGAAGATGTGATGGGGATCGTGGGCCAGGTTGAGGGCTATACCGAAATCGAAAACGGCATGGAAGATGCTGCGACCGAGTTGCACCTGGTTATCGACCGCGACAAACTCACCAAGGATGGTTATACGGTTGCTCAACTGTATAGCGACTTGGCGAAGAAGCTTTCTGAAAGCGCCAGCGCTCCTTCCATGACGCTTGACGGTACAAAAATGAATGTTTCGGTGGTGGATAGGACGAATCCTGTTACGGCAGACAATCTTCTTGATACCGAAATCGAGATAACCAATCAGCAAACGGGTGATACCGCCACGCATAAGCTTCGTGAATTCGCCACGGTTGAGCAAGGCGTTGCTTCTCCTACGGTGATCCACGTGAATTCGACCCGCGCTATTACGGTGACGGCCGATGTGGAAGATGGCTACAACAATGCGCTGCTTGCGCGTGATTTGCAAACGAAGCTCAGCGATTATCAGCTGCCCGAGGGCTACACCATCCAAACCAGTGGAGAACTGGAGAACATCAACACGATGCTATCGCAGATGATGCTGCTGCTGATTTTGGGTTTTGTGCTGATCTACCTGGTTATGGTGGCGCAGTTCCAGAGTTTGCTTTCTCCTTTCATCGTGATCCTGACCGTTCCTCTTGCCTTTACCGGTGGCCTGTTTGGCTTGGTGGCAGCTGGCGAGCAGTTGAGCATGCTTTCGCTGTTGGGCTTTGCGGTGCTTATGGGTACGGTAGTGAACAACGGCATTGTGTTCGTTGACTATGTGAACCAGCTGCGCCGTGGTGGCTTGTCGAAGCACGATGCCCTGGTGGCTGCGGGACGTACCCGTATGCGCCCTATCATGATGACGGCCATTACCACTATCTTCGCTATGTTGCCGATGGTGTTCAGCGATGCGGTAGGATCGTCGATGCAGCGCGGCATGGCGGTTGTGGTTGTAGGCGGCTTACTGTACGCCACGTTCATGACGCTGTATGTGGTGCCGGTTATGTATGACATCCTGTATCGCCGCGTTCCTCGCGAGGTTGATTTGGGTGATGAGTCCATCGACGACGATCCGGGCGATGCCCAAGCGTATTTGGAGGCGCTGCAGAATGCCCGTGCTTTGGCTGGAGCTAAGCCGGGAGTGGCCAACGCAGGTTCGGGAGGGAGTACCGGAACAACTTCGTGACGGGCGTGGCTTTTGCAGCGGCAACCATTTGCAACCCCTCACCATTTGGGGTTTCTTTGGGGAAGAAGGAATGAACGTGTTACAGCATTGTGACGTTTTTGCTTGAGTATCCTGCTAGAATAAAGAAAGATAATAAGCGAGGCGCAGGGGCGCTTCGATATCGGGGCCTTTGCCAGATGGCGAAGGAGAAAGAGGGGCGAGAGCTATGAAGCAGTACAGGCGCGTATTTGCAGCACTCGATGGCGGCAGCACCCAGCAGGAAGTAGCCGAGCGTGCAATTCAGATTGCGAAGCTCAACCATGCTGAATTGATGTTCGGCCATGTAGTAGATTCGGTTCCCGATTCTTTGACGGGCACCGACTACAAGGAGCTTGCTGAAACGGTTCGCAACCGCTTGGTTGATTCCTTGGGTGATACGCTGAAGGCAGCCGAGGAAGATCCGGACATTCCTTCCGTAGAGGTTGTTGTTAAGGTTGGCCGCATTCAGGAGACCATCCATAACCTGATGATTAAGCCGTTCGAGCCTGAGCTGGTTATTTGCGGTGAGCGCGGTCTTTCGAACATCACCTACGTATTTGTCGGCAGTGTTTCCACGTATTTGATCAGGAACCTTCGCTGCGACGTTCTTGTGGTAAAGCAGGATTAGGCAGCTACGCTGATTTATGATCGGCGCAAAATGGGAATAGAGGGACAGGTCCCATTTTCCTACCCAACGAGCAGGGCCCCGCTTGCGATGAAATTCGCAAGCGGGGCCTTTTCTTTGTAGGTGGGAATATAGGGGCAGGCACCGTTTCCTCACCTGCATGTTCGGGCGATTGCCTTCAAAAACGTTAAAGCTGGTAGGCGATTTTTTGCGTTTCATTTAGGGGGGTGTTCCTATAGTTCCGCCAAGAGGGACTCGTCCTTTCGATGGGCGTTTTTGGCAGCGCTGGCGCAGGCCCGGCCCGGCCTGCGGCCCCCGCCGGCGGTTCTGCGCCCACTTGTTCACGGTTCTGGAATCCAGGCCCAGTTCTGCGCAGCACTCCGATATCGGC
>UQVJ01000061.1 GCA_900544455.1 uncultured Eggerthella sp. | reverse complement strand
ACATTGGAAAAGCCCATACCGGCAATGTACTGACCAAGCGCCATTCCTTCACGGCCAGAACCAGGGTTCCCCGCTTTTGCTTCTTTAACCGAATCTCGTAAATTCTTAGAGATAAGTTCGATAGCCTTCAAATGGAACATGTCAGAAAGCTCCCATGCCCCCTTGGTGGTGTAGCCTTCGATGGCGTGGGTAAGTGCATCCATGCCAGTAGCAGCGGTCAAGCCGGCAGGCATTGACGCCATCATGTCGGGATCGACAATAGCAACATCAGGAATATCGTTCACGTCAACGCACACAAACTTACGCATCTTATCCGGATCCGTAACAACGTAGTTGATCGTAACTTCAGCTGCGGTGCCAGCAGTGGTGGGAACTGCAATGGTGAATGTTGCATGCTTCTTGGTATCGGCTACTCCCTCAAGTGAAACCACATCTTCAAAATCCGGGTTTTCAACAATCACGCCTATACCCTTAGCGGTGTCCATAGAAGAACCTCCGCCAATGGCCACAATCATATCGGCACCGGACGCTTTAAAAGCAGCAACGCCATCTTTGACATTTTGAATAGTAGGATTTGGCTTTATCTGGTCATACAGCGACCAAGCAATGCCTTCGGCGTCAAGCACATCGGTAACTTTTGCGGTTACGCCAAATACAACCAAATCAGGGTCAGAGCAAACGAGTGCTTTACTATAGCCACGACGCTTGATTTCACCAGGTATTTCTTTGATTGCCCCAGCACCATGATAAGAAATGTTATTGAGAACAAATCGGTTGACCGTCATCACGTACCCCTCTCACTGCGTTCTCCATCGCAATTCAGTGTATATCTATTTCGTCCTTAAGTGAACACGTTCAAAGCAGTATGCCCACGTCAGAAGGCTCGAACTCGTAGGTGGATCGAAAAAGGCAAACAAAAGCAGACTGTTACACACCCCAGCCCATATATCAGTAAAATGGAACCATTGGAATTAAACCTATCAGGAGGTAAGCAATGGCATACGCACAAGAGCGTTACCTGGGACTCCTTTCGCAACTATTTACCACCCCAGAAGAAACAGCCATGGAGATCATCGCTGAACGCGAAGAGTTGGGATTCCCTAAGCCGACAGAACTTTTTATTTCCGACGTGCACGGTGAATACGAAGAGTTCTCCCACATACTTAGAAGTGGCTGCGGATCCATCCGCAAACGAATTGATGCGCTCTTCAGCGATACCCTCAATGAAGATGCACGGAGCGCCCTTGCGGCCTTGGTTTATTACCCGGAATACGTCATGGATCAACTGAATGATGGGGATCTCCGGGATGCCCTTGGCAATCTTGCCGCCCTGTGCGCTAGTTTTGCAAAGCTGCAGCCCGTAGAAGCTGTTTATGATGCATGCCCAAAACCGTTTGGGCCCATCATCGAGAAAATCATGTCCGCAGAGCACTGCAGCGACCGCAGGACATTGCTTTTCGATGCCGTATTCGATACAGCAACTGAGCGCAGTTTAACGTGGGCTCTCTGCACCACAATCCAGGGGCTGGCAACAAGCCAGATCCACATTGTGGGAGATGTCTATGACCGCGGTCCTAATCCCGACTTGATCATGGACGAAATAGACAACCACCCCGAAATAGACATTCAATGGGGTAACCATGACGTAGTGTGGATGGGCGCTGCGCTTGGGCAACGAGGATGTATTGCCCACGTAGTACGCAACTGTGCTCGCTACGGCAATCTTTCTATCTTGAGCGATGCCTATGGAATCAATATCCTCCCCTTAGCCAACTTTGCCTCCAAAGCATACAAAGACGACCCCTGTGTCGCATTCAAACTTAAGGGCGATCCAGGCTTAAGCGCTGAAGAATACGATCTAAACGTAAAGATCCAAAAAGCAATGGCAATCCTGCAGTTCAAGGTCGAAGCAAAACTTATCGACGAAAACCCTTCGTTCGAACTCGAAGACCGTAAATTGCTGCACTTGATAGATCGTGATACCAATACCATTGTTATCGACGGCATTGAATACAAACTCACTGATACGGTTTTCCCGACCGTGGACTGGGAGCATCCATATCAGCTCACCGACGAAGAAGAAATCGTCATGCAGAGCCTTGAAGAAGCTTTCATACATTGCGAAAAACTCCAGCGCCATATTGCTTTGTTCCTTGAACGAGGTAGCCTGTACAAAATCCAGAACAACACGCTGATGTTCCATGCATGCGTTCCTCTAAACGCAGACGGAAGCCTAAGAGAAACCAATCTCTATGGCGAGAAGCTGAAGGGGCGCAAGCTATTCGACGCGGTAGATCGTTATGTCCGTGCTGCTTTTACCGACCAGGATCCAACTGCACAGAAAAAAGGGGCAGACCTACTGTGGTATTTGTGGCTAGGTGTTGGCTCGCCGCTATTCGCAAAAAGCAAAATGGCAACGTTCGAGCTTTACCTAATTGCCGAAAAAGAAGCACGCAAGGAAGTGAAGAACCCCTTTTATGAGCTTTACGAAAAGGAAATAGTTGTAAATGGCATCTTCGAAGATTTCGGCATGGATCCAGCAACGGCTCGCATCGTTTGCGGACATGTTCCCGTTAAGGTCAAAGACGGAGAAGACCCCATTAAATGCAATGGCAAAGTAGTGGTCATCGATGGAGGCATGTCAGCCGCTTACCAAAAAACCACCGGCATTGCAGGGTTCACGCTAATTTCTGATGCACAGGGCGTTTCACTTGCCACACATGAACCATTCGCGGGCTCCAAAGCTGCAATTGAGAGCCATATCGATCTTCAAAGCATCGTACGCCCCATAACCACGCCCGAACACAAGGTTTTGGTATCGCAGACCGATGAAGGCAAAGATCTCGAAGAGCTGATTGGCGACCTCAAGCAGTTGCTTGCCACCCAGCGTGCGTTATAAGTCCCATCACCATACAGAACGAGGAGCACATATGGAGCGAATTGCGAGTTTTTCCGTTGACCACAACATCCTTGAACCCGGCATATACGTATCTCGTAGCGATGCAGACGAATCGACGGGATGTATTACCACGACCTTCGATTTACGCATGACTGCACCTAATCGAGAACCCGTAATGGACACTGCTGCAGTACATGCACTCGAACATCTTGGCGCCACTTTCCTTCGGAATGATGAAGAGTGGAAAGACCGCGTCATCTACTTTGGCCCTATGGGTTGCCGTACAGGCTTTTATCTCGTGGTATTTGGGGCGTACGAATCAAATGATGTCGCTTGCCTAGTAAAACGATTGTTTGAATTTGCGCGTGACTTCGAGGGCGAGATTCCTGGAGCCAAGCCAGAAGAATGCGGCAATTACCACGACTCCGACCTTGCACAAGCGCAATGGTGGGCGAAGCGATACGCAGAAAAGACGCTCTCTTGTCTTGATGAATCGCACACCCACTACCCCGCCCTCCTATCCTAGGATTTCTTTATGAGAAACGAAATTTCCCACACGCGTATAGGTATTATCGGAGCAATGCAAGTAGAGGTAGACCTCCTTATTCAGGCAATGAGGAGCCAAGGCGCAGTATCGATGAAATCGATTGCTAGTCGAGATTTTTATGAGGGAAACCTCAACGGAACCCCTGTTGTGGTGGTCCAATGCGGGGTGGGCATGGTCAATGCAGCACTATGCGCCCAAGCGCTCATTACATCCTTTTCGGCTACCGCTGTCATTAATACCGGCATAGCGGGATCGCTTGATCCCGCTATCGACATCGGGGATGTAGTGCTTTCAACCGATTCAATCAATCACATTATGGACGTGCAGAACTTGGGTTATCAACCAGGTCAAACCCCTGGAATAGACGTTGTGGGTTACCCCGCATCGGAAACACTGCGAAAAATAGCCAGATCCTCAGCGGAAAGCCTTTCTCTTACGTATCACGAAGGTCGTGTTGCATCAGGAGATAGGTTCGTACGCGAGGATGGAGAAAAGGAGCGAATCAAAGCAGCATTTCACGCAAGCTGCTGCGAGATGGAAGGCGCAGCAATTGCGCAAACGTGCTATTTAAGCAACATACCGTATCTCATAGTCCGTGCAATCTCTGACAAGGCAGACGGATCCGCGAGTATCGACTATCCAACGTTCGAAGCCAAAGCAGCACACGATTGTGCAGCACTCACCATGGAAATGATGCAGCGCCTGGAATAGTTGGTTCAGGCTTTATCATTTTGCACTGAATGCCCATAGGTTAACCCTATGGGCATTTTATATTTCAAACAAACGGGAAATACGCTATGCGGACCCTGAGAATCATGATTCAAAGCAAAAACCCATCGTTGACTTAATGCATATACCGTAGCAATCAAAACGTACAACCGTCTATCGGATTCAAATCAGCTGGGCATGCAGCAATGTTAAAGACCGTCTAATAAGCGTAAAAAAAGAGGAGCTCCCCCTAGAGCTCCTCTTAAATAATCACTACTTGATAAAGCAGCAAGGTCTATTCAACAACTAGTCGAGCAGGCCCTTGGTGATGTCTTCAAGCGTACGACCGCGAGTCTCAACACCGAAAACAGCCAACCAGATCGCCATGAAGATGCAAAGGCATGCATTGATGGCGAACACGCCCATCGTACCAGCAGAAGTGGTAATCAAATACGCGATCCACATTGGGCTGAAGATAGAGCCAAGACGACCGAAGGCGTTAGCAACACCGGCGCCGCGGATACGGCAAGCCGTCGGGAAAGGCTCGGACAGGTAGATTGCCGAAGTCGTAACGGAGTTCGTGAAGGTGCAGACGCAGATCAGGAAGCCGAAGAACATTACGAGTGCAGGCTGGTCGGTTGGGAGCATTGCCCAGATAGGACCGAGGATTGCTACCAGGACGTAGGTTACGATCAGGATGGTCTTGCGGTTTACCTTCTCAACGTAGAAGGTAAGAGCGCCAACGCCTACCGGGATGCCAAGCTGCATAACAACCGTCATCGTAGTTGCCAGATGAACATCGAAGCCGTTTGCCTTCAGGATGGAAGGCGTCCAGGAGATGATGGTGTAAACCAGCACGTTCATCGTGAAGCAAAGAAGCATTGCAGTAAGGGTGCGAGCAAGCATCTTCTTCTTGAAGAGGAATGCCCAAGGAAGTTCCTTAACCTCACCCTCGTCAACACGACGCTGGATTTCTTCCTGAGTTACAGGCTCGAGCTTAGAACCAGTCATTTTCTCGGCGCTGGCTTCAAATTCACAGCAGATCTTGTTTGCTTCATCGGTGCGGCCCTTCATTGCCAGCCAACGAGGAGATTCCTCAAGGAAGAAGAAGCAAGCAATCACAACCGCTGTACCCAAGATACCGCAGATAACGAACACGGGACGCCAGCCGAGCATGGGCAGGACGATCATGTTCATAGCGGAGGCAACGAGGGTACCGCAGTTAGCGATCAGGCCAACGTAGGACTGGTACTTACCGCGCTTCGTAGGAGGCGTGAACTCAGTGAGGGCAGAGTAGCCTGCGGGGAACGCAGCGCCAAGGCCCAGGCCCATGAAGAAGCGGCAAGCCGTCAGGAACGTTGCGTCAGGAGCGCCTGCAGCAACGAAGCAGAATACGGTGAAGATAGAACCGCAGATGAGAACTGCCTTCTTGCGGCCGATACCGTCAGAGAGGGCACCTGCCATAAGACCACCGATGAGGTAGCCGATCATGGTGATAGAGTTGAACAGTGCGAACTGCTCCAAGGTCATCCACTGATTGCCAGCAGCATCATAGGTGGACTGAAGAACCATACCGATAGGACCGCCAACAGCCATATCTACGGAGTCGCAGAACGTGATACCGGCGAGCAGCCACAAGATCTTCTTGTGGAAGCCAGTGATAGGCATACGGTCAAGACGTGCTGCGATGCCGTGATACGAGCTTTGCATTGCGTCGGACATATTGCACCTACCTTCCTTTCATTTTTTTGTCTTGCACTCCCTGGGCGCAAGACAACTTGCTCCCCTTGCCCCCAAGCAAAGGGATTCCCTTCATTACCCTCAGTTGTTTTCAGAAACTCTTACTCCATAGAAGTCTTTTTAAGGCCCGAAGGCCTTTCCCCTAAAAATGCCGGTTCGTTCCACCCAATTAACGAAACCTGGCAAGCCTTGCTTCTTTTCACCCTACTGAACGAAACCAGGCTTGCTTCGATCCGTTCAACCCAACGAAAGGACCGAAGCGCGACTTCCGAATACCCATTTTCAGGTTCGTGTGCAGTTATCGCAAACAACTTTTTGTTTTTTTGAATAACAAAAAACTATAAAGGAGCTGACCTGCGCATAAAATGTAATAACTGACCGATAGAACGCTTGTTTATAACTCATTTGCTATAGCTATACATGCAGGTAATCGCACATTTTTACCAATTTGATTATGATTCTCAAATTGGTAAATCTATCACCGTCACAATGAACCGTAACGCTATTCTATTCATGGTAGTTATAGGTTAGGAAATAGATTCTACACATTTCAAAAATAAATATTGAACGTGTTCTAAAAGTATGCTTAGGCTCTCACCAAAGGGGCAATCGCGCGGGTAATTGCATCTGAAACGGGTGTTGCCTGATCGGCATCTTCTATTTCAAGAACGACCTTGCCCGCCAAGCCTCCCTCGGTAATCTCGGTGAACAAGACTGAAGGCTCTTTCACGATGCCGGTATGCTCAAGGGCAATATCATGTGCAACCCTTTCAACTTCCCCGGCAACCACATCTAGGTCCTTGCATGTAGTTGCAACAAAGGGAACAGACACGCGCTCTGGTGGTGGCAGATGCACTACCGCATTTTTCGAAATAACGGAATTGGGGATAATTACCGTTTCGCCCAAGCGATTCTTGATGGTTGCATGGCGCCACGTAACGTCCTGCACCACTCCCTTGCTCGAACCAACCTGGATGTTGTCGCCCGGCTTCACGATCTTCATGAAAGATATCTGCACACCACCAATAAGGTTCGAAAGCGTGTCCTGAAAACCAAGGGAAAGGGCAATGCCTCCAACGCCCAGGGCGGCTATAAGTGCCGACATATTCACATTGAAGCACGTATCCAAAACAAAGCAGCAGCCCAAACCCCACACAATACCGCGCATGATATTGATGAAAATAGAACTTTGGGGAATTGAGGTATCGTCGCGCTGCATAATATGGCGCAGCCACTTCACCAACACATGCGAAACGACCGCAATAGCGAAGACCAGAATTATTGCCACGATTAGCTTTCCTAGCAAATCGCCACCCGTAATACCCGAAACAAAGTTCTCGAAAACACTCATATATGCCCTATTCCTTTCAGGGTTTACTGCAAACCGACGCGATGGGGGCTGTTTGAACTTCTATTATCTGCGCATTACCTCGGGGGCATCAACGCTATCATGGAAACTCAACACGAGAAGCGCTAGCGCCGAAGGCCAAGGCGAAAGCGCTTCGACAGCAGCCAACAGAAACCAACCGAACATATTGCATCGGTCGATCTCCGACCTCGCCTAATCCGAGCCACGTACATTCCCCGGAACCAG
The DNA here is from genome assembly GCA_900544455.1 of uncultured Eggerthella sp. Taxonomy (GTDB): domain Bacteria; phylum Actinomycetota; class Coriobacteriia; order Coriobacteriales; family Eggerthellaceae; genus Anaerotardibacter. The sequence goes on along the minus strand of UQVJ01000061.1, from coordinate 3,438 downwards.
CGTGCTTCGGCGAGTCGCATCGACCCACCGATTGCAACCTATATTAGTAAGACGAAATCAACGCAGAAGGAGCGCAGCATGAACTACAACCTGGTTGAATTCCAAGGAGCCTATGGCACTTCCGCGCAAATTCCCAAGTCGGTACGCCCCGAAGTCTCGTTTGTCGGGCGTTCCAATGTAGGAAAATCTTCCCTTATCAATCGCCTTTTCAATCGTAAGAAACTCGCTAAGGTTTCCTCCATGCCGGGCAAAACCAGCACCATCAACTTCTTCACCACCAAGGAAATCGACTTTGTCGACCTTCCAGGGTATGGCTATGCGAAAGTAGCGAAAAGCGAAAAGGCCCGTTGGTCGGAAATGATCAACGGATACTTCGATCAATATCGCTACTATGCACTGGTTGTTTCGCTTATCGACATCCGCCATCCTGCTACCAAGCTCGACGAGCAGATGGTGAACTTCCTTACCGAATGCCAGCTTCCCTTCATGATCGCGCTCACCAAAGCAGACAAGGTGAGCAAGAACGAGGCTAACAAGCAGAAGGCTGCCATCCGAAAGCAGCTGAACTTGCCCGATAGCGTAAACATAGTGGTTTGCTCATCGGAAAAGGGCACGGGCTTTGACGAACTGCGCAAGCTCATTGAAGCTGCCTGCAAATAGCCGAATACGCAACAGAAGACAATAGGGGACGGGAGCCCTCCCTAACCCAAGGGAAGTCCACTCCCCCGCCCCTCCCAAGGAGACCACTTACATGAAAGTAATTCTTTACAGCGACGGATCGTCGCGCGGCAACCCTGGCCCTGGCGGCTTTGGAACCGTTCTGCACTTCACCGATTCGAACGGGAAGCTTCATACACGCGAGTTGTCGCAAGGGTACACCTGCACCACCAACAACCGCATGGAACTTCTGGGGGTCATCACCGGGCTGGAAGCACTCAAACGCCCTTGCACCGTTGAAGTGCACTCCGATTCGCAATACGTGGTAAACGCCTTCAACCAGCACTGGATTGAAGGATGGCTCAAACGCGGATGGAAAAACTCAAAGAAGGAGCCAGTAAAGAACTCCGACCTGTGGAAACGCCTTCTGGAAGCAAAGAAGCCCCACAATGTCAGCTTCCATTGGGTAAAAGGCCATGCAGGCCACCCCGAAAACGAGCGTTGCGACGAGCTGGCAACTTCGGCAGCCGACGGCCCCGGAAAGATCGAAGACGAAGGTTTTACGGGGAAATAGGAGCACGCTCCATATCACACAAAAAAAGAAGGCACCCGATTGGGTGCCTTCTCACGTTTTTCGAAAGATAAAGACCGGAGCCAATCCCTACCTCTTATTCAAGCTAACAGATGCACCGCCGGCTTTCCCCAGCGGTGCAGCCGAACAAACTAGATAAGACGTACTCGACGAACGCCCTCGATTTCACGAAGCTTTGCAATGGCGCCGTCCGAAGGAGCCTGATCCATGTCAATCAGGGTATAGGCGTAATCACCGCGAGCCTTGTTCATGAAGTTGGCAATATTCACGTTGTCATCGCCAAGAATGCTAGAAATCTGGGCGATCATATTCGGCACGTTCTTATGAAGCAGCGCAATACGGGTAAGGCCTGCGGGGCACACGCCCATATCGCATGCAGGATAATTCACGGAGTTCGTGATGTTGCCGTTCTCGAAGTAGTCCATCAACTCACGTACCGCCATAATGGCACAGTTATCTTCCGCTTCTTCAGTAGAAGCACCCAGATGAGGAAGAACAACCGCGTTCTTCATCTTCATAGCGCCCGGCGTTGCAAAGTCGGTGATGTAGCGCTTCACACGACCCGAATCCAGCACAACCTTCAGGGCGGCTTCGTCGACCAGCGTATCGCGCGAGAAGTTCAGCAGCACTACGCCTTCCTTCATGAGAGAGCACATATGAGCGTCAACCATGCCGATGGTGTCCTTCAGTGCGGGAACGTGGATGGTGATGTAATCGCACGTGCGGAAGATGTCCTTAAGGTCGGTGATGTAGTGAACGGGGCTGGAGATTTTCCAAGCAGCACTTACCGAAACGAACGGATCGTAGCCATATACGTCCATGCCCAGTTCAACTGCAGCATTGGCAACTTCAGCACCAACAGCGCCCAAGCCGATAACGCCCAGCTTCTTACCCTTGATTTCCTGGCCAGCAAACTGCTTCTTTGCCTTTTCCGCTGCCTTGGTGATGTTTTCGTCATCCGCATTTTCGCGGCACCATTCGATACCGCCCAAAATGTCACGACTGCCCAGCAAAAGCGCGCAAAACACGATTTCCTTAACAGCGTTGGCATTTGCACCAGGGGTGTTGAACACCACGATGCCTTCATCGGCGCAACGATCGAGCGGGATGTTATTCACGCCAGCACCTGCACGGGCGATAGCGCGAAGGCCGGCGGGGAATTCCATATCGTGCATGGCGGCACTGCGAACAAGAATGCCCTCGGCTTCATCCAGTGAATCGGTGAGTGAATACGCCTTAGGATCAAGCAAATCGGTACCTTGGGCAGAAATGTTGTTCAAGCAATGAATGAGCCTCATACAGGATCTCCTAACTACCATGCATTACGAACCAGTAAACGGGTTTTATGATAATAAAAAAGGCACCCGATTGGGTGCCTGATTTGTAAATGGTGCGGGTGAAAGGACTTGAACCTTCATGAGCCGAAGCTCATACGGACCTGAACCGTACGCGTCTGCCAATTCCGCCACACCCGCATGTGCAGCTTTTGTGCAGGAGTTAGATTACCCTAGCCAGCACCCTAGCGCAAGGGAAAATTTCACTTTCTTTGGAATATTATATTTAGCTCAATGCATACAGAATCAAAGCCCCGCCAACATCAAGGGCAACAACGGCCAAAGCAAACGCCGCATTCGCCTTCTTTCTAGACATATCCCCCGCACGCATCTTTGACCATCCCCCAACGCTGTATAAATACCAACTCAAAATTGGCTTCCTTTGCTGAGATTGTAAGCTAAGGTGAACTTTTCTGTAAACAAGGACACAAATTAATAGCGAACTGGGAATCCGGCTCCTATGCGCCCACAAAAAACAATCGGATTGTTTAATGGCGATGGGGTGAAAAACCCCATCAATTTGCTTACTTATGGCAAGATTGTTGGTTGGAATATCGTGCGGCGTTATGCCGCGCTCTCAATACAACGATTTACACACTGTAAAAGGAGATCACACATGGGGTTTTTCTCAAAATTCGAACGCCGCGTAGAAGATGGCTTCGATGAGATGGGCGACAAGTTTTTCGATGCCCCCATCAGCCCCGTTCAGATTGCCAAAAAAGCCGAAAAGCAAATGCGCCGCGAAAAGATGGTCGGTGCTGGCAAGGAATACGCACCCACGCTGTACACCGTGCTGGTAAACCCCGACGATGACGAGCGTCTGTTTGGCTATTACCCCACTTTGGCAGGCAGATC
>UQVJ01000060.1 GCA_900544455.1 uncultured Eggerthella sp. | reverse complement strand
AAGCCGCCGATGGGCTTCGGCGGCGGTCATCCGGCGCATGGCCTGCAGTTCGGCCAAGCCCCGAGGGGCCGACGACGACGTCATCTCGACGGGCAGGCCGATATCGGAGTGCTGCGCAGAACTGGGCCTGGATTCCAGAACCGTGAACAAGCGGGCACAGAACCGCCGGCGGAGGCCGCAGGCCGGGCCGGGCCTGCGCTGCCAAAAACGCCCATCGAAAGGACGGGTCCCTCTTGGCGGAACTATAGGAACACCCCCACGCGTCTTCGTACGTTCGGTGATTGAACGAAATTATCCCTATCCGCCCGATACAATGAGAAAAGCCCACAAAAAGAGAGGTGCCATCATGAAGATACTGGCAATCAATGGAAGCCACCGCGCTGGACAGAACACCGCTTTCCTTTTGAACCTCGCGCTTGAAGAAGCCAAGGCAAGAGGCGCCGAGACCGAATTGATCGAGCTTTCGGAGCTCAACATCGAATACTGCAATGGATGCAATCGCTGCCTTGGCAAGCCTATCTGCCCCATATCCGATGATATGGACGAGCTGAAAGAAAAGATGCTAGAAGCGGATGGGATCATTTTGGGCTCGCCCGACTACTTCGGAAACGTCACCGCTCGCACCAAGTGTTTTATCGACCGCACCCGCCCACTTCACATGGTTGAGAATCAACTGAAGGGCAAAGTGGGCGGCTTTCTTACCATGGCAGGTTTGGACAATTGCGGAGCGGAAGCAACCAACCATGTTCTGGAAAATTTCTTCACCACTCATGAAATACTGGTTGTCCATCCACGTCCGGCTGGGCCTGTTATCGGATCGGGCATTACCGGATCGCTTATGGCGGGTATGAAGGACGGCAAGCCGCGCTGGCGCCGTAGCGTTGAGGAAGACCCCATCGCCGTGCCCATGGCAAAGCAACTCGGGCGCGACATGGCGGATCTTATTGCTCGCTTGCAGGCATAGCCAGATCACAAACAGCCCCAAAAGAGCAGGTCGGCTCCATTGCCTCAGGCAACCACGATGCACGCAAGCACAAAAGAAACGACCCCGATTCGGTATCGGGGTCGTTCAATAAAGACCAACTAGTTCAGCCTTCTGCCGTTTAAGAACCGGCTCTACGCACATTCAAGGCCCAGCTTGCATGCAGCCTTTTCGATGCTCGGGCTAAAACTCTTTGAGGAACTTATCCACTGCCTCGTTGAATGCAACAGGATTATCGTAGGCGATGAAGTGATCGCCCTGAACGAATACGAGTTCAGCATTGGGCAGGCTGCTGTAGATAAGCTTGGTGTGAGCGCCTTCGATCAAATCCTGCGTGCCCACAATGACCAAGGTGGGAGCCTCAACCTTGGAAAGCTCCTTCGGGTCGATGGAAGGCTGCTCTGCCATAAGGCGCAGGTTTTCATAACGCTGCATGTTTTCGGCGCTTTCGTCCTTAGTCTGAGCAGCTTCCTTTGCTTTTTCCTGAATCTTTGTGCGCAAAGGCTCAACCACGCCTTCGGGATCAAGATTGGCGCCATTCAGGATCAGTTTATTCACACGCTCAGGACGCGTGAGTGCAAAGATAAGCGCGGTAATGCCACCGTCGGAAAAGCCCAGGATATTTGCACGGAAAATGCCGTGCTCATCCATGAAATCTTCCAGGTCTTGCGCAAACTGCTCGAAGGTAAAAGGAGCGGTACCACGAGGCGATTCGCCCTGTCCACGCGTATCGATAGCAATAACGCGATACTCTTTGGAGAAATACTCCAGCTGGTGCCTAAAGCAGCTGCTGTCTTCGCCATTGCCGTGCAGAAGAATCAGCGGATAGCCGTCACCCTGCTCACGATAATTAAGCTTGATATCCATAAACCCTCTCCTTAAAAACCAACTTCATGCAGGCAGCGTTACGCGCTTTGCCCGAGAAGAGTAATCCCTTCTGAACATAATAACGGCTTGGCAAGGCAAAAACGCGAATTGACGGCAAAGGGAAGGCGCATGTCCGCAAAACCCATGACATAACGCTTATTCCCTTTGCTGCGGAAATGAATAGGGCAATCGCCCTCACACGGCCTGCCAGAACCAGAAGGACGCAACCCGCTACTTCGAGCCTTGATCGCGAAGCGAATCTGCAAGCGGTTTTTCTTTCAGCGCAATCATAAGCAGACCAGCCACTACCGTTAAGGGAACCATAAGCAGGAACACTGGCATCAAGGCATCGTTGTAAGCCACGGCAACCGCGCTCTGCAGCTCATCGGGCAAGGTCCTTACCAGTGCGGGAGTAAGTGAGTTGGCGTCAAAACCCAATGCGGCAACTCCGCCGAAGGGAGCCAGCTTGTCTGCCATCTGACTTGCGATGTTGGCAGTAAACAAGGCACCAGCAACAGAAGCACCAAGCGTAGTGCCGATTTCGCGAAAGAAGTTCGTGGCGCTGGTTGCAACTCCAACCATTTCGGCAGAAAACTCATTCTGGACAATAAGCACCAACACTTCGAAGCTCAACCCCATGCCAAAGCCCATAATGGACAGATACAGCCCCGCCAGAACCACCGTGGTATCAGCGGTTAAGGTCGCAATGAGCACGGTACCCACCGTGGCAACGGCAAAACTCACCGCCATCAGCTTTTTGTAGCGTCCGCTCTTGCTGATCAGCACGCCTGAAATAATCGAGGCAACAAGGTACGCGATGCTCATAGGCACTTCCATGTACCCCGCCGCCGTAGCACTCAGGCCATGAGCAATCTGGAAATACGTGGGCAGATACGACATGGCAGCCATCGTGGCGAAAAGGATGATGAACCCGCCAATAGTAGTGAGCATGAAGTTCCTGTTCTTGAACAGGAATAACGGCATGATGGGATGCTTTGCCTTGGCCTCGGCAACGGCAAACAGACCCGCAAACAGAATCACCGCAGCAATGAGGCAAATGATAACGGGGCTATTCCAAGCATATTCAACGCCGCCCCACGATGTTGCCAAGGTGAGCGCACAAACCGCAGCAGCAACAAACGCAATTCCCCAATAGTCAAAATTCGTAAGGGATTCGCGCTTGCGGTACGTAGGCAACAATACCGCCGAAATAGCAATGGAAAACACCGTAAGCGGAATGTTTATCCAGAACGCCCAACGCCAGCTAATCAGGTCGGTGAAGACTCCGCCCAGAAGAGGACCTACCAGCATGGGCACCGCCCAGCCGATCCCCATAATGTTCAAATACAGGGCGCGTTTTCGTGCAGGAACGATATCGGCCACGATTGCTTGGGAAAGCACCAGCAAGCCACCGTTGCCCAAACCAGCCACGGCACGGCCAGCAACGAGCATCGCCATGTCACTTGCGGCACCGCACATGATCGAACCGACCAGGAACAGTACCGATGCAATGATAAACAGGCCTTTCCTGCCGATCATGTCGCCCATCTTGCCATACACTGGCATAGTTATGGTGCATGTTAGTACGTAGGCTGCGATAACCCACAGCATATGGTTAACGCCGCCCAAGTCGCCCACGATAGTGGGAAGCGCCGTGGACACGATGGTCTGATCGAGCGAGCCGATTACTTCACAAACCATCAGCGCTACAAATACGGCAATCACCGTGCGCTGCGAGGGCTCATGCGCCAATACCGAACCTTTGATGCTTGTTTCTTCGATAGCCACGCCTATTCTTCACCTTCCCAAGGAAAGGGTTTATCGGCGTTAAGAAACGCAACTCCCTGTTCGCAGCGATCGGCAATACCGAACAAAACCCTTCGCACCTGGTCGAGCTCTTCCCCGCTCACTCCATCCAGCGAATAGATTCCGAACATGCGCTCATCGCAGCGAATTGCATCAAGCTTTTCCTTCCCCGCCGCAGTAAGCACATGGAGCTTGCTTCTTCCATCGGTGCTATTGGGCTTTGTTTCCACCAAGCCACGCCGCACAAAGGACGCAACGAGGGAATTCACCGTTTGCTTGGGCGAGTACAAAATCTCGCACAACTGTTTTTGGGTTACCCCTTCTGGCTTATCTCCAATTTCTTCAAGCACCCACATGCCAAAGTAGGATTCACCGTGGCGTTTAGCCAGGTCATAATAGATTTTGTCAAACCGAGCAAGAAGAGGCGTGAAGAAATCCATCACGCTTTCTTCGCTTTTGTTTTCAGCGTCCACTCTGTTCCCTTCGTCCGATGTCGGACTATCTTAGAAGAGCAGTATAGTTAGTCCGAACACGGACTTTATTCAAAACGTTCTTTCGCCATCTTCTCGACACAAAAAAGAAAGGCCACCCGAAGGTGGCCTTTCGAGGAGAAGAGAGGCACGTTACGAGAACAGTTTTTCTTGAATAAGTTCAATGGGCATATCTGTTCCAAACCAGATCTTCTCAGCAAGAGCAGCTTGCTGAAGAAGCATGCCCAAGCCGCCATATGCCGCAAGACCATGAGCTTTCGCCATTTTGATCAGCTTCGACTCAACAGGGTTGTAAACCGTATCGGCAACGGTAAGACCTTCATGGAGCATGTCTTCGTCGATCACGCATTGATCAATCAAGTCGCCAGCACCAACACGAGTCGCATTAACAAACAACTCGGAATCCGCAATGGAGGATGCCAAAGAAGCCCTATCGTTAAGATCTTCTAAGGAAACACCCACCCCGGTCTCTTCCGCCAAACGGTTAATGCGTCCAGCAGTTTTCTCCCAGAACTCATCCTTGATATTAAAAATCGAAATCGAGGCGGCGCCGTCAAGAGCAAGTTGAGTCGACACAGCAGAACCTGCTCCACCAGCCCCCACAATAGTTACCTTCTTGCCTGAAGGGTTGAATCCATTGACCCGAAGGTTTTCGCTAAATCCAGCTCCATCAGTATTATGCCCATATGATTTTCCATCTTTGATTTCTACCGTATTCACGGCGCCCATAAGCCTTGCAGCCGGAGAAAGACCATCGAGATATTTACAGATATAAGTCTTGTAGGGCATCGTGACGTTGTATCCAACAGCAATATCTTGCAAGCCTTGCACTACTTCGCCAAGCATTTCCGGTGCAATCGGAAAGCTCAAATACACCGCATCAACACCAACTTCAGCAAAAGAAGCAGTGTGCATACGCGGGGAAAAAGAGCTGGTAATCCCCGAGCCACCGACAAGACCCGTCAACTTTGTTTCCCCCGAAATAGCCAGATCGATTTTCATGACGATCCCCCTCCTTAAATCAGTAAGATTAACGTCCATTGATTCTGATCACGTCAATCTTCTCTTTGGCTCAAATATATTTGCTGTCGTGAATCGTTTCCAATTCCAAGAGCAAAGTACCTATTTCGGAACAAAACATTTAATTCCGACATCAAACTACCCCCTTTCTAATTGGATAATAAAAAAGAAAGCCGCTATCGTTGGAAGGGGAAGATAGGCGACGATGGGCGGTTAGGTTCCATTTGCGCACAACAGGAGATGAGGGGAATGAATCTTCAGCAACTTAGGTATTTCGTTGCGATTTCCCAGTTCGGGCATTACGGACAAGCGGCAAAAGCCCTGTACGTCACCCAATCGGCCTTATCGAATTCAATCAAAAAGCTCGAAGGGGAGCTAGGGGTCCGGTTGTTCGAGCATCAGGGTAGAAATGCCGTACTGACAGATAGAGGCAAAGTTTTCGCCGCAAGGATATCGCCCATCCTCAACGACTTGGATAACGCCATTTCCGAAATTCAAGCAGATACGGAAGCGTGTCAAAATAAAGCAAGGCTTGGAGCTGTTGCCGCTCTTATGCGCGGAGTTCTTTCAAGCCTTTTAAATTCATGCAACGAAAACGCAGAGGAGCCAATCCTATTCGACCTATCCCATATGGGATCAACCAAAGAGTGCGAGCAAAACCTACTCAACGACACACTCGATATTGCCTTTTGCGGGAATCCAGCAAAGCCGAATGAACTTAACTGGATTCCCCTTTTTCCTGAAAATGCCATTGTCGCCGTAAGCAGTAGTCACCCGCTCGCAAAAATGCAAAGCGTATCTCTGACCGACCTTCGAAACTATAAACAGCTCTCATATCGAGAGCCTTCATATATGTACTACGCTTTCTGCGGAATGTTCAAAAAATACAATCTTAGCCCCCAGCCTGCGTTCGAGGATGAGATTAGCGCCCTTTCGGCGACTTGCGTCAACCCTGACGCTGTCACAATCATGCTTGACACGGTCAGAGATGTGGTATGGGACTCCATTAAGCTCCTCAGTATTAAAGAATTTCAGCGTCCTTACCATTGGATCGGAATGGCTTACAGAGATAAATCCTCCTACGAAACCAATATCCAAGCATTCATATCTCAAATGGAGTCATTGTCTGAAAGCATGTCGTGGGTAAGCCCCATTGAGAACGATTTCCTAGAAGATTGGTAGCATTGCGTTGAGGGGGGCAGTGTATCGCCCATGATGCGGATGGGCCACGAAAGAACAATTGCAACAATTACCGCTCACACTGCCAAAGTAACTCTAGAAAAGGCTCGAATTAACAGCTTGCCAATGAAGGGCTAGACTACGATATTCGATTCTTTCTTTTCTTTCTGCGCCAGCACCCCTGAGACCAAAAAGATCAAAACCAAAAAGAAGGTCAGAAACGAAACTGGATCAAATATCACAATGCTCGCCAAAAAGGCGAACCAGCAAACGCTTGCAGCCATCAAAATGACAGCGAGCGCAATCGCTATTCCCCCTCGATTTTTTTCATAAAGCCACACAAAACCATGCAAATGGATGCCGACCATCATCAATCCCCCCAAGAAGCAAAATGCAGCCTCGCAACGCAGGAGGTCGGCAGTGTAAAAACCTCTATATTGATTACCGCCCGTAGCGATTAATTCAAACTGAGACAATGTCTGCCCTTGGAGATGCGCCACGGAAGCAAACACGATCGTGGCCAGAAGAACCACAACACCCCAGACTAGAACGACGTTCAAAGATTGATGGGCAATGATTCGCTTTTTGGTCATATAGCATCCATCATCTCCGATGCGGTGAATTACGGTACCGTCTTTCATTGTTGAACCTTTCTCGCAATCCGACAGCGCTACATCTTCACAATCGTCAGAATCTGGTTTCCAGCACGATGCAGGGCCTTCATCCTGTAACGCGCGGCACCATCCAGAGTCTCCAGCAAAGTTTTATCCGGGTAGCTGTACGCATACACTCGAGACCGGGGTCCATCAAGCCACGAACGAATAGCGTCCCCGGCATTCAACGAGTAAAAAGTAAATGCGTCTTTGCCGTTCCCTGCCTTTCCTCCAGAACAATTCATGAGCAAAAGCGATCCGGGATATTTCTGATTGAGCGTAAGAAGCATGGATTTTACGTTGCTGGGGTTCCATGCCCTAATAGCGGTGTCGGCCAAAATAACCAACCCGGTTTTCTCATTACGAGGAACCCGATCAAACCAGGAGAGGTCTTCGGGGTCAGCGCAGATTTGATGCATATTGGGGAAATCATCGATAGCAAGCCTGTTTCGCATGTCCAATACTGATTCATCTGCTATATTGCACCAGGTCAATTGTTTGTTGTTGACACGATAAAATAAAGTGCTGAGGTCGTTGCCGATATTTATAATCGTCGCCTTTGGATAACGGAGCAAATAACTACGAATCTCAGTCATATAACGAGCGTTGGCCAAAGAGCTCAGCACCCATTCGCCTGTCTTCGATCTCCCTTTTCCCAACATACCCAATTGACGGCAAATAGCTAGCGCAGCTTTATCGGAATACACACTGGGCATATCCAACGAAACCAAAGCTCTATCTCGAAGTTCGGACAAAAGAGCTTGCTCCGTTTCCGAATACTGCCAGGGAGATAGGTTCCCCCGCCATTCGCACCCCCATCTAGACTCTTGCTTCCGACGTTTCTCCTCCTCTTCTCTCTTTGCGTCTTCGATCATTTCATCGTAGATCTTGTTTTGAAGATTCCTCTTTTCCATAAATGATGAAAACATGGCAAAAACCTCCACTCTTCTCCCCTACGAAGCGCCACACTGTCAAGGGTTGCATATTCCGCACAAAGCAGCGAGAGGATCCCGGCGCCAATCCCCCTCCCAAAGCAATTGACGCCGGGACCGTACCTGCAACTGCCGCCCCAATTTCCAAGTCTTCTACTTGATGTATTTATCTGCTCCCTCGAGAACGTCAGCGCTAACCTCTTCCAGGGATCGACCCCTGGTCTCAACAGCAAAGATCGCAACGATAACAGCACCAACAACGCAAACGAGGCCATTTACCAAGTACACTCCAGTTGCCCCAAGGGACGAATCCAAAAGCGCCGCAATCCAAAACGGTGAGAGGACAGCGCCCACACGTCCGATGGCATTACCGATGCCTGCTCCGCGAACACGAATTTGAGTGGGGAAAGGCTCTGGCAGATAAACCGATGAAGCAATAAGGCCCCAATAATTCGTCCAGGCAGCCAAGACGAAACCAAGAACAACGATAGGTATCACCTGATCAATCGGGATCAAAGTCCAAAGATAGCCAATAATGCCAGAACCCAAGATGCCAATAATCAACTGTGGCTTTCGTCCAAACTTATCAACAAGCAAGCTTAGCAGCGCAATGCCCGTCGGAATGCCAATAAGAATCAAAGTAGTCAAAGCCGTCGAATACTGAAGCTCAAGGCCGCGTCCAATGAAGATGGTTGGCGTCCAAGTAATGATCGTATATGAAACCACGAAATTACAGAATTGGATAGTTCCTGCAACGATGGTACGAGGCAGCATCTTCTTGGAGAACAGGAAACGATAAGGGAGCTCTTTGGGCTGATTCTTCGCTTCTTCCTCAAGCCTCTTTATTTCTTCGGCGGGAACAGGATCAACAACATGACCAAGCTCACGCATCTGGTTCTCCATCTTTGTCACGCGGGCATCAGCCTCATCGTTGCGACCATGCTGAGCCAACCAACGCGGCGACTCTGGGAACCACTTGATAACACATAGAAGCACGGTTAAGCCGAGGCAACCTGCCAAGATGAACATGGCGCGCCAACCAACAACTGGAAGCAAGAACGTACAAAGTAGCGATGCTGTAGGAGTGCCCGTATTTGCAATCAGACCCACCCAAGCTTGATAACGGCCGCGTTTGTCGATGGGGCTGAATTCGCTCATTGCGCCATATCCGCATGGGTATGTTGCCCCCAAGCCAACACCCATACAGAATCTGCAAAACGTCAAAAACATCATATTTGGCGCAAAAGATGCAACAAACGCAAAGGCAACAAAAATTGACGGGAATATGATTAGCGCTTTCTTTCGCCCCAAACCGTCAGAGACAATGCCTGATATTAAGCCGCCAACCAAATAGCCCAATGCAGTAACGGAAACAAATGTCGCATTCTGCATGCTGTCCGACCAGCCTGTTGTTAAAAACTGAGCGATGATCGGACCGGCAATATTCATATCGATAGAATCGCAAAAGCAAATACCACCGGAAAGCCATAAGACGACACGCACCGCCTTACCTGCAGGAATCCTATCAAGACGTGCAGCAATGCCATGATAGGATTTCCCGATCGAACCGTCGATCGAGTCTTGGACCGCGTCCAGCCTCGCCTCGACCATGCTTGAAGAACCCATTACAATCCCTCCTTTTGTAGTAATAGATACGAAAATTCCCTTGGCAAAAATCAAGGAATCAGGAGCTTGCGTCTTTCTTTGGGGCAGTACTAGTTAGCTCCTGCTCCTAGGGTATAGGGGCAAGACGAACCGAAACAAATACCAAGACGGGCTCATGCTTCACTGTTTGAAATATTTCGATTCGTCGTTTTTTTGTACTTGTTTGAATTAGTCCGCACCATGTCATACGAATACGATCAAGCCAATCAATGCGTCTTTATTGGGGAGGGAGGAGACAATTGCAATGATGGCAAGAAATGGAAACGCTTTCGAAGACTTACTCGTTTTAGATCTGACAAGGTACATGCCCGGCGGCTTTGCAACGCAGATACTCGCTGACTGGGGCGCAACGGTAATCAAAGTCGAAGATACCAAACGCGGTGATTTCTGCAGATACGACCCGCCCACCAAACACGGCATTTCCTACTACAGCACTGCACTCTGCCGAAACAAAAAATCGATCTCTTTAGACCTGAAAAACAAAGAAGCAAATGATTGTTTTCAGGAGCTATCAAAAAAGGCGGACATCATCATAGAGAGCTTCCGGCCAGGAGTAACAAAAAGGCTCGGAATCGACTACGAATCCATCCGCCAGAAAAACCCAAATATTATCTATGCTTCGATAAGCGCCTTCGGACAAGAAGACCCACGCTCTCAAAAAGCTTGGCATGATTTTGCGATGATTGCCTCAACGGGCTACCTTGACCTTCAAAACGACAACGCATTCCCTCTTCCGCTCTGCGACTACGCGACAGGCATGGTCGCAGGTCAAGCACTTCTTGCGTCTCTCTTCAATAGGGACAAAACCGGAGAAGGGTCCTACATCGACATAGCTATGTTCAATTGTTTTCTATGGTGGCAATCGCTTATCGACTCACGCTGGCTCTTCAACGGAAAAATTCACAAGCGTAACGACCTGGAGTATCCCTCCGTCGGCTACAACATTTACGAAACAAGCGATGGCGCAGCTCTCATGTTTGCCATGATCGAAGAAAAATTCTGGGTTCCCTTCACTCAGGAAACTGGACTGGAAGAATTACGGGACGACTGCAGAAAAAGAGAATGGCAGGCGCCTGATTCCTTCGAGAAAATGCGCGCATTCGTAAAGAGCAAAAGCTTAGCAGAGTGGGAAAACTGGCTTAGCGATAAGGAATACAGCATCACGAAGATCTTGACCAAAGATGAGGCCATTCCGACAATTGTCAATAACAAGCCCGAAATGCTTAACTACGTCACCTTCCCCAATGTCGGAAGGGTACTTCAAACCAATATCCCTCACAATATCTCAAATCTTCAAACCCACATCGAGTCTTTTAACGAAGCGGCGCTCCTAGGGGAAAACACTGAAGAA
>UQVJ01000059.1 GCA_900544455.1 uncultured Eggerthella sp. | reverse complement strand
CGAGGGGCGCTCTGACGATATGGCGCGCATCGCCTATGAAACCGCAGCCCAGTTCTCTCCGCAGCATCTTATTGCGGCAATTGGCCCTACCGGCTTGCCGCTCGACCCAACTTCCGCCGTTTCCCTTAAGCAGTCTAAGAAACAGTATCACGATGCCGTTTTGGCACTGACCCAGTACCCCTTTGATGCGCTGTATCTCACAGGATTCAAGAGCCTTGATGACGCCCAGTGTGCGCTTATGGGTGCTCGTGCGGTATACGATGGCCCTGTGTTTATCAGCTTGGCGCCGAATGGGGAAGGCATGTTTCCTGGTTGCCGTACCTTGTCCGAGGGAGTTGCCTTGTGTGACGAGTATGGCGCTGATGTTATCGGCATAGTCTCAGATGCCCCTGCGCATGTTTTGGTTGGCTTTGCCAAGGAGATGGCTTCGGCTACGGATAAGCCCCTGCTCGTGGATGCTTCGGTTCGCCGCAAAGACAGGCGCCAGTTTGAGCCTACCGACGAAAACCCGTACCCCACTGCCGATGCAGTGGTAGAGCTTGCAGTACGCCTTCGTGCTCAGGGAGTTCAATTCCTTCGAGCATCGGGTGCCGCCACCCCGGCTTATACGGGCGCTTTACTTGCAACGGTTGGTGGCGGCGATGTTGTGGCGCCGCAGTAGCGTTCTGTTGCTTGCGTTATTGCTATAGAAAGAGGGAAGCGTGGCACGAGAAAAAAGCTCCGACTACGGTGTGCTCCAGGAATTTATCGACAGGCTGTTTATCGGCCGTGAGGATTATATGAGGCTTGAAGTGGTGTTGGAGGGTGAGGCTTACGGACTCAACAGCGAGCTCATGGAGGTTCTTAACCTGTTGCCTCCTGGTCTCTACACCCGAGATCGTCTTTGCGGCCAGATAAATTCATCGCTCTCTTCTCATGGATGGGGCTATGTTTACGGCGCGGTTCATTAAGCATTCGCCCCGAGGTTGATCTGCGGGTAAAGGTTGACCTTGGGGTTTGTGCTTCCAAAAGAAGCAGGTTTTCGGAGCAATTGCTGGTGAAGACAGCGAATTTTGGCATAGAAAAACCGACCCCGCTAATTGGATGAACCCACCTAGCTAGGTGGGTGCCCGCAGCTTGGTTCCTGGCTTTCGCATCAACAGATGCGAATCTCCATTCCACACGCAATCTGAGGCTCCCAATTAAATGTCATCGGTCCATCGCAGACACGGGATCGGCTAACTTCAGTATAGGTATATCGTGATAAAGAAAAAGTCTTGACACACAACGTGTTGCAGTATTCGAAAACCCACAATGGCCACCAAATATAGAGGAATGTTCAGTGACAAGGAATGTAGTTATCTTCAACACCCACGATCAAGCTCTTTCGTACAGGAAGCAGCTTGCTGCTAAGGGTCAGGGCGCTTGCTTCGGTGTTGAGGCAACCACGCTTGCCGCATGGCTTGCTGATGCTTGGGAGCTGTATGGCGATGGCCGTACACTGGTCTCTTCGCTTGACCGTTCTTTTGCCGTTCGCTCTTTGCTCGAGCAATCCTCTGGGGCTGGGGCGCTTGAGCTTACCGATGGTGGTATTGCTCTTGTGTGTCGTTTCTTTTCTGAGGCAATTGGCTTTGACGCCCTTGAAGCGGTAGTCTGCAATCCGCCAGCTGCTCTTTCGGCGCAAGAACGCAGCATTCTTGCTTTAGTGGAGCCGTATCGGGCTGCTCTGCTGCGACGCGGATTTATCGAACAGGGCGATGCCCTTAATGCGCTTTTGGGTGTCAACTGGGAAATTTCCTTTACGCTGGCTGAAGGGGTGGAGCTGCCTCCATGCTTTGCCCAGTTCACTGAAAGGGCAGGGATACCCTGTGCCGCCCTTGGCGATGGTGCTGGTTGCATCACCGGTTTGACGGAAGGCGTGCAGCCTCAGTTCCTTTTTGCTTCAGGCCCATCCGCGGAAAACGCGCTCATATCCAGCTATGTTCGCCAGGCTTGCGAAGCGTTGTCTGCTAAAGGGAGGGCAGGGAGCGTCTTAGTGGTTACTTCGCGCCCTTGTTCGGTGTATGAAACGCTGTCCGAAGCGCTTTCTGCTCACGGATGCGAATGCGTTCTTCGGGCGCGAAAGCCTTTTGCGGAAACGCATTTTGGTCGTGCCTACCTTGCAATTCGTGAGTTCATTCTTGGCGATCGTCACGATCCGCGCGCTTTGATGGATTTCGCGTCGTCTCCTTTTTCCGGCATTTCTGTTCAGGCTGCTGCCAAAATCGATGCTTCGGTTCGTGGAGACAGGGCGCTTTCTTTCGAAGAACTTCAGGCCATGATGCATCTGGTCACGGAAACCTACGATTTGTTCGAGGAATTGGTGGCCGATGCCGATGCTTCGCTTTTGCTCGACAGATTCATCGACCTGTCGGAAGAGCTGCGCGGGCTTGATGCGGCTTCCGTTTTCGAGCAGCAAATTGCCATTGTGGCCTTGCGCGGTGTGTACGAAGCCGCCCGTCGTTGGGAGATAGGCCCCGAGGCGTTCGCGTTTGCGTTGTCTTCGCTTGCAGTTGACGTTTCACGCACGTGCGGCTCTGGCGGCAATAGGGTTGTGGTGTTGGACGCTTCGCAAGCATCTTCGCTTTCTGTGCAGAGCCGTTTCGACGTTGTCGTTCGTTGCGATTTGGATGCGCGCTACATTTCTGCAGGTGAATCGCATAATGCATTGGTTACGCTTGAAGAGAAGCTCGGTATTCAGGTGCCTCGCCATTCTCTGCAGGATGCGCGTTTTGCTTTTGAGCGCGTGAAGGGGTGTGCAACAAGGTACTTTGCGTGTGAGCGCGTGTTGAATGCTGGCGGCGACGAAGATGTATACCCTTCTTTTGTGCTTGACGAGTTCTGCGAGTGCCTGCGGGAGGGGGATGAGGAGCTTGACAGCTTCGGAATACCTCAGCACCTGCATGATGTTGTTGCCACCCGCGATGAAGGCGGTTCGCGCAACACTTACGCGTCGAATTACCAGGCGGGTGGCGAAAAGCCCGATTCCATCGTGATACCGGCTTTTGCGCCAGGCATCGTGGGCGAATCTTCCAAACCGTTGCTTTCTCTGTTTCGGGCCCCCGACGATCCAGCTACCGTTGTGCTTTCTCCCTCTGCGATAGAGGAATACGTGAATTGCCCATATCGCTGGTATACGGCAAGGCGTTTGCGCCCTGAAGCGCCCGACGAATTGTTCGGGCCTTTGGAGCAAGGCGTTTTCGTGCATTCGGTTTGGGAATCGTTCTACCGTTGTCTGGAGCAAGATATCTCCGCCAAACGCGTTACTCCTGGAAATCTGGAACAGGCTCAACTTTGCTTGAGTCGCGTATTCGATGAAGAGCTTGCCAAGCAGGTGCAAGCTGAAGGTGTGCGCTACCTTCCTCTTTCGTCCGCGGAGCATGCTCAGGCGAATCGATTGAAGCAAACGTTGATTGGCAATCTTAACGTTCAAGCTCGTATGCTGCCCCGATTTACCCCTTGGCAGTTTGAGCTGTCAATTGAGCCTGGCGAAGGCGTTGATTATGCGGGCGTGCGCCTCATGGGCCGCGTTGACAGGGTTGATATCGATGCCGAGCACGGTCATTATGCGGTGATTGACTATAAAGGTGGCGTTTTGGGGCATGATGCGGGGTTCGATCCCGACGAACAGGAGGAGTTCCATATTCCGCCTAAGATCCAGACGCTTGTTTATGCGCAGGCGCTGCGCCGCATTATTGATTCTGCGCGCCCTGTCGGCGCCTTGTACCTGAGCTATAGGGCTCAAGAGCCGGCTGGGTCCATTGCCGGTTCGTTTGATTCGTCCCTGCTTGATGTTACGGGGTTTGCGCGGAGTGCTTGTGGCGTGAACATGAACTTTGAATCGTATCTTGACATGGTCGAACAAGAAGTGGGCAAGCGCATTGCCGATCTTCTGGAAGGCAATATTGCCCCCAATCCTCTCTGCGAATCTTCATGTACGTATTGTCCGGTCCGCTACTGCGAAAAGAGGCTCTCGTGAATCTTGATACCTGCACTCCTGGCCAGCGTCAGATTATCACGACCCTGGATAAGCCGCTTATGGTTTCTGCTGGTGCGGGCAGCGGCAAAACCTTTACGCTAACCCAGCGCATAGCCTACGCGCTTTCAGAGGGCGGCCCTGATGCCTCGCCCTTGCAGAGCATCGACCAGGTTATGGCAATTACCTTTACCAAGAAAGCGGCAGCTGAGCTGAAGTCCCGTATTAAGCGCCAGCTTGCGGGCATGGGCTTGGTCGAAGAGGCGTTGAAGGTCGATGATGCGTGGATTTCCACTATTCATGGAATGTGCTCTCGAGTGCTTCGCGAACACGCTCTTGAGCTTGGTATAGACCCTGCTTTTTCAGTAATCTCGGAAACGGAATCCAAGTGCTATTACGATGAGGCGTTTGATATCATTATCAAACGGATCCAGGGTGGTAATGATGCGGCATTGAAGAGCTTTGTGGGCTCTCTCGACGTTTATTCTCAGGGCGCTGCTTCGTCCAGTATCGAAGCCTGGGTTCACAAGATCACTTCGCGCGCCCTTGCTTTGCCAGGGGGCTTTGACGCCGTTGTGGTTCCTGAGGTGGAAGGGGATCCTTCGGCGCTCATGCGTCAGATGGTCGAACTGGGGGAGATGTTTGTCTCCTGCCTTGAGGGTTTGCCCAAGCAGGGAAAGACTGATGCTAAAAATCATGAAGCGGCAGCAGCGGCCTTGGAAATGGCCAATGAGTACCTTCTGGAGTACGGCGGCTGCACCTCGTTTTCGGATCCTGATTTCGAGGCTGCTCGTTTTGTCGAGGCTTTCTTCTCATTCCCTAAAACCAGCCCCAAATATCGTGTGAAGGAAAGCGATCCTACCTTTTTTGCGGAGTACCGTGACGCTTATGCATTTGCTGCAGGTCAGGTGGAAGCGGCTTTTTCGGCTTGCGATGTCCAGGCGTTGCTGCGTGTAGCTCGTGCTGTCGATGAAGAATATCAGCGCCTGAAGGGTGCTGCAAATATCGACAACGTCGATCTTCTTCGCATGGCATATCATGCGTTGGCTGATTATCCTGAAATTGCCGATGCCTACCGACGCCAGTTTAAGATCATCATGATCGATGAGTTCCAGGATACCGACGAGCTCCAGGTTGCCTTGGTGCGCGCGCTTGCTCAGCCTGGGCTTTCCAACGTGTGCACGGTTGGTGATGCTCAGCAGAGCATCTACCGTTTTCGCGGTGCCGACGTAAACGTCTTTTTCGGCTATCGCGAAAGCCTTGAAGCGGAGTGCCCCGAGGCTCAGTTTGTGAGCCTTCCCGACAATTTCAGAAGTCACGCCGATGTGCTTTCCTTTGTGGACAAGGTATTTTCGCAGCCACAGGTATTTGGCAATCGATTCCTTTCGTTGGCACCTAAGGGAGCAGTGAATAACCAAGAGGATCCGCTCTTTGAGATGCGCCCCCGTGTTTCCATGGCCCTATTTGATTGTAAGGTGGGGGGTCCTGGTCTAGGGGCGGGACGCCTTGCGTGCGCTCGTCGCATTGCCGAGCATTTTGCCGGCTTGCGCGACGACCCAAGCAATCCAGCTTCGCCTTCTGACATGGTTTTGCTTTTAGGAAACATGTCAAATGTTGGTGTATATGCGCAGGCTTTGCGCGATGCGGGCTTTGATTGCCTGGTTGCCGGGGGGTCTACGTTCTCGAATTCCCAGGAAGTTAAGTTGGTTGCTTCTGTGGTGCGTCTGTTTTCGAGCTGCACCGATAACGAGGCTCTCTACGCGGTGCTCACTTCGCCCCTGTTCGCTTTGGGCGATGACGCCTTGCTTCACTTGGCTACAGGAACCAGCCGTCAGGGCCGTAGGTTTCGCAGGACTCTGGCTGACGGATTTGCTGCCTGGAAGGACGAAAAGGGGCTTACGAGTCTTGCTCCCGAGCAAGAGGACCAAATCGACTTTGCCCACATCTGCCTCGATGCGGCGTTTGATTCGGTCCGCCGCTTCGGTGTGGCGGCAGGGGTACGCACCTTGCTGCGTTCGAGCGGGTGGCTCATTCGCCTTGAAGGCGAGCAGGCTCAGGGTCAGGCCATTGTGGGTAACCTTGGCAAGGCGCTGCGAATGTTGGAGGATGTTGAGAAATTGGGGCTGGGGCTTGCCCGAACGGCGGATCGCTTTGAGAGCGACTTGGCCACGTTGAAGCTTGCCCCTGGAACGCTTTCTGCCAGCAGCTCGAATTTTGTGCGAATAATGACGGTTCATGCGAGCAAAGGTCTTGAATTTCCCCATGTTGCCTTGGCCGATCTACGCCTTTCGGGAAAGGCTGAAAGCTTGGTTGCCGAAAACATTGCGGCGTCAACCTATGTTGGGATCGATTCGCCGATGCTGCGTTCGGTTCGCAAAACCATCCAAGGCCTCCATGAGTTTATAGAGCAGAGCGATGAGCCGGGCGCCGATATAATGCAGGCGTCAACTTATCAGGATCTGATGCTTTCCCTGAAAGGCTATGTTGCCACGCAGGAGCTGTCCGAGGCCCGCCGTTTGCTATACGTTGCCCTGACTCGTGCCAGCAGGTCGTTGTTCATCGGTGTGGCGCATTCGGGTAATAAAAACTTTTCATACGAAGGCAAAGGCATTCTTGACGATCTGCATGAGGCGCTTCAGTGGGAAGCTTCGGCAAACGCCCCGATGCAGAAGCTCGATTACGGTGGAAGCGCGCCTATGGATTTTGAGCTGACGGTACTTGATACCCCTGC
This sequence comes from uncultured Eggerthella sp., assembly GCA_900544455.1. Lineage (GTDB taxonomy): Bacteria > Actinomycetota > Coriobacteriia > Coriobacteriales > Eggerthellaceae > Anaerotardibacter. The sequence continues at coordinate 4,379 of UQVJ01000059.1, read as the reverse complement.
CGAACGGGTGGAGCGTGTTGTCGAGGAAGGGAAGCCGTTTACTATCCCCGCGTCTCCCTTGCCATCTGCGCCGTATTGCCAGCCATATCATGCTTCTCGAGAAGAGGTGTTCTCATACTCTTCGATTGGCGATGCCTCCCATTGGAATCCAGATCCCGATGAAGCAGCCAAGTCGCCCATGTTCGAGGTTGACCAGGCTTTCTTTGAGGAAAATGCCACAGCGCTAGGTACGGCATTTCATCGTTTGGCGCAGCGCGCCATCGCTCAATTCGACGGGTTCGAGCTGAAGCGTCCCACAGCCGAGGTGGTTGCTGCCCAGGTGCGCGCTCAGGGGTTAACCTCATCGCAGGAGTTGCGACTGGGTGTTGCGCTCGATAGGTGGTTTGCAAGCGATATCGCTCGTGCGTTGGTGGCCAAGGGCGTCCCTCGGGCCGAAGTGCCGTTCATGGTGTGTTTGGGTGTTGCCTCGAATGCGGTATACCTGGAAGGCGAAATCGATGCGGTTTCGTTTGATGAGGATGGTTCTGCCTTCTTGGTTGATTACAAGACGGGGGGCTCGCCCGACGAATCTGCCGCACGGGTGTTCGGTAAACATCTTCTTCAAGCTCAATGCTATGCGCTGGCGCTTATGGCCCAGGGAAGTCCTCGGGTTACGGCTACGTTTGTCCGCGTGGAGCAGGAAAGCGTCGCAGATGCATCTCAGCCGCAAACGGTGGAATATACCTTTACGGAGCAGGATAGGGAAGTGCTGGAACAGGCTGTTCTTTCAGCCTACGCGCAAAGTCTTTCTGCGTGATCGGTATGGGGTTTGGTTCGCTGGGCGCGGTTCTTCCAGCGCCCGTGTTAAGGTCAACTCATGGACACACTTTTCACAGACATAGAAAACAGCAAACGTGTAGCAAATGCTCCTTTGGCAGTGCGTATGCGTCCGCAAACGCTCGACGACCTTATCGGTCAAGAAGATGCGTTAGGCAAAGGAACATGGCTGCGTAGCGCTATCGAAGCTGACACGCTTTCCTCCGTTATCCTGTATGGCCCTGCTGGAACGGGGAAAACATCCATTGCCCACGTTATAGCCGAGACCACCCACGCCCATTTTGTTGAGGTTTCGGCTATTGGTGGCACGGTTGCCGATCTGCGCCGCGAGATCTCAGATGCCGACAAGCGCCTGATAAATCGAGGCATTCGCACCATTCTATTTGTTGATGAGATTCATCGCTTCAATCGCGCGCAACAAGATGCCTTGCTTCATGCGGTTGAAGACGGTGTGGTGGTTTTGATTGGGGCCACAACGGAAAACCCCTTTTTTGAAGTGAATTCGGCCTTGATATCCCGATCGCGCATTGTCGAGCTCCATAGGCTCAGCGACGATGCTCTTTCCGCCATTTTGGACCATGCCTTGGAAAGCAGCCGAGGCTTGAGGGGAGATTTCTCGCTTGATGAAGATGCCCGCAAAGCATTGCTGCTTTTGGCCGGCGGCGATGCGCGCAGTTGCCTGAACACCTTATCGCTTGCCTCCGACTTGGCTCGTGCTCAAAAAGCCCAGGCTATCACCGAGGAAATGGTGCGTACGGCGGTTCCTCACCGCACACTTCCCTACGACAAGAAGCAGGACATGCACTACGACGTGATATCGGCGTTTATCAAGTCGATGCGTGGTTCTGACCCTGATGCGGCTTTGTATTGGCTTGCCCGGATGATCGATGGCGGGGAAGACCCGAAGTTCATTGCTCGTCGCATTTTCATTTCGGCGTCTGAGGACATTGGCAATGCCGATCCGCAAGCGCTTCTGGTTGCCGAAGCGTGCTTTAAGGCTGTTGAGGTTATCGGTATGCCCGAATGCCGCATCAATTTGGCTCAGGCGGCAGTGTATATGGCGTTAGCCCCGAAATCTTGCTCCGCCTACGCCGGCATCGGCAAAGCGCTCGACGAGGTGCGCAACGGCCCGCTTCGTCCTGTGCCTGACTACTTGCGTGACCGCCATCGTCCGGGATCCGAGGAATACGGTGAGTATCTGTATCCCCATAGTTATGCCGAGGGTTACGTTAAGCAGCGGTATCTCCCCGAAGGCCTGGAACGTGGGGCGTTTTTCACGCCTGGGGAACGAGGTTGGGAGAGGTATCGCGTTGACGCCCCTCTATCCGATAGAATGTAATCTGCACATGCGAATTTTATGTTCCTGACCAGAGGAGGAAAGATGGAAATCTTCGAATCGCTGATTCCTGTGGGAATCGTGCTGCTGTGCATTGCCGGCGTTGTTGCGCTGGGTGCCATGGCATACCTTTTCATCACCCTTACGAAGTCTATGAAGGAAACGTTTGAGAAAGTAGATCCTTTGGTCGTGGAGGCTAAGGAAGCGCTCGACACGGCAAAGCCCGCTCTTGAGCGCATCGATCCGTTGATGGAGCGCATCACTCTTACGGTTGATGCTGCAAATCTTGAGATCATGCGGGTAGATCAGATCTTGGAAGACGTGAACACCATCACGGGTAATGTCTCCAAGGCAACTGAATCTCTCGACAACATTACTTCACTCCCTTTGGACGCTCTCTCCAACGTGACCAGCCGTCTTCGCAGCCGCATCGCTCCGCTGGGCGCTAAGGCGGAAGATTCTCGCGTTGGTGCTGTTGCGCAGGTGGTCGATCAGAAGCTCGACAGCGTTGAGGCGTGCGTGTCAGGCGCCCAGGCTCGCGCCGATGTGAAGCGCGCCGAAGCAGCTGAAGCCGTTGCCGCTCGCGAAGAGGCGCAGGCTCAGACGAACGAGATGTCCTCTAGTCTGAAGGATGCCTTCTCCGTTCAAATCTCTCGCGATTCCGAATCCGCTCAGAACTAATAGGAGTGCTTAACCAATTATGACGAACAGCGATACTCATCTCTCGGATAGCGAGTTTCGCAAAGAAGAATTGAAAACGGTAAAATCGCGTCGCCGCTTGTACACGAGTACCTTCATTATCGTGTTGTTTGCTCTTTTGTATTTGCTTGGGCAGGCGCTTAACATTTTGGCCACTCCCGTGGCCATTGTTGTTTGGACGACCATCATCGTTTTCTGTTTGAGGGGCCCAGTTAACTATCTGGAAAGAAAAGGCATTGGCCGCCTGTGGGGAACATGTATGGCTTATATCCTTATGGGCGTGGTGGTAACGGCGCTCAGCTGGATGCTATTTTCGCCTATGTTTGGCGTGGGCGAACAGTTTACTGCGTTGCTTCAAACCTTTGCTGACCAAGTTTCACAGGTGCGCAACGTCTGGAATGACGTGTATTCGCAGTACGCCTATATCCTTCAAGATGAGCGTATCTCCAATTGGATGAATGATGCCTTCTCATCGGTGGGAACCTGGTTTTCCGGGATGGCCTCTGCTAGCGCGGAGGGCATGGTTTCGGTTGGCTCCGGCGTTGCTATCTCTGCCATGGTTATTGGTTTTTCACTGGTGGTAGCGTTTTGGGTCCTTATGGAACTGCCTGCATTGGGCGCTGAAATCAAGCGGGTGTTCGGTCCTCGTTTCCAAGAGGATTTAGACATCATCTATCTCACGGGCACTCGCGTTATGGGCGGCTACATCAAGGGCACGTTGGTCCAATGCATGCTTATCGGTGTCTGTTGCGGAATTGGTTTTGCCGTTATGGGCATTCCCAGTGCGGCGGCTTTGGGTGTCATCACTGGTCTGCTGAACATCATTCCCGTTGTGGGCCCGTGGCTAGGTGGCGGCATGGCGGCAATCGTGGGCGTCTTCTCAAGCCCTCTTATTGCTGTTGTCGCCTTGGTGTACACCATTGCTGTGCAGCAATTCATCTACACCTTTATTTCCCCGAAAATTATGGGTAATTCAGTGGATATCCATCCTGCGTTGGTCATTATGGCTTTGATGGTGGGTTCTGCTTTGGGTTTTGCCGTTGGGGGCTTTGTTGGCAACATTGTGGGCATGCTTGCTTCCATTCCCGCAGTTGCTGCTATCAAATCGTTTTTTGTGTACTGCTTCGAAAAGCGCACGGGTCGCGTTATCGTTTCGCCCGATGGCGTTATCTTCAAGGGGGACCCTTTGGGCGAAGAGGCGAATCCCGTTGCTGATGCCACTGGTGAGTTTTCTGCGACGCTGGTTACTTCGCGTGGGGCAAAGCACGGAAAATGATAGAATCTGCATTTGGCAAATTAGATGGGGTGGACGGAAGTTCTTCTTTCGCCTCTGGAATGGTGTTTGTTTCGGTTTTTTCAATAGTCGAAGTAGGCGTTTCAACCTCCTCGGTCGCTTGAGGATTTTCCAATTCGTCAGCATATACTGAAATTGGGGACGTCGCAATGCCCGCAGTAAGAACTGCGCTGATTGCACACGGGGTAATTTTCTTTGCAATTTTTTTAATCATTTTGGTTATACTTCCTTTCT
>UQVJ01000058.1 GCA_900544455.1 uncultured Eggerthella sp. | reverse complement strand
ACGTGACTGGAGTTCAGACGTGTGCTCTTCCGATCTACGAGCAAGAATAGCCAAGCGAATGGTGTTGTTGATGAAGATAAATGCAATGAAAATCAACAGCGCAATAAGGGCAATACCTGCCGTACGGATAGCATTGGTAAGCGAGAAGAGCTTATCAACCGTCTTCTGACCATACTGCAATGAATCGGAAGGATCATCTGCGTTATCGCAGATATCAACAAAATCCTGGTTTGCCAAAATATTAGAAGCAATACTCTGAACACTCTGGGCGTCATCAAGCTGAACATCGATAGATGCCGGCAGAGGATTTTCACCGTCTAGCTGATCGACGATTTCAGGATTAGATGTGGACTTGCGGAAGTTTTCAAGAGCCTGATCTTTCGTGGTGAAAGAAACGCTCTCCACGCCGTCATACCCTTCAATGCTCTTCATCACTTTTTCGATATCGGCATCACTTGCGTCGTCCTTTACGTATGCCGTAATGGAAACCTGGTTTTCTACCGAAGCAACAACATTGTTAACCACAGCACCTGCAATGCAGAAAAGACCAATGATCAACAACGAAAGGAAAATCGTGATGATTGATCCAAGCGTAGTGGAAAGGTTGCGCGTAAAGCCCGTAAGCGATTCGCGGAAGAAATAAAAAATACTAGACATCGAAACCGTACACTCCCCTGTCCTGGTCGCGGGTCAGAACGCCCTTATCAAGCGCAATTACGCGACGACGCATGTTATCGACCATTTCGCGGTCATGCGTAGCAACAAGAACCGTGGTGCCCGTACGGTTGATTCGCTCGAGCAGGTCCATAATGCCGCGCGAGTTCTGCGGGTCAAGATTGCCCGTAGGCTCGTCGCAAATGAGCAGCGGAGGGCGGTTGACAATAGCACGCGCAATGGAAACACGCTGCTGTTCACCACCAGAAAGCTGATCAGGACGCTTGTTCATTTTGTCCTGCAGGCCAACCAGACGCAGAACCTCAGGAACCTGGGTGCGGATGACATGACGCGACTTACCAATTACCTCAAGCGCAAATGCAACGTTTTCGAAAACGGTCTTATTCGGCAGAAGCTTAAAGTCCTGGAATACGCAACCGATATTGCGGCGGAGGTACGGAACGCGCCAGTTACGCATCTGAGTAAGGTCTTCATCTGCAATATAGATCTTACCCTTGGTAGGTTTGATCTGACGGATAAGCAAATTGATGAAGGTCGACTTACCGGAACCGGAATGACCCACCAAGAACACGAATTCGCCAGGGAAAATATGCAGCGAAATATCGTTGAGCGCGGGGTTATTTGGCTGCGCTTCATAGATCTTGGTAACGTGATCAAGCGTGATAACCGGATTACCCGTGTACTGAGGAGCGGTCTCCTCGATATTCACTACAGGAAGCGACTGGGAAAGTTGGGACGCTACCTGATTTACTGGAGGCTGTTTCTGGGCATGCCTGCCCATTGGAGCCCCACTCTGTTCATTCGTCACAGTATGCTCCATTCATAGGGTGTAATTCTGAGACTGCAAATGAGTATATCAGGCATGCTTTCGGGCACGAACCTTTTCCACAGCTTGAACAAGGGCATCAGCGTCAAGTCCAAAGTAGGCAAGCAGTTCGTTAAACTCACCAGACTTGCCAAAACGATCACGAACACCAACCAATTCGATGGGGCACGGGAACTGCTCAGCAGCAAGTTCGCTTACAGCAGAGCCCAAGCCACCGTAAATGGAATGTTCCTCTGCTACTACTGCGCAGCCGGTTTTCTTCAACGAAGCAAGGATAGTTTCGGCATCGAGGGGCTTTACACAGAAAGCATCGATGACCTCAGCGGAAATGCCCTGTTCGGCAAGAGCGTCAGCGGCTTTCATTGCCTCGGCTATTTCCACACCGCAAGCGATAAGAGTAACGTCGGTGCCTTCACGAAGCACGTAAGCGCGGCCGACCTCAAGCTCAACATCGGGAGCGTATACAGCAGGAACAGCAGCACGTCCCATGCGAATATAAACAGGACCAGGAGTTTCTGCAGCCAAACGAATTGCAGCACAGCATGCAGCATAGTCGGCAGGAACGAATACGCGCATATTGGGCAAACCACGCATGAGGGAAATGTCTTCAAGCATCTGGTGAGAACCGCCATCAGGACCAACAGAAATGCCAGCATGGGTGGGAGCAACTTTAACATTGAGGTTGGAATAGCACACGGTATTGCGGATCTGGTCATAGGCGCGACCGGTTCCAAACACAGCAAATGAACCCGTATAAGCGATGTTTCCCGTAAGGGAAAGGCCTGCGGCAACATCGATCATGTTCTGTTCAGCAATGCCAACGTTGAACAGGCGCTTTGCATTTTCAGGGCAAGCTTCAGCAAACTTCTTTGTGGTGGTGGAGCCGGTAAGGTCGGCATCTACCGCAACGACCTTCTTGCCGCTTGCGGCAAGCTCAGCAAGCGTTACGCCAAATGCAGCGCGCGTTGCCTTCTTTTCCTGTGCCTGTTCAGGGGTAGCGAGTTTTACCACGTTACTTCACTCCATTCAGCTCAGCGCGAGCTTCAGCAAGCTCAGCAAGCGCGCGTTCGGTTTCTTCATCGTTGGGGGCTTTACCGTGCCAACCAGCCTGATCTTCCATGAAGGAAACGCCCTTGCCCTTAATGGTATGAGCGATAACGACCTTAGGCTGCTTGGTTTCAGATGCCTTAAGCGCAGAGAAAAGTTCGATGAGTGCGTCCACATCGTGACCATTCACCTCGTGGACTTCCCAGCCAAAAGCGGCAAATTTACCGGCAAGAGTGCCGCTAGCACACACATGGTCAACCTTGCCGTCAATCTGAAGCCCATTAAGGTCAACAACAGCAATAAGATTGCCCAGCCCCTGATGAGCAGCGAATGTTGCTGCTTCCCAAACCTGGCCTTCTTCGGTTTCGCCATCGCCCATTACGGTGAAAACACGGTTGGAAACGCCGTCAAGCTTAAAACCAGCAGCTACACCCGCTGCGATGGAAAGGCCCTGACCAAGAGAACCGGTAGAAACCTCGATGCCAGGAAGAAGATTAGAATCGGGATGACCCTGCAAACGAGTACCGAGCTTACGAAGCGTTTTCAGCTCCTCAACAGGAAAGTAGCCAGCTTCGGCAAGCGTTGCATAGATTGCCGGTGCCGCATGGCCCTTGGCGAGGATGAAGCGATCACGTGCCTCATCTTCGGGGTTTTCGGGGTTGTGATTCATCACGCCGCCAAAATACAGCGCTGCAAGAATATCGGTGCAGGAAAGAGATCCGCCTGGATGGCCGCTGCCCGCTTCATGCAGCATCTCAATGATGTCCGTGCGAATGGCACAGGCCTTTTCCTTAGCTGCCAGAGAATTCATGGCTTCCTTTCGGTCGATTACTTGGCTTTGCATTACAACGAAGCTTTCCAACGATGGTATCCGACTACAAATTCATCGATATCGCCATCGAGTGCCGCTTCGACATTGCCGCTTTCGATATTACTACGGGTATCCTTGATCAGTCGATACGGATACAAAACATAGTTACGTATCTGGCTGCCGAACGAATTGTCCATTTTTTCGCCCTTCAGCTCTGCGAGTTCGGCTTCTCGCTTCTTTTCTTCGAGCTCGTACAGACGACCACGCAAGACTCTGAAAGCTGCTTCCTTATTCTGGAGCTGGGACTTTTCGTTCTGACAGGTAACCACAATACCTGTAGGAATATGAGTGAGACGAACAGCGGAGTCGGTAGTGTTGACGCACTGACCGCCGGGGCCACTTGCTCGGTACACATCAACGCGAACGTCGTTCGGATCGATTTCCACGGAAATATCGTTATCGGGAAGAACTGGGATTACCTCAACCGCAGCAAACGTGGTGTGACGACGCTTCTTGTCGTCAGTAGGCGAAATGCGAACCAAACGATGAACGCCCGATTCGCTGCGCAGCATACCGTACGCATTGCGACCCTCAATTTGAATACTTGCACGATCGAGACCGATACCTTCGCCAGGAACCAAATCGAGAACCTTTACCCTCCAACCCTTAGAATCGGCGTAGCGCGAATACATGCGATACAGCATCTCGGTCCAATCCTGAGCTTCCAAGCCACCGCTACCAGGATGAATGGAAAGGATCGCATCGGAGGAGTCAAAGCGACCATTGAACCAAGACTCGATCTCGAAATCATCGAGGATCTTCCCCAGACGCTCAAGATCGTTTTCGATTTCCTCACCGAACTCGGGATCTTCCTCAGCAAGCTCGGTTGCAGTTTTGATGTCATCAAGCAATCCACAGGCAGATTCATAACGCTCAATTACGTCACGAATATCGGAAGCCTGCTTGCTAACAAGCTGAGCATTGTCGGTATCGTTCCAAAAATCAGGGCTGGCAATCTGACTGTCCAAGTTGGCCAGCTCGGCTGTTTTTTCATCTATGTGCAGATAAGCACGAGCTTCTTCGGTGCGCTTTCCTGCCTCTTCAAGGGTCATCATCTACGATTCCTCTCGGTTTCAGAAACTGACTGAACATCACGATGCCCCCGCCAGCAAGGCAGGGGCATCGATTGCAGCACAACGCTGCAAAAGGGGAAGCTTTCGCTATCCCCTGTTAGTTCAGCGATTGGCGCCGTGGCACTTCTTGTATTTCTTGCCAGAACCGCATGGACAAGGATCGTTGCGACCGACATTTGCGTAAGGGTCGTTCTTGTCCTTTTCATAGGTTTGAGGCTTATGGGCTTCAGGCTTCGGCGCAGCAGGAGCAGGATTTGGGCCTCCCTGAGGAGCGCCTCTACGTACCCCCGAGCCTTCATTGAGGGTCTGTTCGGGATTGGAATAAGAAACCTTACCATCAAGAGGACTGGACTCTTCCTGCGGGGCAACCTGCACCACAATGGGAGCACGAAGCAGGAATCGCAGGTAATCCTCGTATATCGAGGAAGTAAGAGCTGCAAAAGCACGATGTGCCTCATCGCGATATTCGGTGAGGGGATCACGCTGACCATACGCACGCAAGCCAATAGAAGCCTTAAGGTAATCCATTTCCTGAAGGTGGGCCATCCAACGCGTGTCAATAAAACGCAGCATAACCTGCGATTCGATATCAGAGAAGGGAGCGCCGATTTCCTTTGCCTTCGCATCGAAGAGGCCCTGAAAATATTCAACCAGGCCGTCGATAAGCGCATTCACATCATCATCGTGGTCGATAGAATCTGCGGTGAAATCCTCAATGCCCGTCATCTGGATAACCCATTTGTTAAGAGAGTCCAGATCCCAGTCATCACTCGCCTGCTTGGCGGGACACCATTCCAAAACATGCGATTCTACGATGTCTTCGATAATCTCGGGCATACGATCAGTAAGATCTTTGCCATCAAGAATGGCATTACGCTCTGCATAAACTGCTTTACGCTGCAAGTTCATAACGTCGTCGTACTCAAGAACATGCTTACGTGCAGCAAAGTTGGAGGCTTCAACCTGACGCTGCGCGGTTTCGATTGCCTTAGAAACCATAGATGCCTTGATGGGCATATCGTCGGGCATGTCGGTTTTTTCCATCATGCGACCGATAGAGTCCATGCGCGAGCCACCGAACAAACGCATAAGGTCGTCTTCAAGAGAAAGATAGAACTGCGTTGCGCCCGGATCGCCCTGACGACCGGCACGACCACGCAACTGATTGTCGATACGACGAGACTCATGACGTTCGGTACCAATTACGCACAGACCGCCCGCAGCGAGAACCTCTTTTGATTCACGCTTGGTGATAGCCTCGGCCTCAGCTTCTGCCTGCTTTACCTGAGCAGGCGTAGGCTCCTCATCTTCGCCAAAACGTTCGAGAAGCATGGCTTGAGCCATGGCTTCGGGGTTGCCACCCAACAAGATGTCGGTACCACGACCAGCCATGTTCGTTGCAATGGTAACCGCACCCGTACGACCTGCCTGAGCAACAATGGCAGCTTCGCGTTCGTGGTTCTTTGCATTCAACACTTCATGCTTAATACCACGCTTGGAAAGCAAACGGCTTAGACGCTCAGAGCTTTCGATGGAAACCGTACCAACCAGGCACGGCTGCCCAGCGGCATGGCGCTCAGCAATATCGTCAGCAACAGCATTGAATTTAGCATCTACCGTGCGATAGATAAGATCGTCCTCATCAATACGCTGAACTTCCCTGTTGGGGGGAATGGACATAACAGGCAGGTTGTAGATCTGACGGAACTCTGAATCTTCCGTCATAGCCGTACCAGTCATGCCAGAGAGCTTGTCATACAAACGGAAGTAATTCTGCAGCGTGATGGTTGCCAGAGTTTGGTTTTCCTGGCGAACCAATACATGCTCTTTTGCTTCCAATGCCTGATGAAGGCCTTCGGAGTAGCGACGACCTTCCATGATGCGGCCGGTGAATTCATCAACGATCTTGACCTCGCCGTTTACCACCACGTAATCGACATCGCGATGGAACAGGAACTGGGCCTTCAACGCCTGCTGCAAATGATTAGGCAGCTGGCCTGTTGGATCGCTGAAAATGTCTTCAATGCCAAGCTGGAACTCAACCTTTTCCAAACCAGCTTCAGTGGTGTAGATGGTCCTTTTCGCTTCATCCATCTCAAAGTCGACATCACGCTTTAAGGAGGGCATAACGGCCGCAAAACGCTTATACGTATCGGCAGCCTGAGAGCCTGCGCCAGAAATGATAAGCGGAGTACGCGCTTCGTCGATAAGGATGGAGTCGACCTCGTCGACAATGGCAAAGGAATGGCCGCGCTGAACACGCCTTGACGCACGAGCAACCATATTGTCGCGAAGGTAATCGAAGCCGAATTCCGAGTTAGTGCCGTAAGTGACATCGGCCTGGTACGCAGGAATCTTCTGCTCGGGGCCCATGCCGTTCTGGATTAAACCAACATTCATGCCCAGGAATCGATAGATCCGACCCATCCATTGAGAGTCGCGCGCAGCAAGGTAATCGTTGACGGTAACGATGTGAACATTATTACCAGGCAAAGCATTCAAATAGCCAGCCAAGGTAGAAACGAGTGTTTTACCTTCGCCCGTACGCATTTCAGCGATTTTGCCATCGTTCAACGCCATAGCGCCAATGAGCTGAACATCGAAATGGCGAAGGCCTATGGTACGTACACTGGCTTCACGAACAGCAGCGAATGCCTCGGGAAGCAAATCATCTAGATCTTCGCCATTCGACAAGCGTTCACGGAATTCGACGGTAAGGTGAGCCAGCTCTTCATCAGAACGTGCTTGCATAGCAGGCTCGAGGGCATTTACCTCGGCAACCCTGCGCTGATAGTTCTTGAGTGGCTTGCTTTCACCCACACTAAGAAGCTTAGAAAAGAAACCCATGATCTCTCTTTCTTTCGTTTAACTGCTTCACTCTATCACAGGCACACTCGCATGCGCCGCGCGGCACCTTCTACATATCCTGAATACATGCCATTTCCGCTTATTGGTGAGGCATTTGTTACCGAACCAACGCACCCTTGCCTTACTGTCGATGTGACGAGCCATCATTCTTAAAAGTTTCAGTGGATGTCCCCGAAGCAGAAACTTCCTCAAGGATTTCTTCGTATAGATCTTCGAGTCTGCTCGAGCCATCGATGCCAAAGCGGTCTACCAGGGCACGTCGACAACTGACGAAGGTCGAAATGGCACCAGCAAATTGCCCGAGCAATTGCTGAACCTTCATATATTGGTACACAACATCTTCCCGGGTCTGGTCGATGCCGAAAGCAAACTCAGCATAATGCTGCGCCAAACGAAGCTCGTTAACACGTATAAGCGCTCGAACCCCATCAACCAAAGCATCAAGAACGCGATTCTGATACGTGATGCGATAGGCATCTATTTGGTCGTTTTGAACACCAGGTAGAAGCGGACCACAATACAGACGCTCAATTTCACCTAACGCCCTTTTGCAAATATCAGGATCGGTGCATCCATTTAGAAGCAGACACTGCGCGTGAACTTCACTGACATCGCTTACATAATTTAATCCAGCAAACGAAACCGTGTCGCGCGAACGACGCGACCCAAACGGTTCTTCACCAGACGGAGTAAGAATACGTCTGATATAGCTCCACAAGTTATAGAAGCTCGAACGCACACAAGCAGGGTCCGATTCCGGCCAAACTATACGTTCAATCCAAGTACGTGGCAATTCTTTGCCATCGTTGACTACCAGCAAGGCAATAACGAGCTTCGCTTTACGACGCAGTTCCCCTTTCGACAAAACACTTTCGCCATCACGCGTTACCTCACAACGACCAAACAAATCAATTCGAACAGGCGAAGCGATTTCGTGCTTCATCGAGCCTACAGTTGCCTTATCGTCGGCCGGAATAGCATTATCTCCAAGAGCTTGCAGCGGATAATTGGAGGTTTCTGCACCGTGCTTTTCTGCATACCATTGTTGAACTTTCCTGCTTTCAAGCGCCATCGCAGCGAGCTCACGGTTGCCAGTAGCTAAACACAAGTCGACGCATGCTAAGACAAATCCTGCTTCATCTTCATAACGAGTGAAAGCAGCCACAGAAGAGTAATGCGTGGCCATGAGCTCATGCTTCGCTTCGTCAGAAAGATCAAATGAAGAAAAAGTAGACGACAGAAGCCTCACTCCAGCATATGGATAAAGCCTTTCAACCAACGAAATATCAGGTTGGGTGTATTCGTCAAAAAAATCAGTGATCTGCGATAAACTGCCGCTTCCCAAGAATAGGGCCAGATGCGCCAGCGATTCTTCTGGAGAGGATGGGGTTTGACGAAGGAGCGCTTTAAGGAATCGATCGGCGCCCCTTTCGTTATCGAGAGCTACAGGCGGTACGCATCGCTTTGTCGGCATATGGTCCTTTTCAAAAGGAGATTCATGATTGCCAAAGTGATCCTGGCGCTTCGGTAGTTCATCGGAAGAGAGTGCCATTTCACGGGCATCCAGCACTACGACCGGCAGTTCAACATCAGCTGCCAGAGTGGAATCTTCAGTAGTTACCATCACCTCACATTGCTTGGTGTGAAGTTTGCCCATAAGCGTTACCAAGCTTGTACGCCTTTTGCCCTTAAGCTTTGAAATGCCATCGAAAACCACCAGCTTTCCAGGTGAAGAGTTATCGGAATCCAATACCTCTTCAATATTTCCCGAATCAAGGTTTACGAGGAATTCTGGATCGGACGCCTGTATCCAAGTGACGTTTCCCGGAGGAAAAGCCATTCTTGCGTATTGGTTGGCAAGCACCGTTTTCCCATACAAAGGAGGGGCGCATATTACGCGGACCGCTTCCCTATCGGAAAGCAAACTTACCAATAGTCGCTTACGGTTAATAAGCGCTTCTCCTATTCCCAAGGCGGCTGAAGGAGACGACTGAAGCGCATCTTTGTCGTTGCCATTCATTTGACACCCCTTTCACGAGAGTCGAATAATTGGCTGGATTATACGGTTTACCTGGCGTTTAACAAGATAGGCACAATCCATATTTGCGTAATCGAACCAAAATTGAACGCGAGTGAGCACTCTTTGGGCAAAACACCAATAGCAGCATTTTCTAATGCGAAAAATGGGATACAAACCAAAGGACCGCAGAAAACCAAACCACCCTTATCCCCTGACCAAACGGCACAAATGAGGATCAGGCGCAAAAGCTAAATACGGGCATAGATGCTAGTTTTTCCGAAACATCACATTTCCTCTTTTCTGTTTTGGTAGAATTTCAAAGTTAAAAATCATACTGTCAAGCAGGAGGAACACATGCCAGCAACCTCTCCGGATCAGAAGGTTATCGTTCTGGACTTTGGCGCCCAATACGGCCAGCTCATCGCCCGCCGCGTACGCGATTTGGGCGTCTACTCTGAGATCGTACCCTGCGACGAAGAAGCAGCATCAATTGCAGCTTTGAAGCCTAGCGCCATTATTCTTTCAGGCGGTCCCGCCAGCGTCTATGCAGAAGATGCTCCCAAGATCGACCCAGGCGTACTTGAACTGGGCGTACCGATTCTAGGCTTCTGCTACGGTCACCAAACCATTGCCGTTGAGCTGGGCGGCACCGTGGGCCACACCGAAAAGGGAGAATATGGTGCAGCTGGCCTTCATGTGGCTGGCGGTGCCCTGTTCGAAGACACCCCTACCGAACAAACGGTATGGATGAGCCACCGCGATGCCGTAACCGAGGTTCCCGCAGGCTTTACTGTTACCGCTTCCACCGACATCTGCCCCGTTGCAGCTATGGAATGCGCTGAGCGCAACATCTACACCACACAGTTCCATCCTGAAGTTAAGCACTCCGAATTCGGCAATAAGATGCTTTCCAACTTCCTGTTCAATATCGCAGGACTGAAAGCCGACTGGACTATGGATTCCATCATCGAGGATTCCGTTGCCGCTATCCGTGAAAAGGTTGGCGACAAACGCGTTATCCTGGGCCTTTCCGGCGGCGTTGATTCTTCCGTTGTTGCGGCTCTGTGCGCTAAGGCAATTGGCAAGCAGCTGGTATGCGTATTCGTAAACCATGGCCTGCTTCGCAAGAACGAGCCTGAAGAAGTTGAAGAGGTATTCACCAAGCAGTTCGATGTGGACTTCATTCATGTTCATGCTGAAGACCGCTACGCTAAACTGCTTGACGGCGTTACCGACCCTGAAGCAAAGCGCAAAATTATCGGTACCCAGTTCTGGGAAGAGTTCTTCACCGTTGCGCAAGATATTGCAGAAGACGGCAAGCCCGTGCAGTTCATGGCTCAGGGCACTATCTATCCGGACATCATTGAGTCTGGCGCCCGCAAAACTGGCGGCAAGGCTTCTACCATCAAGAGTCATCATAACCTGATCCCCTTCCCCGAAGGTGTTCACTTCGACCTTATCGAGCCGCTTGATCACTTTTTCAAGGATGAGGTTCGTGCGCTGGGCACCGCCCTTGGCTTGCCTGCCCACATTGTTCATCGTCAGCCCTTCCCCGGCCCTGGTTTGGCTATCCGCATCATTGGCGCAGTAAGCCCCGAAAAGCTTGAGATTCTGAAGAATGCAGATGCCATTGTTCGCGAAGAGCTGGACGCATACAACGAGCGTTTGTTCCAGGAAACGGGCGAACGCAACAGCGAGCATAGCTGTTGGCAGTATTTCGCGGTTCTGCCCGACATCAAGAGCGTTGGCGTTATGGGCGACGAGCGCACGTATCAACGCCCTATTATCCTGCGCGCTGTGGAGTCGAGCGACGCAATGACCGCCGACTGGGCAA
>UQVJ01000057.1 GCA_900544455.1 uncultured Eggerthella sp. | reverse complement strand
GAATACGAGCTGCTCGGCATAAGCCAAGCTGCGCATTCGTGCATGTAAAACGATCATAGCAGCAAAACCCCATGTAAAGAGCATCGAACACGTTCAATTTGGAACACGTTTTCAACGTTAACCATTCGCTGGATGAACGTAATAGGGAAATAAACCATCCGAGAAATCATGAACCACGCGCAAAACAGCAGTTCGCTCCCGCACGCCTTATGCACTAGACAGTTTTACAGACGCAAAAAGCCACTCTTCGAAATTGGAAGTCTGCTCTTTGATGCAACTCGCATGCCCCAGGCTCGCCCCTCCACCAACGCGACCACCGCAAATCTGGAACCGTACCACCGTCAGGCTCAGGTTTACCCGTCAGATCGGGGTTTGCTCCTCGGCCTGAACCATTGCCGTTGCCATCGCTGCCGACTCCGCGTATTTTTCGCGAGGTTTGCCACGTTACGGCAATCTCCGCCCACCGCAAAAACAAAAATCCTGACGTTTCTGCAACTTTTTTTCGATTAGGGACTCTCTTCCATTCCCGCAAAGCAAAAAAGGGATCGTTTTGCAGCTTTTTTACTGCATTTTTAGGCCACGATCTGCGTTTTTGCGTCACCCGACAATCCGCAATCGAAAAAAAGTTGCATCCTGACCCGATTTTTTGTTTCTGGGCCCTGGAATAGTTTCCGGATGGCACCGTGGGGCAGTTGCAGTATGTGCAGCAAAACAAAAAGCCAGGCATACGCCTGGCTTGCATGAGCGAAGATGATGCCCCTCCTTGTGGGCCTCAAATCCTAGAAATGCAGCGGGCGCCCTTACGAGCGCCCTCTCCACATAAGCAACCTCACTCCCCTGCAAGATTGCCATTTGGTGAACTCCGATCCCCATTGGCGTTCACCTTCCCATTACTACGTGCCCCCCAGCACGTTCGAACGGGAGCCACGCTCTTGCTTCCCCAAGCAAGAGCAGTAACTTGCTGAACTCATTATTGCGCACTGTTGCGCAATTCTCTTATTAGAAATAATTGATATATACATGTTTCATTTACATTGCCAATAAGCATCTGCAGACACAGATTGCGCTCGTACCACTTGCCGAATAAGACACCTACTTTCATGCTCCACCAGGCGTCAAAACCTTACGGCAAATTGTCTTAGCCGCGCATGAAAGCCATCAGACGCGTGAATAACGAAATGGTCTACTTTTCGGCTTTGATGTCACCGTCACCGGGATGCTTCGCAAGAACAAACACAGTAGCCATGATGAACACAAAGCCGACAATGTCGATCCAAGAAAACGAGGTTCCCAACCACAATACCGCGAACAAGGTTGCCGAAACCGTTTCGATGCTGGCGACAATGCCCGTTTTCGTTGCGCCAATGTCTTTAACCGCCTGGAAGTACAAGGTGAAACCAATGATGGTGCCAAACAGCACCAAGCCAAAGAACAGGAGCAGCCAGCCCGAAGAATCAAACCCGGGATCTACTGTCCACGATTGAAGAGCCGCAGAGAAAATAATACCGCCAATAAGAAGCGCACCAGCGACAACAGGCACGCTTCCGTAGTGAAGCATCAACCTGCGAGGGATAAGGGTGTACATGGCATACGTAACGGCCGAAACCAGCGACCAGAACAAGCCTGCTGGAGTTAGCGCTAGCGAGCCGAGGTTACCATGCGTGGCAACGAGGAACGTGCCCGTTATCACAAGAGCAATCGCCAAAACCTCACGCTTAAGGGGACGGCGATGGCTCCTTAGGCATAAATACAGCACAACAAGAACGGGGGCAATGTACTGAATCACCGTTGCCGTGCCGGCATTGGAATTCTGGATTGCGAGCAGATAGGTAATCTGGCATGCTGCCAGGCCAAACACCGAGAAGACCACAAGCGACGCCACCGTATTTCGATTGCGCCACATAGCAAGAAAAGGACCACGCGCTATTGCAAGGGCGAATGCGCACAACACGATGCCGGCACATAGCATACGAACCGAGGACACCCAAAGCGGATCAACATTGTAATGGTGAAAAAGGTACTGTGCACAGGCGCCGGAGAAGCCCCAACTGATGCCCCCAAGCAGCGCAAAGCAGAAACCTCGTATGTTCTTCGAAATAGTCATGGCGCATAAGAGTAACACCCTTCCCCTACGCATGCCATACATACTTTTGGCTTTTACCAACTCTGCACCGCTCGCCGTCAAAGTCCTACCGAAGCGAGCCGCTCGTTCGCAACTGAGTACAATTCGCTCATTGCGCGCAAACAAAGAAAGGTCCCTTACGGGACCTTTCAAGCTTATTTGGTTATTGAAAACTCAGCGCCAAACAACTACTTAGCGAAGCTAGCTGCAGCCTCGTCGAACTGACGCAGGTACACGTTGCGAGACTCAACTGCGAACTGAGCCTGCTTCTGAGCGCGAGCCTCGGAGGCCATAGCCTCAAGCTGAGCACCGTTGCCGCAATCGTACTTAATGAACATGCCGAACGCTGCAACAACAAAGAATGCGGAAATAGCTACTACATATGCCATAGATGATCAATCCTCCTGGACGTACTCGGTTTACATGAAACCGAAATTAAAACCATTGTTCAGCAACCGAAATCCGCTTTGCGCTGAACTCAAATTGCGGGTTCATATTACGACCGCCAGAAGGGATTGCAAGGCTTCAGACAGGGCTTTTGGCTGTTTTGGCACATGAACGGGTTATGATCATGTTCAAAACGCGTTCATTTGAAATAATTACCCATTTCACTAATATTGATGGGCGTTACCGCCATATTTTCTTCATAAACGCTATTTTTTCATGAAAAAAGCCACTATAATGCCCTATTTTTTTCCACGGCATTATTGCGTATTTCAATACATAGCATCGAACTGGCTTTTTACCATTTGAGCAATTCGAATGCGTTTCATTGTCAATAAGCAGCAGCGGCTAAGAAGCAGATGCCTTAAAACATCGCCGAAATCAACCACTAGCCACCCTTCCGAAGGGTTGCGAACCAGAAGAACCGCTCGCCAGAAAGACCGCTCGCCTTCTGCTCCTCGCCAGGAGCCAAGCCGACATCAACCGTAGGAGCAAATGCATGCAAGTTGATCTGGGGAACATAGAACGGCGACGCAACCGCATCACGGCATTCGTGGCCACGCCCTTCCGCAAGTTGATTTCCACACAACGGTCGTATGTAGGGCTTTAGGTGCGCAAAATAAAAAAAAGAAGGCTCCCAAATGGGAGCCTTCCAATACATCGCGTAGGTAACGTAACGCTTAGCGCTTCGAGAACTGCGGACGCTTACGAGCCTTCTTCAGGCCGTACTTCTTGCGCTCAACCATACGGGAGTCGCGCGTGAGGTAGCCAGCCTTCTTCAGGTCTGCACGGTAGTCGCCAGCCTCGAGGAGAGCACGAGCGATGCCGTGGCGCAGAGCGCCAGCCTGACCGGAAACGCCGCCGCCATTGCAGCGAGCGATTACGTCGAAGTGACCCTGCGTGTCGGTTACAACGAACGGAGTGGTTGCGTAGTCGAGAAGAGCCTGACGGCCGAAGAACTCAACACCCTCGCGACCGTTAACGGTTACCTTGCCAGTACCGGGAACGATGCGAACGCGAGCAACAGCGTTCTTGCGACGGCCGGTGCCGTAATACATTGCTTCGCCTGCCATTAGTTATCCTCCATCTTGATCTCGCGGGGCTGCTGCGCTGCATGCGGATGCTCTGCGCCAGCGTAAACCTTGAGCTTCATGCCCATTGCACGACCGAGCGTGTTCTTGGGGAGCATGCCCTTTACTGCGTGCTCGATAACACGCTCGGGATGCTTCTGCATGGCCTCCTGGAAGGTTTCGCACTTCAGGCCGCCGGGATAACCGCTGTGACGATAGTATTCCTTGCTGGTAGCCTTAACGCCAGAGATCTTGATCTTGTCAGCGTTGATGATTACGACGAAGTCGCCGGTGTCAACGTGAGGCGTGTAGGTGGGCTTGTGCTTACCCTTGAGAATGTGAGCGGCCTTCGAAGCGACGCGACCAAGAACCTGGTCCTCAGCGTCGATGAGAAGCCATTCGCGCTCAACTTCGTTGGGCTTTGCGTAATAGGTCTTCACAGTGTTCCTCCAATAAAGTAACAAGTGTCGTTTTTCAAAAGTTGCTGCCAACCCGAGGCGCGGGATCCTACTCCGCATCTCTTTCCTTCCCGCAAAACGGTGCTGCCGAAAAGCTCTGGACCAGCTTAGCCGGCGCAGGGACGTTTCCCAGGCGGAAAAGAGTTCGAATCGCAAGCATGTACGGGGCTTTTGAAAGCGAACTTTTGCAGTTTATACTGCATTCGCGGCCTTCGTCAATCATCGCAGCGCACCGATTTGGGCCTTTGTGAAAATCTTCACGTTTTCTGCAGGATTTCTGGCAAGCAGATTGCCAAGAGGCGCAAGCCCCCGTTAACTCTGCTTTATACCTGCCTGTATCCTTGCTCGGGAGCAAGCGTTGAGCGTTGATCCCATAAAGCAGCAGCAAGGTTGCTAACCTCGGCACGGCTTGTTTCGCCATCGGCAAGATCCGTCATGATCGTAATGAGGTAGTATTTGCCGTCTTCTTCGATGATACCCGCATCGCATACGGCATCATCGCTCGACCCGTTGATCCAACCGGCCTTGTCGTACACCGTTACCGAATCGTTGTCCGAATTTGCATTCGTCTTCTTTGCTTCACCGACTTCTACCGTTTTCTTACCAGCGCACAATACGCCAAGAAGCTCCTGGGCAACGCTTTCCATCTTTTCACGGCTTACCGGGTTGGAGCTTGGGTCCACGCCGCTGCGAACCATCGAAACGGTAGTTCCGGAGAGCATCTTTTTTGCCCACTTAGTGATTTCCTTATTGGAATCAGACGAGTTCAAATAGAGGAACGTGTTCATCCACAACTTCAGCGATTCACGAGCCGAGTAGTGGGGAAAAGACGTGTCGTTGGCAAGCGTGGTAGAGATATTCATAGAAGAAAGCCACGCAGAAAGCGATTCGGAAGCCGAGCTTTCAAACACGCTGCGCATGCGGTAGTACGAGGTATTGTCGGAATTGATGATGGCATCTTGCGCGCTGGAGTTCACCCGCGCAACACTTGTCCTGCCCGTTTCAAGCGCCTGCTGGCATCCATAGATAAGCACATGACTCTTGAACGAAGAAGCTCCATATACGCGCTGGTCAAGGTTGTAGACGTATCCGCTGCCGGTTTGCAAATCGATAAACGCGAAACCAACAGCTTTGTTATTCGCGGTAATAGCCGAAATAGCATCCCGCACCTGTGTGGCTCCCTCTTCGCTTAATTGCGGTACGTAACTCGCATTCGAATCGGCAAGAGAAATGCCTTGAACGTTAGCACCTGGATCCGACACGCCATCAATGGCCTGGATGGAGGGAGTGTAGCTGATTTCCATTTGATCGGCCTGCGAACCATCGCCCTGCGAGGAATTATCAGCAGAAGAAACGCAAGAGCCAATGCTGGTCACCAGGAAAATGGCAAGCAGCACTACAACGACTATGCACAAGACAGGCGCAAGCGTGGCGAGAGGCAAAGAGGACGAAGCGGCACGATCGGCCATCCACGATGAGTCAAGGCCCTGACCTTTGCGAGGACTGAAACCACGATTGCCCGAGCCCACATACACTTCGCGCTCGCGCGTACTGCCTCCGCGGCGAGACGAGGAATCACCAGAATTGCGACCGGTGCGGTTTCTGTCTTCAGAATGGTTACGTGCCGCACGAGCGGATTCGCGCCCGCGGCCTTCGCCGCGCACCTCATGCTCGGCACGAGCGGATTTACCCCCGCGTCCTTCATCACGCATTTGACGCTCGGTGCGAGTGCCTCGCACGTCGCGATCGCGAGAACCTCGCCCACGACCCGATTCGCTTCGCCCGCCCGAACGGTTTGAGGAGCGCTCGGAACCAGCACGCGCTTCTTTTGGACGCGTGCTTCTGGTGCGATCCGTGCGGCTGCCCGATCGGGAAGATCGTTCTTCTCGGTGCTGGCCCCCGCTTCGTGAAAAAGATGTCTGACGATTATGCATGAGCGCATAATAGCAAGTGAACACATGCTGTTGACACGCAATTGCTTAAAAATTAATACTCCAACCCCGAACTAGCCATGAAGGATAAACAAATCGGATTATTATGCCCAGTTTCTCAAACGCAGGCTTTAGCAACCTTCTTCTTGGGCTCCCAAATATCTATCAATAGAGCACTTAGATAATCTTATAAAAGGTTACAGAATGGTACCTAATTAGCACTCTCACCTTTTGAGTGCTAATTTGCGCGTACTATTGCAGTTGTCAAAAGAAACAACAGCCACGCGAAGGGAAATCGGCAAGCCAACAATCCCTTTGCATGGCAAAGGAAGAAGATGATAAGCATGTTGGCACGCAGGAACTTTTTCAATGACTTTATGAGCGACCCATTCGATTTCGGATTTTTCGGAACCGAGCCAGCGCCCAAGGCAAACGCCTCTCTGATGAAGACCGACGTCAAGGAAACCGACAAAGCCTACGAACTCGACATCGACCTGCCTGGGTTCGATAAGGAAAACGTCCAAATCGAGCTAAACGATGGCTACCTCACCATCAACGCTTCCACCAATGAGGAGAAAGAAGACAAAGACGAGAACGGCACCTTCCTTCGTAAGGAGCGCTTCGTTGGTTCATGCCGCCGCAGCTTCTATGTCGGCGATGACATTTCAGAAGACGACATTTCCGCTAAGTTCGAAAACGGCATCTTGAGCATCAACGTACCCAAGAAGGAACTGCCCAAGCCCGAAGATCGCAAGCGCCTCATTTCCATCGATTAGCCCTAGCGCTTGCCGTCCCCCCCCATCCAGGTAGCTTCAACATAGCCCGAAGTAACGCTTTGGCCTTTTGAACGCCTTCCTTTTCTCAACTGCGAGAAAAGGAAGGCGTCTTTTTGATCCAACTCGATCCATGCGGAATCAGAAGCGGCACAGACCTGGCGGTTTCCCGTATACTGAATAAAGCAGAAGGTGCTCCACGCTACACGGTTTTACAAGCTAAGCTCTATTGCGAAACCCAACCGGAGCACCGTTTCGTACGCAGTAAAGCGAGGGGCCGACATGTCGTACATCGAATTCAACAACGTTGTTAAGCGGTACGGGTCGGGCGCAGCGGAGATCAGGGCTCTCGACGGCGCGTCTTTTTCTGTCGAAAAGGGCGAACTCGCTGTAATTCTTGGCGCATCGGGAGCCGGGAAAACCACCGCTCTGAACATTTTGGGCGGCATGGACAGCGCTACAGGCGGCAGCGTGCTCATCGACGGACAGGATATCGCTCAAAGCAGCGAATCGCAGCTGGTGGAATACCGCCGCGCCGCAGTAGGATTCGTCTTCCAGTTCTACAATCTGGTTCCCAACCTCACAGCACTTGAAAATGTCGAGCTTGCTTCGCAAATCTGCCCTGACTCCCTCGATGCAGCTGAAACGCTCTGTCGCGTTGGCTTGGAAAAGCGCCTCAACAACTTCCCCGCTCAGCTTTCCGGCGGCGAGCAGCAGCGCGTTGCCATCGCTCGAGCACTCGCGAAGAACCCCAAACTCCTCTTATGCGACGAACCCACCGGTGCCCTTGATTACCGCACCGGCAAACAGATTCTTCAGCTGTTGCAAGACGCCTGCCGCTCTTCGCACATTACCGCACTGGTCATCACTCACAACGCCGCCCTTGCCCCCATGGCCGACCGCGTTATCCGCATGAACAGCGGACGGGTAACCAGCATCGAAACAAACGCACACCCCACGCCTATTGCCGAAATCGAATGGTAGCCAACCATGGCACGAGCATTTTCAAAAGACACCTTCCGCACTATTGCCAACAGCAAGAAGCGCTTTATTTCCATCCTGGTCATTTGCGCATTGGGCGTAACCATGGTGTGCGGCTTGCGCGCATCCTGCGTTGACCTGCGCAATTCCGCCGACGCCTTCTTCAGCGAGCAAGGTCTCTACGATGTGTGCGTGCAATCAACTCTGGGGCTGACCGAAGATGACGTTTTGGCCGTTTCCTCGCTCGAAGGCGTTGCCGCCGCAGAAGGAGCCTGGGAAGAAGAAACGTATACACCGCTTGGGCAAAAACGCGCAAGCGTAGGAGTAAAGGCGCTTTCAGGCGAAGGGTTCAACCTGCCCAAGGTTCTCGATGGTGCCCTGCCCACAAACGAGCATGAAGTTGCCGTAACGGAAAACTACCTTACCGACTCGGGGCTTTCGCTCGGTGATACCGTAACGCTCGAAAATAACGACAACGAGGTATTCGAGCGTACCCAGTACACCATCACCGCTAGCGTGATCGACCCAACCGAACTCACCAATCCCAATGGCTCCATCGCCATACGAGCCAGCGCATCGCCCGACTACTCGTTCTTCGTAACACCCGATGCCGTAACCGCCGATGTGTTCACCGCTATATACGTGAAAGCCGAAAACAGCACAGGGGCGAAAAGCTTTTCCCCTGAATACTCGTCGTTGCTCGACAACCTCACTACCCAGATAGAGGGGATCAAGAAACAGCGCGAAGAGGCACGGACGCAGCAGATCCGCCAGGATGCGCTCGATGAAATAGCCGAAGCGGAAGCCGAGGTAAACGAAGAGCTTTCCGATGCGCAGCGGAAAATCGACAACGCACAAAGCACGCTTGATTCAGGCAAACGGGAAATTGCCGCGAATAAGCGCACTTTGCGCAACAGTGAAAGCACCCTGGCACAATCGGAAGCCGAGCTTCGACAGCAAGAAAATCAGCTGGCGGGCGCCTCGAAGCAGATCGAATACGGCTATGCTGCAATCTCAAGCGCACAAGCTCAGATCGACCAAGGGCGAACCCAGGCAAATGCCGCTTGCGACGATGCCGCAGCGCAGGTCAATGCCACTTTGGCTGCCGGCATGATAAGCGAAGAGGAAGCTTCGGCCCAACTTGCGGGCATTGAAGCGCAGCGCGCTCAAACGCTTGCCCAGCTTGATGCCCAGGAAAAGCAACTTTCCGCCTCGAGGCAGGAACTCGACGCCCAGGCAGCGCAGGTTTCAGCGGGCAAGAAAGCCATCGCACAGGGATGGGAGCAGCTTTCCGCAGGAAAGCAGCAGCTGAAATCAGGTAAAGAGCAGCTCTCCGCCGCTGAAACTGAACTTGCAGAAGGACAGGCGGAACTCGACGAACAGCGCACTCAATTCGAGGACAGCAAAGCGGAAGCCCACGCAAAATTCGAAGACGCGCGAGCTGAAGTGGACGAGATCGAGCAAGGACGCTGGTACGTGCAGACACGCGAATCAAATGCGGGCTATGCCAGTGTCGAATCGGATGCTTCTTCCATTGAAGCCATTGGGTTCGTGTTCCCTGTGGTGTTCATCGTGGTTGCCGTACTCATCGCGCTTACCACCATCACTCGTTTGGTTGAAGAGGAACGCGGGCTTATCGGCACCTACAAGTCGTTGGGATACCGCAGCCGCACCATCCTAGGTAAGTACCTGACGTACGCGCTTTTGGCATGCCTCCTGGGCAGCGCCGTGGGCGAATTCTGCGGGTTCGTGCTCTTCCCCGCATTCCTGTTCACCGTGTTCCAGATAATGTATCTCCTGCCCACGTATTTACTTTCATTCGATACGTTCTATGGCGTGGGCAGCATGCTGTTCTTCATTGCGGGGATTGTTGGGGCTGCAGTATTCGCCTGCCGCGCCGAGCTTGCGCAAACGCCTGCCACACTCATGCGCCCGAAAGCACCCCGTTCCGGCTCGCGCATCCTCCTTGAGCGAATCCCCTTAATCTGGAAGCGTTTGGCGTTCCTGGATAAGGTAACGGCGCGCAACTTGCTTCGCTACAAGAAGCGCTTCTTCATGACGGTATTCGGAATCATGGGATGCATGGCTCTGCTTATCTGCGGATTCGCCATCAAGGATTCCGTGCATGCCCTTTCCCCGATGCAATACGGCGACATTTATCGCTACGATGCCTTAGCAATCACCAACCCCGGCAACTTCAAAGAATGCGAAGAGTTGCTTGAGGGAAGCGAGGAAGTTTCCTCTATCCAAGAAGTTGCCGTCGATTCGGTGACCCTCACCTCCAACGGCGACGACGAATCGCTGCAGCTATTCGTGCTCCCCGATGGCGCTGATCTTTCTCCCTACGTTTCACTTAAAAGCGGTGAAGAGGCACTGCCTCTTTCCGACAACGGCATGATTCTCACGCGAAACGCTGCCGACCTTTTAGGAGTAGACGCGAACGACGAAATCACCGTGAAAACCAGCGCACTCGACGAAGCGACCGTGCCCATAACCCAAGTTGCAGACAACTACTTGGGCAATGCTGCTTATCTTACGCAAAGCGCCTATGAGCAGCTGTTCGACGAAGAAGTTCAGCCCAACGGCTTCTATCTTGCGCTTTCAGGCAACGACACTGAAAAAGAGGCATTCGCCGACAGCCTGGCTGAACGCAGCGAATTTCTTTCCGTTTCCAGCACTCAGCAGATGAACGAGGAATTCTCAAAGTCGTTCGACCTGATCAACACCATTGTGTACGTTATCGTCTTCCTGGCAGCGGCATTGGCATTCGTGGTGCTGTTCACGCTTTCCGCAACCAACATATCCGAACGCACGCGCGAACTGGCAACCATCAAGGTGCTGGGCTTCCGCAAGCGCGAAGTTAACCACTATGTGAATAAGGAAACGGTACTGCTAACCATTATCGGCGTAGTTTTGGGCATCCCCGCAGGATGCGCATTCAGCCACATGCTCACCTATGTGCTGAAAATGCCTTCCATTTACTT
Source organism: uncultured Eggerthella sp. (assembly GCA_900544455.1). Lineage (GTDB taxonomy): Bacteria > Actinomycetota > Coriobacteriia > Coriobacteriales > Eggerthellaceae > Anaerotardibacter. The sequence goes on along the minus strand of UQVJ01000057.1, from coordinate 549 downwards.
TGCGGTGACTATCGATCCGATCAGCTACGCCTACGCATGCGGCCTCACGCTGCTGTTCGCCTTTATCGTGGCACAGCTCTCCAACCGCACCCTGGCCAAAATCAACATGATCGAGGCGCTGAAGAGCATCGAATAAGCACCGCATTCGCGGGAAGCAGTTCTTTCATCTGCCCGGTTCGTCAGGGGTTTAGGCCCATTACAGTCTGAGATGGGCCGTCGATGAACTTCGGTGGCGATCATCCGGCGCATGGCCATGGCAAGATATCGCCCCGATGCGTTCCCAAGCTGCCGGCCATGGCAAGGTATCGCCCCGGTGCGTTCCCGCGCTGCCGGCCGTGGCGAGATTGTGCCCTGATGCGTTCACGAAGGGGCCTCGGACGGGGAAACACCGGTTCGTGGCAACATATCGCCGCCATGTGTTCAGATACAGCTTGTTTTGGCAAGATATGCGTGCTATGTGTCCGAAAAGCCCCGCAAAGCGCCGTTGGGGAATGCACCGCGCGAACATCTTGCCGCCAAGGGGCGTTTTCGCCGTCCGAAGCCCTCAGA
>UQVJ01000056.1 GCA_900544455.1 uncultured Eggerthella sp. | reverse complement strand
ATTACTGAAAGCCGCAGCAGCCGTACGGGGCAGCGTTTCCTGATAGATGGGAAGCAATGTACCCATGTTCAGGTAAACCGCTCCGCCTGCTGCAACCAGGCACTCTCCCTCATCAGGCAAATACACCATTGCGGCACTACCGCCCACAGCAAGCTGAGCATTGGCGACGAAATCCATCGTCACGCCATTGGTCACCGAACCCGCCAACGGGTTTTCGGACCGAACCTTCTCAACCGCTTCAATGATGCCGCTCTTTAACTGGTCCATCTCTGTCATGCGTTTTCCTTCCGCGCAAATAAAAGGGACGCCAGCCATAGCGGGCGCCCCAGAATGAACCTGAGATGCTCCCTACACCAGCACTAACTGACAGGTTCAAAGAGTTAGGCCGAATGCCCTCTCAGCCATGCCAACGCGATCTGAACGCGCCGCAGGCACCCCTGCATCGAATCTGTATTAGTGATTGTGAAGCTAGATGCGCCATCGCGCAAGATGAAGCTAGGGAGCGGCGGTTCCAACCCACAGAATGGCAACCTATTGAAGCGCGCAAAACACCACCGAAATATACCGAGCAACGGAGCGAACCGCCCCAGACTAAAGAACATCGATTACTTACTTAATGCTGCTGAGCGCGTGATGCTTCAATTTCATCGGTGCCTTTGTTAAGTAGATATACACCGCCAATGACCAATAGCACTCCGACTGCGGTAAAGGCAGTAAAGGGATCGTGCCATACCACCACGCCAACCAGCATAGTTGCAGCAGAGCCGACGCCGCCCCAAATGCCATACACCAAGCCAAGAGGAAGGTCCTGCAGGATCTTCACCAGCAGCGAGAAAGCAATAAGATACCCAACTACGGTAACCAATGTAGGCAGCGGAACAGTCAAACCTTCTGAAGCCTTCAGGCAAATGGCTCCAGCAACCTCGGCGACAATGGCCACACCCAGCAGAACAAAAGCAAAACGTTTCGTTTTCGCCTTTTCGCGGACAAGCTGCTTTTCTTCTTCAACAACGCTCATGACTAAACCCCCAACTTCAGCAATGCCACGCCAACAATGATGGCAACAAGACCAATGATCTTTTTCGTGTTAAAGCCTTCACTCCACAGAATGTGGCCTACTACAGCGGTCAATGCGATACCGAGTCCCGTCCACGCAGCATAAACGGGACCAAGCGGCAACTGAAGCAGTACATGCGACATCATCCAGAAAGAAACAGCATAGCCAACCACAACACCGATAATAGGCAGCTTGCGTCGAAAGCCATCTGATACCTTCATCATGGTGTCAGCGAACACTTCAAATACCACCGACACGCAAATCATCAGATAAGGAAGCATACGGACCTCTCAAAGAAATAGACGGAAGAAACACGAAGCGATCATGTGTTTCCTTCACTGCTACAACGGTTGTACATGCTAAACTCTGCCATTGGGGTAGAGTCAAGGAGACACTATGAAAAACGAATTGCTCTCCATAGGCGAAGCAGCAAAGCTCAAGCAAGTTAGCGTTAAATCGCTCCGTTATTACGAAACCATCGGCATCCTCAAGCCTACCTACGTAGACCCGTCTAGCGGCTATCGGTATTACTCCCCCAATCAAATGATTGACCTCGATGTGATACTCACCTGCATTGAACTCGGCATCCCTTTGAAGTCCCTGGCAGACCGCAAAACAAGCCGAGGATCACTCAACCTGAAAGAACTGCTGATATCGGGCCGCGATACCGCTCTTGCCAATATCCGTCGCGCGGAAGATTCTCTCATGCGCATCAATTCATGTATCGATGAAATCACCCAGCAGGAAATCCTCAGGCAAAAAGATGCCCCTTACACACGCCATCTGGAGGAAAGGCACATCTTCACATCCCCCTGGAACGAAAGAGCGTTCTCTGTAAAGGCTTATACAAAAGCGATGTCAGAGTTATACAAAACGGCAGAAGAATCTGGTGCAACCCCGCTCTACTTTCAAGGTTTTACCGTTGCCTCATCCAATAGCAAGATGAAAACCAATGCTTACGTGGAAGTAGGCAGGATGGCTCATACCGCCCCAAAACAGCCTTTTACGCAGACAGCACTCCCGCGATGCGAAAGCCAAGGCTTCCGCATAGAAGGTCACTCGATCACCGAATGCATGAACGAGGCTTTCAACCACATCGAAAAGAACCCTGGTCTCTATTCGGTCACCGAAGTATGGGACAGCGAGCTCCCGGAAAATGTCTACGTGGTTGAGGTTCTGCGTGAAGTCGACAGTTAGAAAAAATACAATCGCATGAAATACGTCCATAAGATTCAGCGCGTCTTATCCATCACCGAAGATGCAGCTATCCAGCTCAAACACTTTGCTTCCCAACTGCAGTTGCCCAAACGTCATATCTGGATGCCATGGATTGAGCGACACATCGAGTAGCACAGTTTTCGCAACAAAGGCAGCCTTATTCCGATTTTGAGACAACCGTTCCGCAAGCGGCAATATGCTCTCACTAACCACTTTCATGGAAGCCGTTAAGCCACTTGTTTAGGCCAAAGCGCGAGTTCGCTATAGGTAACTTCGATCTCTAAGGTGTTTGCTGTAACCAGAGCGAAACACAACTCTTCCAAACGAGCCCTGGATCATACGTCGCGGCCCGGAAACGCAGCGACAAAGCTCCAGAAAGACCAAAACAAATGTCTTTAAGAACGGAGGTTCCATGGAAGCAAGAAATCTCACTCAGGCACCACTATCCGACAATGAGCTTCTCAACATCCTGGATGATGCGCAGGTCGATCCGAAGGATTGCTACCAATGTGGAAAGTGCTCAGCTGGTTGCCCCGTCGCATCCGATGCCGACATGACTCCTCGCGAAGTACTACGCCATTTGCAACTAGGCCAGATCAAGCCGGTTTTAGAGTCAAACATGCCCTGGCTTTGCGCTGGATGCGGTATGTGCCTAGCTCGCTGCCCCCAAAGCGTTGATCTTCCTAATCTTATGCTCGCCTGCCGACGCGCAGCCGAAGCACAAGGAGTCACACCAGTCGGAGAAGTCGCTCGTTTCAACCAGTTATTTGTCGATGGCGTTCGCGAAAAAGGCATCTCGGACGAAGCCATCCTTGCCATGCGCTTCAACCTTACAACGGGTCATTTCCTGCAGGATGCATTGAGCGCGCCGAAAATGGTGGTACGCGGAATGCTTGGACCCACGAGCAAGGAACAGGCAAATGCCGATGAGGTTAAAGAGCTCATCGACCGCGCGCGTATTGCAGCTTCTCAGAATACGCCTTCCGCCGAAAAGGAGGCATAGCCATGATGTACGCCTATTTCCCAGGATGCTCGGCGCATTCAACGGGTATCTCTTACACCAATTCATACAACTACGTTGCCCTTGCGGCGGGCGTGGAGCTGGCCGAAATCCCTAACTGGAACTGCTGCGGCGCATCGGCTGCGCATGCCGAAAGCGAGCTGTTGGGAGACGCCCTTCCCGCACGTTCACTCGCCCTTTCGGAAGAAGCTTTCGGCGATGCTCCCGTGCTGGCACCCTGCGCTGGCTGCTATTTGCACCTGAAAACAGCCACCGCCCACGCCCAAGACAACGATGAAGTTCGAATTCAGCTCGAACACATAATCGATCGTCCCTGGAGTGCCTCAGCTTATGTTGCCAACGGCTTGGAACCCTTCCTTCCGACCGAAATACAGGAACGTCTCGCCCAGCGCGTGTGCCTTCCCCTCGATGGGCTGAAAGTTGCATGCTATTACGGTTGTGCTTTACTACGCCCAGCCGAAATTTGCGGCTTCGATGACGATGAGCAACCCCACACCATGGAAGACCTTGTCGCTCTTTCTGGCGCAACCCCCATTGAATGGAATTTTAAGAATGAATGCTGCGGTGCGTCACATCAAATTTCCGTTCCGAAAACCGGTAGAACCATGATTCGCCGAATCCTAGAAAACGCTGAAGCAAATGGCGCCGATGCCATAGCTTGCGCATGCCCATTGTGCATGCTCAATCTCGACATGCGTGAAGCGGAAATCAACGCAACACGCGCAAAAGAGGGTTTGCCACCGCTCGATATACCCATCTACTACTTTACCGAGCTTTTAGCTGCAAGCATGGGTGCTCCCGCATCTAAATCCGGCATCAATCGGCACTTCTATCCAGCAGGGAATCTCCATGAAAGGGCATTAGCTGCATGGAACAAACAACGTGCCGCTGAAAAAGAAGCCGAGGAAGCGGAAAAACTGGCCAAAGAAGCACAACAGAAAGCACGTGCAGCTGCCCGAGCTGCAAAAGCGAAATCAGAAACGAAATCCGAAACCAATGCATCGAAGGAGGTGATCGCATGAGCAGAATTGGCGTTTTCGTATGCCACTGCGGAACAAACATCGCCGCAACCGTCGATGTTGAAGCGGTTGCGGAAGCCGCAAAGGTAATGCCGAACGTAGCATTCGCAACAACAAACAAATACACCTGCTCTGACCCCGGCCAACAGGCAATCGTCGAAGCCATCAAAGAGCACAACCTCGACAGGCTCGTTATTGCCAGCTGCAGCCCACGCATGCACGAGCAGACCTTCCGAAAGATGCTGGCTGAAAAGACCGACATCAATCCTTACATGCTTGAAATCGCGAACATTCGCGAACAATGCTCATGGGTTCACAAAAGCAAGGAGGAATCCACCCTTAAGGCTATCGACCTCGTAGCAATGGCTGTGGCAAAGGTTGATACCGACAAAAACCTCTACACGCAAACTATTCCGGTAAACCGCAAGGTGCTAGTTGTTGGCGCGGGCATCGCCGGCATACAGGCAGCTCTCGATATCGCAGATGCTGGCTTCCCCGTTACCTTGGTCGAGCGAAATCCCTCCATCGGCGGCAAAATGGTTAAACTGGACAAAACCTTCCCCACCATGGATTGCTCCGCTTGCATCTGCACGCCTAAGATGTCTGAAGCAGGAAACCACCCCAACATCACAATCAAAACGCTTTCTGAAGTTGAAAAAGTTACAGGCTACATCGGAAATTTCGAGGCCACTATACGTGAAAAAGCCAAGTACATCGACTACAACCTATGCACTGGCTGCGGCGCCTGTGAAACCAAATGCCCTAGCAAAACAACGAACGAATTCGACGAGGGACTATCTCTGCGAAAGGCTATCTACAAGCCATTTGCTCAAGCTGTTCCCAGCAAGCCAACTATCGATCCCAATTCCTGCCGGAAACTAACCAAGGGCAAATGTGGCGTGTGCGCAAAAATCTGCCCCACCGGCGCAATCCGCTACGACGATACCGATCGCACCACTACCGAAACGTTCGGCGCCATCATCCTCGCCACTGGCTACGATCTTATCGACTGGACAAAAATCTACGGAGAGTATGGCGGCGGAAACTACCCCGATGTAATCACGGGTCTTCAATTCGAACGCTTGGTAAACGCATCTGGCCCCACCGAAGGCCACATCCAACGTCCCAGCGACAACAAGGAACCAAAGACCATCGCAATAATCAAATGCGTTGGCTCCCGTGACCCCCACAAAGGCGTTTCCTACTGCAGCCGTGCATGCTGCATGTACTCCGCAAAGCATGCCCACCAATACCTCGACAAGGTCAAGGGTGGACGCTGCTATGTGTTCTACATGGACGTTCGTTGCGCCGGCAAGGGGTATGACGAGTTTTATATGAATACCCTGCATGATGGAGCGGTTTATGTGCGAGGACGCGTTTCGAAGATCTATCCCGAAAACGGCAAATTAATCTGCATGGGGGAAGACACGCTCTCCGGTCAGGTAGTGCGAGTAGATGCCGATATGGTAGTTCTCGAAACTGCCATGGTGCCAAATGAAGGTGCCGGACAGATCGCTGGCGTCCTCAACGCCCAACGTGGCCCCGAAGGCTTTTTCACCGAGGCCCACCCGAAGCTCCGCCCGGTGGAAACCAATACCGCAGGCGTTTACCTTGCAGGCGTGGCTCAAGGACCCAAAGACATTCCCGACACGGTCGCCCAAGCGGGAGCCGCCGCATCTAAGGTCATCGGCCTTCTGGCACGTGGTCAAATCGAGTCCAACCCCATGATCGTCCATGTCGACAATGCAAAATGCTCTGGATGCGGTGCTTGCACCGACATCTGCCCCTATGGAGCTCTTGAACTTGTTGAAGTTGCCCTGCGCGAAAACTCGCAGAAAGTCACCCGCACCGTCGCAAAACCCAATCCGGGCCTGTGCCAAGGTTGCGGTGCATGCACTGTTGCCTGCCGTTCAGGTGCCGCCGACCTGCTCGGCTTCACCAATGAGGGAATCATGCGCGAAATGGAGGCATTACTCCGATGAACGAGACTACAAATGGCGCGAACTGCTCGCCCGAGCAAGGCGCCAACAACACAACATGGAAACCGAAAATCTTGGCATTCTGCTGCAATTGGTGCACCTATGCTGGCGCCGATCTAGCAGGACTGAATCGTATGGAATACCCTGCTGACATTCGCCTGCTTCGCGTGCCCTGCTCCGGACGCGTTAACCCGCAATATGTCCTGAAGGCATATCAAGACGGCTGCGATGGCGTCTTGGTGTGTGGCTGTCATCCCGGCGATTGCCACTATGCCACCGGCAATTATTATGCTAAGCGCCGCATGATGGTATACAAACGTTTGTTGGAATTCTTGGGTCTTGAGCCCGATCGCTTCATTGTTCGCTGGATCTCAGGCTCCGAGGCCGGAAAATTCCGCGATACCGTAATGGAGGTCACTGAACGCATCCGTGAGCTTGGGCCACTTTCAAACGATCTACCCAACCTTGCACCGGAAGATATTCCTCATCCCATTTCTGCAAAATACGAATGGCTGGCAACTCCCAAGAACGCAAGGGAGGGACTGCAATAATGAACTTCACTGATATAGTGCGCGAACGCGCCACACAGCTTATCGAAGACGGTACCGTAGCATGCGTGATTGGCTGGACTGCAGGCCGTTTCGAATATCAGCGCACACCGTTTTGCGCAAATGACCCCGAACAAGCTGCACTCCTTGTCTGCGATCAGCATTGTGAACACGCATTGGGAAAATATGTGCTCGAACAGAAAGACAAGGGGCGTGTTGGCCTTATCACCCGCGGATGCGAAAGCCGCGCAATCAATCGTCTCATCGCCGACAACCAGCTCAAGCGCGAAGACGTATATCTTATTGGCATCCCTTGCACAGGATGCACTACTCGAGATGGCGCCGAGCTCAAGCGCTGCTACGAATGCCAGTTCCGCAATCCAGTTGTCTACGATGAACTGGTAGGGGAACTTGCTCCTGAACCAAAAAACGACCGCTTTGCTGACGTACGAAATCTTGAAGCGATGACTCGCGAAGAGCGTCGGGCGTTTTTTGATCTGATGTACGAAACATGCATCCGCTGCCACGCATGCCGCCAAGCATGCCCCTGCTGTACTTGCAAAGTATGTTTCGCTGAGCAGGAACGCGAGGGATGGCAAGGTAAGCAATTCGATGTCGAGCAGGCTCGCTATTACGGCGTTACCCGCTCGTTCCATGTTGCGGATCGCTGCATTGAATGCGGCGAATGCGAACGCGTATGTCCTATGGGCCTTCCGCTTATGACGTTGATGCATAAGCAGATCAAGGATATCAATGAGCTGTTCGGCCCCTACGAAGGAGGCGGCCTTTCCCTTGATGCCCCCGACGCACTGCGCACCTTCAAGACCGACGACATCGAAGAATTCATGTAGGAGGCCGCAATGCTGTTCAAGAAAAGCCATCTGAACGAAGTGCTCGAAACCACCTCGGAATCTATGGACGTCTTTGTTCCGGCAATAGTGGATGGGACTTCACGTTTTGCCCTTTACGGTGAGCAGGGAGAAGTTACCGAACCGAACTTCCAGCTGCAAAACACGAAGATCCCCCCGAAGGGGCTGCTCTTCCCCTCCACCGAAAAACTCTATACCTGGGGAAAAGGGCCCGATGGCACCTTTATCGAAAGCGCCCTTGAAACGCCACGCCCATTTGTCGCCTTTGGGGTTCGCCCATGCGATGCAGCTGCTATCGAGCGAATGGACCAAGTTTTTCTCTCCAAAGGTTACATTGACGAGTTCTACCAAGCAAAACGAAACGCTCTAACCATAGTTGCGATCGCATGCCCACGCACAAGCGACGCATGCTTCTGCGATTCGATGGGTCAGAGCCCAAACGCCGCACCAGAAGCCGATATCCTGCTTCTCGAAGGCAACGATGCATTTGAAGTCCGCGTCCAAACCGAACGTGGCCAAGCGCTCGCAGATACCTGGAAACCTTTCCTCGAGGAAGGCGGAATTGATCGTCAACCTATCGAGTGCGCTACCAAAGTCAGCATGGAGGGCGTAGCTGAAAAGCTCCATGGAATGTTTGACAGCCCTCTGTGGGATGAAGTCTCTACAGCATGTCTCACCTGTGGTAGCTGCACCTTTATCTGCCCAACTTGCCATTGCTTCGATCTCAGTCAAGCGCGAAAAAAAGAGGAGAATGCCCGCTTCCGCTGCTGGGATAGCTGCATGTTCAAGGATTACACGCTCATGGCGGGCAATCACAACCCCCGCGAGCAAAAGCGAAATCGTGTACGACAGCGATTCATGCACAAGCTGTGCTTCTTTGAAGAACGATACGGAGAACCACTCTGCGTGGGCTGCGGGCGCTGCTTGGTCGACTGCCCCACATCCATGGACATCACCGCGATTATCGACCGCGTAAATGCAGAGCCCGCACAGAAGGGAGAAGACCATGCCTGATATCGTAGTCGAACACGGATGTGCGGGAATCTGCGAAGGATCCTCGCTTGTTCCGAACATCGTTGTGGTTACCGGCATTAAGGAACTCACCCACGACGTAAAGCTCTTCACTTTCAAAACCCCAGAAGGAGATGCACCTTTCTCCAGTAAACCTGGGCAACTAGGCATGTTCTCCGTACCCCCATTTGGCGAATGTATGTTTTGCATCACCTCACGAGGAGAAGACTACGTTGAGATGGCTGTTAAGAAAGTAGGCGTAGTTACTGAGCAAATGCACAAGCTCCGAGTTGGCGATTCGGTAGGGCTTCGCGGACCGTACGGCAATTGGTTCCCTTATGAAAGCACCCGCGGTCGCAACATGCTCTTCATTGCAGGCGGCATCGGCATGGCACCGGTGCGCTCATTCTTGGAGTACTGCCTACGCCATCGGGGGGATTACGGACGTATCGATTTGGTATATAGCGCATCCACCTATGATGATCTGGTATTTAAAGAGGAGTTGTTCAAGATCTGGCCCAGCCAACTCGATACCCATGTCCATGTAAGCCTGTACCACGGCAACGAAACATGGACTGGGCCCGTTTCCTACACGGCACCCTATCTGGAACAGGTCGTCGCGAACGAGGGTCTTTCGACCGAAAACACCGCTGTAACGCTTTGCGGAGGACCAAGTTTGTTCCGCACCTGCCGCGAATCGCTGACGAAGCTTGGGTACAAGCCCGAAGACATTATCACCACACTCGAAGCGCGAATGAAATGCGGTGTGGGCAAATGCGGTCGTTGCAATATCGGAGGCCGATACATCTGCCTTGACGGTCCAGTATTCACCGAAGCCGAGCTGGCAACAATCCCACGCGATCTGTAAAGCATCCTCAATTCAATGAGGCCCTGCAATTTCCACCAGAAATCGCAGGGCCTCATCATTACAGTTCAAATACACTCGAAATAGAACACCGACAAAATGATATTACGCAGTAATGTCAGCTTCCTTAACGGGGATGGCAGCTTTCAGCGAATCAAGGCTCGTTTCAATCTGGCAGCCAATCCTACCACCAGAAAAATAAATGCGATCGTATAACGCTGCCGTCTCATCAACGGTGGTGGTAAAAAGCTTCTTCATCCCCAATGGTGAACATCCCCCATGAACGTAGCCCGTAAGACCGAGCAACTCCTTTGATTTGACCATGTGGACAGATTTTTCGCCAACAGCACCAGCAGCCTTTTTCAGATCAAGCTCCATTGCAACGGGAATCATAAACACATAATGCTCCCCGCTCTTGCCAACGGTCACGAGCGTCTTGAAGACGCAATCAGGATCTTCCTCCAGAACCTCAGCAACCTCAACACCCGAAATCGCCTCAGGGCACTCGAACGAATGCGCTATATAGGGCTGGCCCGCACGCTCGAGCTCGCGCATTGCGTTGGTTTTCTTTTCAGCCTGCTTTGCCACAGCAAACGCCCCCGTACCTAATTCCTTCTTGCCCTGATGTTGAACCTGCTAATTAAAGCAATCGGCATACTTCAAACCAAAGGCTGCCCCTAAAATGACAACCTACTGTGCCTGCTCATTATCCTGTTTGCCCACATCGGCGGAAACAGTCATGTTATGGAAACGCTCTTGAAGCCATTCGTCAGGGAAAGCCTCATCGAGCATCACATCAATTTGAGTCGCCGGTGGAATACCTTGCGTACGCTGACCTTCGCGATGAAGAGCCAAAACGGTCATAACGGCATCGACCAGGATAAATACCACTAATAGCCAGCTTACGACTTTAAAAAATGTACCACTCTTATAGGAAAAGCGCTTTTGAACGCCCTTGATGATAGGCAGAACAAAACGAACCCAAAACAATCCCAACGTGCCCCACATAACACCGAAAAAGAAATTGGTACGGCCGTTGATTGAGCCGAATGTTCCAGTGTAATCCCAGGCAATAGCGTGCCAGAAGGTTTCCATCATCCAGCTGGCGCCATACTCCAAAGAAGCGCCAACCACCATGGCAACAAGGAAAATTATCAAATCGTGGGTGTAGTAAAACCTGTTAAGAAACAAGGTCAGCGCCACTGCCCCCACACCATAAATTGGAGAAAACGGGCCCCATACAAAGCCAGCACGGCTCTCGTAGCCACCGTATACCAGCGCATGGAATACATCCTCCAAAGCAAGGCCCAAAACCGACGCTGAAACGAACACCCAAAAGAGAAGCAAGAAACTGAGGTTTAAGTACCCAGGCGCAAGCTGAGCACGAAACGAACGCACAACGGTCGAATCGATCAGGCGCTCTCCCAAATCGTGCAAAGACCCAATGTGCTTAGTTGCCTCTTCGGAAGGGCGCTCGTCGCATACATCGGCCCGACGAAGGGCAGCAGCAAAATCAGCTTCTGCAGGTAAAGGCTTTTTGCGACCCTGTTCTTGTGATGTGTAGTGTTGATCAACCATAAAAAAAACTATAGCAAAGCGATGCGCTTAAGCTCAGCCTGTTACCCGAAAGTGACAAATAATGCCAATCCATGGAGCAAAATACCTCGCCTCCCAACAGAACGAAAGAAAAGTGAGTTAGACTAACCACATCTTTATTCCCAAAATTCAAAGCCGGTCCCCACTGGCATCAGAAAGGATGACGCCCTATGCGTCTGCTCGAAGAGCGAATCCAGCGCGACGGCATCGTGAAAAGCGGTGACGTGCTTAAAGTTGACTCATTCCTCAACCACCAGATGGATGTGGCTTTGTTCGAGGAAATGGCCCTGGAATGGAAGAGAGCCTTCGATGGAAAGCCCATTAACAAGATTCTCACCATCGAAGCCTCCGGCATAGGTATCGCGGCAATCGTAGCTCGCGTCTTCGACGTTCCTGTAGTGTTCGCAAAAAAGGCCCAGAGTATCAACCTCGACGGAACGGTATATGCCACGCGCGTTCAGAGTTTTACTCATGGCAAGATCTTCGATGTCATCAGATCGGAAGAGC
>UQVJ01000055.1 GCA_900544455.1 uncultured Eggerthella sp. | reverse complement strand
CAGACGTGTGCTCTTCCGATCTGATAGAGAGATCGCCCTTTGCCTCAATTCCGTCGGAAGCAGTGCTTGTGGTGTTCACAGTGCCCGGACCGGAAATGGAGAGGTCGCCTGAGGATTTAATTGCATCGGCCTCGGCTGTCACATTGAGCTCATCCGAGCTTTTCGAGCTCTCTATGTTCAACTCTGCTTTCTGGTTAGCACCGTTCTCTGCTTTGATGGCAGCTCCGCCGGAATCAGGGTCGGCTTTCACGGTGTTCTTGCCCTCGTAGGCAACATTGAGCTTGCCCGCGGCCTTGATCGCACCGCCGTCATAGCCGTTGAGCTTCATGTCGTCGGCGCCGTCCCAGTTCCAGGTGCCGGCGGCGTCGCCCGCCGCAGTGCCAGCGTTGTATTGGGTGCCGCCGACGTTGACCCATTCAGCGGCAATCGCAGCGCTCGGCACCATCAATGACCCCGCGGTGGCCACGGCAGCCACCCCGGCAACGACGCCCCACGTCACCTTGCGCCAACCGCCCTGCGCGGTTACCACGCCGAAGCGCGGGGACGTTTTGGCGAAGCCGCCTTCGGTGCAACCGTCCGTTCTGCGTATGTTGTGCCTAGCATTCATGACCGCTCCCCTCGTTCATGTGTTCGTCAGATGGAAAAATCGTATCGGGCAGGCACGAGAAGCGGTAGTGCCATACGAACGGGAAAATGGCCAAACGGCAGGCCAGGCGCGCCGATGCAAAAAACGACGCCGCTCCGAACAAGAGACGGCGTCGCAAACTAACAGAACAGGCAGGGGGGCAAACCGGGCAGCAATGTCAAAAAACAGCCCCGCTATTCTTCAGAGAGGAAATCGTATGCGTACTGCGCTGCGGCAAGTGAGCCGCCCACCAGAACGCTTTCGTCGACATTGTAGAAACAACTGTGCTGCGGATACGTTGCGCCCACTTCCGGATTACGGGCACCAATAAACACGAGCACGCCGGGAACCTTCGCCAGGTACTCGGTGAAGTCTTCGCCCGAAAGCGTACCCTCATAATGGCAAAGCGCCTCTTCACCAAGAACCTTTGCAATGGCGTTTTGCGCACGTGCGGCGCAAGCCTCGTCGTTCACCAGGCACGAATTGCCGTACGTCCACTCGAACTTCGCGGTTGCGCCATACGAAAGCGCCACTTCTTCAACCACGTGCGCCATGCGCTCCTTAATGTAATCGCGCACTTCGGGCGTGAATGAGCGAACCGTGCCCGTCAGGTACGCTGTGCCCGCCATGATGTTTCGCGCAACACCGCCATGGAATTCGCCAATCGTGATAACCGCAGGGTCGAAGGGGGAAACGTCGCGGCTAACGATAACCTGCAGCGCATCGATCACCGCAGCGCCCACGACGATGGCATCGACACCCTTATGGGGCATGGCGCCATGCGCACTGGCGCCCGCAACATCGATGCGGAACCAGTCGCAATTCGCCATGCGCGGCCCCGCTTCGGCAGAAATGGTGCCCGCTTCCACTTCGCTCCAAATATGCGAAGCGTAGATGGTATCCACCCCATCGAGCGCGCCCTCGGCGATCATCTTGCGCGAACCGACCGATATTTCTTCCGCTGGCTGGAAAAGAATACGTACCTCGCCATGCAGATGATCTCGAATGCCCAAAAGCAGATGAACGGCACCGAGCATCATTGCCATATGGCAGTCGTGGCCACAGGCATGCATAACCCCTTCATTTCGCGACGCGAAGGGAAGCTTCGTCTGCTCCAAAACGGGCAACGCGTCCATATCGGTTCGAAGCGCAATGCGACGGCGCGGTTTCCCCTCTTCGTTGTACGCGTCGGGCGCGGTGCCCTTGATGGTGGCAATGAGCCCCGTTCCGCCCGCTCGGACATATTCGATGCCAAGCTTATCAAGCTCTTCGGCAATCGTGCGCGAAGTGGAAACCTCGCGAGCACTCAATTCGGGATACGCATGGAAGTGGCGACGACGCTCGATGATGTAGGGTTCGAGCTCCCGTGCGTGCGCTTTCAGCTTCTCGGTTACGTTTGCCGACACGGTGGCGTTCGGATTGCTGCAGGTCATAGTGGCCGCCTTTCGATTCTTCCCATCAGACTACCACGACTGGCACCTACGGTAGCATCGAAACAGTGCGCGTAACACTCCGCGTAACACGAGCCGGCGCAATCGGCACCCAGACGAGCGCAGCCAACACCTGCTGCAATGTATGCAGCTTTAGAAAAAACGATGAACACAAGCATACTTCTTAATTTTCGTTTACAATTCTGAACGTATTGTCGTTTAGCGGTCGAACTAACCCCATGAACGGGCGTTTACCGCACGGTCGAAAGGCGCATCATCCCTATGATGAAGCGAACCAAGATCATCTGCACCCTGGGTCCCGCCGTGGACTCTGAGTCAGCATTGAAAAATCTTGTGCTAGCAGGCATGGACGTTGCCCGCTGCAACTTCTCACATGGCTCCCACGCCGAGCATAAAGCGCGCATGGACCGCCTGAAAAAGGTCCGTCGCGAACTGGACGCACCCTGCGCCCTCATGCTCGATACGAAAGGGCCCTCTATCCGCACCGGAAAGCTTGAGGGCAACGAGCCCGTGCTGCTCCGCGCGGGCGACAACTTCTTCCTCACCGAAGATGACATTGCCGGCACTTCCCGCCGCGTGAATCAAACGTTCAAAGGGCTCTATAAGTATGTTGAACCCGGCACCATCATCCTTATCGACGACGGCCTAATCGAACTCGCCGTCGATCGTATCCTGGGGTCCGACATCCAATGTACCGTTCAGAACTCCGGCATGCTCGGCGAATGCAAGCAGCTGAACTTGCCTGGCACCAACGTTCCGCTGCCCGTTATGACCGAACAGGATAAGGAAGACCTCCTGTTCGGCATTCAGCAGGGCGTCGATTTCGTAGCAGCATCATTCGTAAGCTGCGGCGAAGACGTGCGTGCCATTCGCGCTTTCCTCGCAGAAAACGGCGGCGAAAGCATTCGAATCGTAGCGAAAATCGAAAACGCGCATGCAGTAGATCACATCGAAGAAATCATCGGAGTCTCCGATGCCGTAATGGTTGCCCGCGGCGACCTGGGCGTGGAGGTTCCCTCTAACCAGGTTCCGCACTTGCAGAAGAAGATCATCAAAGCCTGCAACCGCGCCTACCGTCCGGTTATCACCGCCACGCAGATGCTCGATTCCATGATCCGCAACCCCCGCCCAACACGCGCAGAGGTTGCCGACGTGGCAAACGCCATCTACGACGGAACCGATGCCGTTACCCTTTCCGGCGAAACTGCCATCGGTATGTACCCAGTTCCAGCTGTGCAAACCATGGCACGCATTGCCGAGGCAAGCGAATCGCATATCTACGACGAAGGCTCCATCCCCAACCGCAACGCAGAGCAGAAGAGCATTTCCGCTGTTGTAGGCTTGGCTGCCGTAACCGCCGCAGAAAACGTGGGCGCTTGCTGCATCGTTACCCCTACGATGACCGGTCGCACGGCCCGCATCGTTTCCAATTACCGTCCGAAGATGCCCATCTATGCGGTAACCACTTCGGAAGAGTACCGTCGCTCCTTGCAACTGAACTGGGGCGTTACGCCGCTTTTGGGCAAAGTTGTTGGTGACGCCTCGTACGTTCTTGAGCAAGCTCGCAGCGTCGTTGTGAAAAAGAACTTCGTGAACAAAGGCGATATCTGCGTATTCACTTTGGGAGACCGCACCACTTCTCCCCGCATCGGCCAAACGGGCGACGTCGTAAGTTTCGACCCAACTGCGCCTTCGCCGCGCCCCACCAACGTAATGCAGATCGTGCAAATCGGCGTTGAAGCAGAGGGGGATAACTAATGGAAATCAAAACCAACTGCTATGCCGCCGTCGATATCGGCGCCTCTTCCGGCCGCGTGGTAATCGGCGAGGTTACCCCGCAGGGAACCATCGAGCTTACCGAGATCCATCGCTTCGACAATATCCAGAAACGCTCCGGCGGTCACGACTGCTGGGACGTGGATATGCTGTTCCGCGAAACCGTTGCCGGCTTGGCAAAATGCAAAGAAGCAGGCTATGCGCCCAAAACCGTGGGTATCGACACCTGGGCGGTCGACTTCGTGCTGCTCGATGCTGAAGACAACATGCTCGGTGATGCGGTAGCCTACCGCGATGAGCGCACCAGCGGCATGTACGCTGTGGCCGACGCTATCGTTTCGCCCGATGAGGTATATCGCCGCACGGGCATTCAGCGTCAGCCGTTCAACACCATCTATCAGCTGCTGGCGCTCCAGCGCGAGCACCCCGAGCAGATCGAAAACGCCGAAACGTTTTTGATGATCCCCGACTACCTGGCCTTCTTGCTAACCGGCACCAAGGCAAACGAATACACCAATGCTTCCACCACGTGCCTGATGAACGCACGTACCCAGCAGTGGGACGAAACCATCCTGGAGGCATTCGGCATTCCACGCAGCATGTTCTGCGATGTGGTTATGCCCGGCACCGATTTGGGTGCCGTCATCGCCGAGATCGAAGAGAAAATCGGCTACCCCACGCATATCATCGCGCCTGCCACGCACGACACGGGCAGTGCCTACCTGGCCGTTCCCGCACGCGATGCCGACGCCGTATTCCTTTCTTCGGGCACCTGGAGCTTGCTCGGCGTTGAAAACGAAGGTCCCATCACCTCGGATGCTTCCCGCTTCCAGAACTTCACCAACGAAGGCGGCTTCGAACTGCGCTTCCGCTTCCTGAAGAACATCATGGGCCTGTGGATGATCCAGTCTATTCGTCGCGAGCTGAACGGCATTTCCTATGTAGAGGGAAAAGACGCCCATCAGCAAACCGATGAAGACGAGCTGCCCCCCTTCACGCACGAGGCAATCGAATGGGGCTTCCCTGACCTTATTGCCCACGCAAAAGAGGCAGACAGCTTCGAAGCCCACGTGAACGTGAACGACGACCGCTTCCTGGCGCCCGATTCCATGATCGACGAAATTCGCCGCGCCTGCTTTGAAACCGGGCAGGACGTTCCCCGAACCGTCGGCCAGCTTATGCGCTGCGTATATGTAAGCCTTTCTTCCTGCTATGCGGAATCCATTGCGGAAATGGCATCGCTTACCGGACGCACCTACACCTCCATCAACATCGTTGGCGGCGGCTGCCAAGACGCATACCTGAACGAGCTCACCACACGCGCATGCGGGATTCCCGTGTTCGCCGGCCCGGTTGAAGGCACGAGCTTGGGCAATCTTGCCGTGCAGATGATCGCCGACGACGCATTCCCCGACCTCCAAAGCGTCCGCGACGCTATCGCAACGTCATTCGACGTGAAGCGATTCGAATAACAGCAACCAACCTTTTAGGTACAGATAGGAGCATTCATGACCACTATGTACGAATTGGCACGCGATGCGTATGCCAAGCAGGGCATCGACACCGAAGCAGTGATCGAAACCCTGTCAAACAAGGCCATCTCTATGCATTGCTGGCAGGGCGACGACGTAGTCGGCTTCGACCAGGGCGACGATAACGCAGCTTCCGGTGGCATCATGACCACGGGCAACTACCCTGGCCGCGCCGCCACCCCCGAACAGCTCATGGCCGACTTCGAGAAGGCAGCAAGCCTGATCCCCGGCAAAAAGCGCATCAACCTGCACGCAAGCTACGCTATCTTCACTGAGGAAAACCCCTGGGTTGACCGCGATAAGCTCGAGTACAAGCACTTCGAACCCTGGGTAACCTGGGCTAAGAAGAACGGCTTCGGCATCGACTTCAACCCCACTCTGTTCAGCCACCCGCTGGTAAAGGAAGGCCTTACCGTTTCCAGCCCTGAAAAGGATGTGCGTGATTTCTGGATCCGCCACTGCATTGCCTGCCGCCAGATCGCAGAGCGTATCGGCGAGGAAATGGACGATATGGTCCTGAACAACTTCTGGATTCCCGACGGCTTGAAGGACTACGCCGCTGACGCCTATGGCCTGCGCGCACGCCTGAAGGATTCTCTCGACGAAATCTATTCCTTCGAAACCCCGCACGTTATCGATGCGGTTGAGCAGAAGGTATTCGGCATCGGCGTTGAAGGCTTCACCACCGGCAACCAGGAATTCTATGTATCCTACGCTGCCAAGAAGGGCGGCAACCATGTAGTGCTTATCGATGCGGGCCACTTCAACCCCATGGAAAGCATTTCCGACAAGCTGCCCAGCCTGTTGCAGTTCTTCCCCTATGTACCGCTGCATGTTACCCGCTCCATGCACTGGGACTCCGACCATGTTGTTCTGTTCGAGGACTCCATCAAAGACATTGCCGCTGAAGTTGTTCGTTGCCCCGAAGGCATGGACAAGGTTCTTATCGGCATGGACTTCTTCGATGCTTCCATCAACCGCATCGGCGCTTGGGCTACCGGCATGCGTGCCATGGAAAAGTGCCTGCTGTTCGAACTGCTGCAACCCTGGGATCGCTTAAAGGAGCTGCAGGACACCTACCAGTTCTCCGAAAAGATGATCGTTACCGAGCAGTTCAAGACCATGCCTTGGACCGCGGTTTGGGACGAGTACTGCGCACGTCAGGGCGTAGTTGCTGAAGATCAGCTGTGGGACGAGGTTAAGGCCTACGAAGATGAGGTGCTCTCCAAGCGCCAGTAAGCCTGGGCATTTTTTCAGCGCCCCTCCTCTCGAGGGGCGCTTTCTGCGCCCAGAAGGCAAGGTCAGAAGCCCTTGCCGGGATCATCCGAAGCCGAGGAGGCCGTGGCCGGAAGCATCCTGCGCCAAGGGAGCCATTGCCGAGGCGCATCGGATGCCGGAAGACCTTCGCCAGAAGCATCTGATACCGAGTTTCAACTCCGCAAACACAAGTCGAATGCGCTTCGAAAAGGCCACTTTCCCGAGCGGCTTTTCCGAAACCGATCATTCGGTACTTCAGAACGAAAGGACAATGATGGATATTATCGACAGTGCTATGGATACGCTCAAAAACGGCGTTTCCGCAGCTCGCGGCGCAGTCTCCGGCGTTGCCGTCGAGCAACTTGCCTTCGTACGCGGCTTTTGCCGCCTGTGTGACGACGGCTGGCAGCAGGGTTGGCACGAGCGCAATGGCGGCAACCTTACCTACCGCATGAAGGAAGAGGAGGTAGAGCAGGCTCGCCCCTTCTTCAACGCAACCCCTGGCGAATGGGTGAACATGGGCGTACAGGCCGATAGCCTGCGCGGCGCATTCTTCCTTACCACTGGTTCTGGCCGCTACATGCGCAACGTTATGAGCGACCCTTCCCACAACATCGGCATCGTTGAAATCAACGACGCTGGAGATTCTTGGCGCATCGTTTGGGGTCTGACCGATGGCGGCAAGCCCACCTCCGAATTCCCCACGCATTTCATGAACCATGCGGTGCGCATGGAGGCCACCAACAACGAGTGCCGCGTGATTTACCACGCCCACCCCATCAACGTCATCGCCATGACGTTCGTGTGCCCACTTGATGCGCGCTACTTCACCCGTGCGCTGTGGAAGGCCATGACCGAATGCATCGTGGTATTCCCCTCCGGCGTTGGCGTTGTGCCTTGGATGGTTCCTGGTGGCGCCGAGATTGCAAAAGCAACCTCCGAGCTTATGAAGAAGTACGAGGCAGCCGTTTGGGCCCAGCACGGCCTGTTCGTTTCCGGCCCCGATTTCGATACCACCTTCGGCCTGATGCACACCATCGAAAAGGCTGCTGATGTATATCGTCGCGCTCGCCAGATGAATGGCGGCTCCGACGAGTTCATGAACACCATTTCCGACGAGGGCCTGCGCCAGATCGGCATCGATTTCGGCCTTACCGTCAACGATGAGTTCCTGGACTAAGGCGGCGCTTCGATGACTATCCGCAAAACCGCTGATGGACGCACTATTTCCGGCTTTAAGATGAAGCTCTACCCGGGCTTTGCCGAAGAGTACGAAAAACGTCACAACGAACTGTGGCCCGAAATGGCCGACATGCTCCACGAATACGGTGGGCACAACTACTCCATTTTCATCGACGAGGAAACCAATATCCTCTTCGGATATATCGAGCTTGACGACCCCGAACGCTATGCCGAGTCCGCCAAGACCGATATTTGCAAGAAATGGTGGGATTTCATGGCAAGCGTCATGGAAACGAACGCAGACAATTCGCCCGTTTCCGTAGACCTGCCCTGCGCATTCCACCTCGACTAGAAAGGTAAAGCATTGGCGCTTTCCCAAGAACGCAAGGGAACCATGGCGGTTTCCCTGACCAACTTCCTTGACTCTGGCTGCATCGTAGCCAGCAGCCTCGCCCTTACTGCTTGGGCTGCTGCATTCAACTTCGGCTCCGCTTGGACCGCAATTCTGGGCGCTATCGGCGCAAACGCCTTCGGCGCAGCTGTCGGCGCGCTGATCGGCGGCTTCCTAACCGACAAGTTCGGCCGTACTACTATTTATAAGTACAACCTGCTAGTTTACGCTGCTGGTGTATTCATCGCCATGGTTGCTGTAAACCTGCCCATGGTTGTTGTAGGCGTTGTGCTCTCCGGCCTTTCCGTAGGCGCTGGCGTTCCCGCTTCCTGGAGCTATATCTCCGAAACGTCTACCTCCACGAAGCGTGCTTCCAACATCGGCATCAGCCAGTTCGCATGGAGCTGCGGCCCTGCCATCATCTTCATCCTTTCGCTGATCATGAGCTTCATCATTCCCGGCTTCGAATCTGATGGCACCACCCTGCTCCCCGCAGGCACCTACGGTCCGTTCGACGGCATGCTGGCAACCCGCCTGCTGTTCCTGGTTCTGTTCATCGTTGCCCTTATCGCATGGAACCTTCAGCGTCAGCTGCAAGAATCTGCCGACTGGGCCGAAAAGAACGCTGCTGCCACCGAGAAGCAGTCCTTCGGCAAGATGATGGCAACCGCTCTGAAGAACCCCGTGAACGTGAAGACCATCATCTTCCTGGTTGCCGTGTACCTGACCTGGAACCTGGCCGCAGGCACGAACGGCCAGTTTATGCCGTACCTCTATGCTGCCGCAGGCAACATCGACGCAACCGGCCAGAGCCTCCTGGGCGTTGTTCAGTGGGTGCTGGTTGCCGTCTGCTCGCTGGCAATCTTCAGCCGTTTCGGCGACGTTATCTCCCACCGCGTGCTGTTCGGCGCCTCCGCACTGCTGGCGCTGCTGTCCTGGGTTGCTATTGCCGTATTCGGCCTTGCCATCCAGAGCGGTGACACCGAATCCATGGGCTGGGTTCTTTGGGTATACGTAATCTTGTGGGGCATTTCCGCTGGTTTCTCCGCTCAGTGCTTCTACGCTCTGTGGGGTACCGAGCTGTTCCCCACGCAGTATCGCGGCGGCGCTCAGGGCATCATGTTCTTCTTGGTTCGTGGCGCTTTGGGCATTTGGTCGCTCGTAGGCGTTGGCGCCATCATGGGCGACATCTCCACGAACCCCGCCGGCTTCTTCCCTGCAGCTGTTATCATGTGCGTCGTTCTTCTTATTTCCCTGGTTGTGGGCGTTATCTGGTGCCCCAAGACCCAGGGCAAGACGCTCGACCAGATCACCGAAGAGCGCTACGGCAAGATCGAGTAGCTCTTCATCGCGGCATTGCCGCACATTTTGCATAGCGCACGAAATGGACGCCCTAGGGCGTCCATTTTTATTGGCGCAATTACGAAACCCCAGAAAAAGGCAGGCTCTCCTTTCCGCATGGAAATAAAGGCGCCGCTAACGGCCAAGCAACGCTGAGCGCCGGCAAGATCTTCGCCCCATGCATGATTCCAGGGACCTCGACACGAAAAGGCCGTCTCCCCGGCAAGATTCACACGCTATGTATCCGAAATCGCCCGCTTGCACCCCGAAACGAATGCATAGGACGAAGATTTTGCCATCTTCAGCGCGAAAAGCATGCATTTCGCGCGAACGTTGCCAGGGAGGCGGCATTTTTGTGCAATCGGCGAGAAGAGGATACATGCGGCACGATTCTTGTCACATCAGCCAAAACAACCTTAAAGATGGGCATAGCGAAGTAATGGGCAGACGGAGCATCGGCCCGAAGGAAGATCCCAGAGCAGCAGCCAAATCACCCAGCGCCAAAGCGACACCCACGAGACTATTGTCCTTGACGGCCCGAAGCAACACGCAAATCAGCCTAAGACCAAGGCAGCCCCCACGAGAGCATCGGTCCTCGCGGCTGAAGCAACGCAAGAATCAGCTCAGCGCCAAGGATCCTTTGAGAAAAGTTGCTTGCGCAAACCCGCTCGACGCTCATCGATGTCGGCATAGGCGACCCTGATTCGTTTGCCCATAAGGCTCGCCGCGGAATGGGCAATAGCGTCGAACTTCACGTTGTCGGCGACGTGCGCACGGGTAACAGCAAGAACCTCAATTCCCGCAGCTTTGAGATTGTTGATACGTGACGCATCTCGCTCCACGGCAAGCTCGTTCACATGGAATTCCCGGCTGTTATATTCGATGGCAACGTTTCGCTCGGGCCAATACAGATCACAGTGGTATTCGCGATAAGTGACTCGCTTACCGCGCTTTGCGGGGATCAGCACCTTAGCATTCATCTCCGGCATACCCAACCCATAGCCGCCATAGCTAGCGGGCAAGCCCAGCAAAAGCGCCAAGCATGTTTCCATCGGCGATGCTGAAGCGCTGCGGACATAACGTACGGCTGTTTTGGCCTTTCGGGGCGCTTTGCCAGGCATTTTGCCTATAAAGCGACTGATTGCCTCTGGGCTCGAAAGGGGCTGAGCGGACTGGAACCCAATGGAGCTTGAGGAATCCATCCGATAAGTTCCGCATAGCTCAAAGCCTAATTTGATTAGGTCGATTACGCTACACGACCGAGCAAGCTGCACAAAACAAAATTCAGGATTGCTCAAATAGATCCCATTCTCAAACAAAAGAAAGCAAGACGTCCTGTCGGGAAGCTTCCAAATGTTGCTATGAAACTGCTTGGCTTGGCTTCTTGTTTTCCCCGACGAGACAACAACTTCCAACGGACGAGGGAGCGTTGCGAGAGGGGAGCTTTCCCTGAATGATTTCGGCAACGTCGGAATATCCCTAGAAGAAGGCATCGCCCGCGCCGCCCGAATGCCCTCAAAATCCTCGAGCGAGCGAAGCAACCTAACTGCACTTGAATGTCCAATGAAAAGTACCATGGGGAAACCTTATCGGTCGAACCTTAAATAGATGCGAAAGCATTCACAAAAAAGTAATGGAGCCATGAGAACACCGAACACAGCACCCGACATTACCCTCGAAGTGCCTCCTTTTCTTCGGCAACAAGACACGGGAGGAAACTCGCCCCCCCCCTATCTGCAACTGCAATTTCGAAAAGGCGGTTTGGACAATCCCGCAACAGCCCGAAACCCATACTGCCCAACAAGCCATCCAAAAAGGCGCTTGTCCAGGGATGCGCTCGGTGCTAACCAGCGTTTCGCCAGGCACTCGACTGGGACCGTGGCGGCACATACCGCGCGCGGACCTCAGGGGGGGGCAATCCCCATGGCAAGAATCATGCGCCATGCATGATTTCGGGCATCTCGACGCGAAAAGCGGTCCTTGACGGCAAGATTTCCGCGCCACGCATTCCGAATCGTCTGATTGTGCCTGGAAATGGACACATGAGGCGAGGATCTTGCCATCACTATCTCGAAAAGCATACATAAGGCGAAGATGTTGCCAGGAAGGGGGCTTATTGCCCGCATTCGGCGAAAAGGGAATGCATACGGTGCGATTCTTGCCAGCCGAAATCGCAATGCCCAGAAAGTGGGGGGTTAGCAGGCAGCAACCACATTGAATATTTATGGTCGCAATCAAGAATCCGAACAGGAAAGCCGCAGATGCGTTCGGCGAAATCCTCAACGCTATAAGCACCTGGCTTTTCGGAATTGTCTACAGATTGTCCCCAGGCGCCTATTTGTGAACACAAGAAAACAAAAAAGTCGCTAGCAAAAAGCTAGCGACTAGGCATTTTGGATGGTGCGCCGTGAGGGATTCGAACCCCCGACGTACTGATTCGTAGTCAGTCCCTCTATCCAGCTGAGGTAACGGCGC
>UQVJ01000054.1 GCA_900544455.1 uncultured Eggerthella sp. | reverse complement strand
AAGTGCGCCATGTTGATGTGCGGGAATTAGGTTTCCTGGTGGCATCGGGCATTGCCACAGGTGCTTCTTGGCTGTTCTTCTATTACGCGATTTCTGCAGGTCAAGTAAGTGTTGTGGTGCAGATAGACAAGCTTTCCATCCTTGTTTCCATTGCCTTTGCTTGGATTGTATTCGGAGAGCGTCTTACGCCGAAATCGGGCGTAGGTTTGGCGCTTATTGTGGCGGGTACGCTCGCTATGAGCATTTGGACATGATTGGGAAGATAGGGACAGGTCCTGTTTTCCCACTCGTTCGTGGCACAAAATGGGACGTTTGTTGTGGGTTCCGTCGCGCGCAATTCCTCGTTTCCTAAGTGGGAAAACAGGACCTTTCCCTATATTCCCACTTAAGGGCGCAGTCTGCAGCATGTGCAGAAGTGCCTCAATATGCAACAATGCCCCAGCCTGCATGAGTTTGCGGATGCGGGCTGGGGCGCCTTGCTTTAGGAGGGCTGCGCCGAGTGCGTTTGATGGTGCTTAGTATGCTCCAGAATAGAATCTGCTCAAAATAGTTATTACTTTCATCTGGTTATAGACCCGATCTATGGTGAAGAGGCGGCTCATTCTCCTTGGGAAAATAGGGAAAGTCCCGTTTCCCCACTTAAGAGACGGGGCGCCTCGTTCCCGGCGACTTTTGCCAGCGGTTGTTTGTAACTTATTGAAGCGGTTAATCCATCGTGCCATATTGGTTTTTAAGCAAAGGCTAATTGTGCCTTTATGAAATCCTAAAAGGGGATGTCTTTTTGGTCATTGTTCTATAAAGAACGCGTAACTGAATAGAACGCTTGTGGTCCATTTCGCGGGTGCTTATCACCGATGCGAATTGGAAATATCGTCTTGAAATGGCTTTTTGTTTCGCGATTTGTCTCCAGCTCATGAGGCTTATTTTCCTGTAGCCATCAATGGGTGCGGCTCATGTGCTGCTACGTTTTTTATTGCGCGCTTCGTTCAGCTTATTTTTTTGATTCGCCAATACGTTCTTTATAGAAAAGGAAATAACCATGCAGTTCCCAAAAGCGAACAGCTTCTCGCAAGATATTGTTTTGTCCAAAATAATGGGGCCCAATCCACTCAAGTTATGCGAAGAGATGATTCTAACTGCCAACGAGGTTGTCGGTAGTGAGACTACTTCTTCAAGTTCCGTCGTGTTGGATTTGGGCAGTGGGACCGGAATAACCACAGCATTGTTGGCCAGGGAGTTCGGATGCGTGGCGTACGCTGCTGATCTTTGGAGCAACCCAACCGAAAATATGCGTTTTTTCGAAACCCTCGGATTGACCAATCGCCAAATCGTTCCCATCAAGGCCGATGCTTCGGAAGGGCTGCCTTTTGCGGAAGAATTCTTCGATGCGGTGGTGAGCATTGATTCGTATAACTATTTCGGCCGCAGCGCGGAGTATTTGGATGCAAAGCTTCTTCCGTATGTGAAGCGTGGTGGGATCGTCGCACTGTGCTTCCCTGGCATGAAGCAAGATTGCCACGAAAATCCGCCGGCATGCCTGCTTGAGTCGTGGACGCCCGATCAGCTGGATTATATCCACGATATTCCCTGGTGGAAGGCTATTTTTAAGCAATCGGAAAATGCCGACATCTTAGGAATGCGGGAAATGCAGTGCACGGAGGAAGCTTGGGCCGATTGGCTTTCCTGCGACAACGAGTACGCAAGGTGTGATGCTTCTGCCGTGAAGGCTGGTGCGCTCGAGTACCTTAACACCATCATGGTGGTGCTGCGTAAGAGTTAGCGCTCATGCGGGACGGGGAGCTCGGTTTGATTCCGGGCTCCCCGTTATTAATCGCGGAGAGTTGTTTGTCGCGCGCTTCGGACCCGAATGCTTCTAGGCTAGAAGTTCGCCCAGATGACGGCATGCTTCGGCTGCTTCGTCGTCGGGGTAGTCCTTGGCAATTACGGTCTCGACGGGTTGTACCCCAGCCTCTTCAGCGCGCTGCACCCAGTAGTCCATCCATTCGCCATTGTTCCAGTCGTACGAGCCGAAGAAGCCAACTTTTTCACCTGCCATCAGTGGCTCAACCTCGTCATACATAGGCAGGAATTCGGTGTCCTCCAGCTCTTCGTCGCCCATGGCGGGGCATCCGAAGGCGAAGGCATCGAATTCGGCTACACGCTCAACGCTAAAATCCGCCGCTTGGATGATAGCGGCGTTGCCGCCGTTTGACTCGACGCCCTCAGCTACGAAATCGGTCATGGCTTCCGTGTTGCCAGTACCGCTCCAATATACGATTGCCACGTTGCTCATGAGTTGCTCCTTGTTTTTTGGGCCGACGGGGTTACTGATTTTTGGTCGGCCGCGCCATTGGTTCAAAAAGCAAGTTAGCATAGGCTAACTTATAGTCAAGAGAGAGTTTGCTAAATGGTCGACTCGGAATATAGGGACAGGTCCCATTTTCCCACTTTCTGTTGTTGGTCGCTGGCCCTGGCTCAAACGCTTATGCACTTTACTGTCGTAATGCTAGCGCGTAGGCTTTGATACGAACATTCATTCTAGTAACAGTATCATCAAGGAAAACGCTACGTGTACTGCGCAATCGTTGTGTTAGACCACTTTGGATAAGTGTCCTGCACGCAGTACACGCGACGGGGCCCCGGTTGCGACAATTCCATCATCAGGAGAGATGGAGGTTGCAATGGAAGACGTGCTCACCCAGCTGACGAGGCAGTTCCTCCCGCAGATGACGGCTGCCGAGAAGAGCAGGGTCCTGAGATCGCTCAAGGCGCTGATAGACGCGGAGCTTTTCGAACTCGCGGCAAGCGAGGGGGCGGAAGACGATCCCGACAGAGCCTGCCCCTGGTGCGGCTCCCCGCATTACGTGAAGAGGGGGCGAGACGGGCGCGGCCGTCAGCGGTTCCTCTGCCGAGGGTGCGCCAGGACCTTCACCGACGCCACCATGCGCATCTTCTCCACCACCAAGCTCGACAGGTCGGCCTGGATGAGGTTCGCGGAGTGCCACGTGGACATGCTCCCGCTGCGCGAGTCGGCGGAAAAGTGCGGCGTGTGCCTCAAGACGGCGTTCTTCATGCGCCACAGGCTGCTCGAGGCCATGGCCAAGCGCATGCCCGCCTTCCGCGTGGAGGCCGGCGGCGGGGCCGAGCTCGACGAGTGCTTCTTCAGGGAGAGCTTCAAGGGAAACCGCTCCAGGTCGGAGTCCGGCATGCCCAGGAAGCCCCGCACAAGGTCGCAGGGAACCGACGGGCACGAGAAGATATGCGTGCTCACCGGCATCAACGACGCCGGCGACATCTTCTACGAGATCGCGGGGAGGGGCGGCCTCGATGAGGCGGCAGCCAGGGAGCTGCTCGCCGACAAGCTCGCGGTCGGCGCGATAATCTCGACGGACCGTGCGCACGTGTACCGCCGCGTCCTGCCCGCCCTCGGCGTCGGCGCGCACATCGCCAGCAAGAGGGAGGAGCACGCCATCAACAGGGTGAACAGCCTCCACTCCCAGATGAGGCACTTCATCGGCAGGTTCCGGGGTGTCTCCACGAGACGCCTCGAGAACTACCTCGCCTGGTTCAAGTGGACATGGTGCTTCAAGGTCCGCAGGAGCGCGGACGAGCTCGCCGAGCTCATAGTGAGGCAGGCAGCCCGCGGCACGTACGAGAAGACCTGGCGCCAGTACAAGGTGACCCCCTATCCGTTCTACGAGTACTGGATCAAGCAGGCGAAATGGGACTCGCGTGCGCGGAGGGCCATATACGGCGTGGCGTGATGTCCAGGGCGGTCTGGCGCAGCGCATCTGCGGCAAGCGCTGAAGTCGTGCCCCGATGCAAATAGCAACAGCTAGCGATATTCTTCGGGAACGTCGAAACCGTACTCACGGCATAGGAGCATGACATCGTGGGCGTCGTGCTCGTCATGCTGATAGCCCAAGTGAAACAACAGCTGGCTTTCGGGGTCGATGCACGACACCTCCACCTCGCCGATGCGCCCCCTCCCCGAAAAGACCTCCCCGGGAAAACGATCTCCCTGATACAGAATATCGCCATTCTCGGCGAAATCGAAGCAATGCAGGTCGACGATGCGCCCCGCCTCGTCTTGCCACACCGTGTGATCTTCGGTGGTGAAAGATGCAGCCACCTCGGAAAACCCCTCATCAGCAATTAGATCCACGAACCTTTGGTAATCCCCGCGCTGAACGAACAGGTCGATGTCGTTATGAGCCCTGGTCTCACGCCCGACAAGCGCATCGACGCCCCAGCCGCCATCAAGGTATACGCCAATGCCCGCACCTGCGGAAAGGCCGATTATCCAACACGCATCATCCTTGGTGACCATAGGAGCTCCTTCGCTTTCGCCTGCTATCTAAGCAAGAAAGATTATAGGAAAAGTCCCAGTATCCAAAGCGGTCTAACACAACGTGCGCAATGGACACGTGAAACGTGAAAAGCTGATATGGTAAGCCTCACTCGGCGACAAAAAGCGGAAAGGCACTGTTTCTTCCAAACGGAAACCCGTTAGCTCTTTCTCAAAATTCGGCACGTGTGCTGCGCTAATATAGTTAGCTAAAGCACGTAACCGCCCATTATGCGGCGGAACCTCCCAGGAGTTGTACATGGTAAAAGCCAGAAAAACTCGGGGGGGGGCAGCTTAACTCGAGAGCAGTTCCTCCTTCGTGAAATACGCATAGTCGCCGCCCTGCGGCTGCAGGGTTTAACCGACGCGGAGATAATGGTCCGCGCGGTAGAAGAGAATCTGTTTCAATATCCCAGTGCCACTAACCTTCGCCGTATCGCGCGTACGTGCCTGTGTCGGCTCGATGCTCTCGAGGCTGGTGTTCCTGGCGTTGCCGAAAAGCTCACTTGTCTCGTTGCAAGCGGTCTGTCCGAACAGGCGTCACAGGTGAATATGTATGCGCTTATGCTGACGTATCCGCTGGTGGGCAAGTTCATGACGGAAGTGGTTGCCGAGCGCTTGCAGCAAGGCGAAGCCGAGCTTACTCGTCAAGACATTAATGCATTCTTCACGCGCCTTCAGGTTGAAGACGCGAAAGCTGCCGCTTGGACGGAAGCCACCGAAAAGCGCATCAAAAGCACGCTCACCAATTGTTTGGTGCAGGCGGGTTACCTGGAAAAACGCACTTCAACAAAGCTCCAATGCCCACTCTTAAGCGAAGAAGTAAAAGAGTGCATCATCGCTAATGGCGATGTGCGTCTACTACCCGCATTCGGCGAAAGTGGGGTGTGCTAAGTGCCCTCCTCGAAGCAAAACAATGCTGCGCAAAACATCGTTGCGCAGCATTCCCGTACTGCTCGCGCTCAACGCGATTTCGACAGTCGTTGCAAGTTGTTGCGTCGGCGCCTAACCGAAGAAGACTTTCTTTCCAATAAAGGTATCGGCAATGAAGTGGGTTTCTTCACGTTTTGCTACGACCCCTCGCTGGAGCTTCAAGTGCGCACGTTCTTCAGTCGTATTACGGAAGAATCGCAGACGGGAAAACTCCCGTGCACGGTAAAAACCGTGAACCTCTACGACGTGTTCCTTCAGATTCTGGAAGAAAAGCGAATCCTGAAAGCAGTGCCCAAGCAAGAGCTTAAAACCGGCACTGCAAAGCAGCTGAAGCAGTTGCAGAAAATCGCTTCGCCTGAAGCATTTGTGAAAAAACTCCTTGAGCTTACCCAGCCCCATGAATATCGCGACGTGATCGTTATCACGGGTGTCGGGGAGGCGTACCCGCTCTGCCGAGCACACGATCTGCTGAATAACATGCAGGCCGATTTTGCCCAAATCCCCGTGGTGGTTGCCTACCCTGGCACGTTTAACGGCAAAGAGTTTCACCTGTTCAGTGCCTTAAAATCCGACAACTATTACCGCGCGTTCGACCTTTCAAAGGAGCAATCATGATCATTAAAGACCTGTTCGCTAAAGACATCAACCGCTCCATCAACGGCGTAATCAAAGTCTCCCAAAACGATGAAGCCTCCATTCAGCAGGAGCTTTCGGAATACGTGGTAACGCGCGAATTGCAGGGCCATTTTGCTTTGTTCTTTGAAAACTACGAGGAAGCGCTTGATTTGCCCACCGACAAGATTGGCGTATGGATTTCCGGCTTCTTTGGCTCTGGTAAATCGCACTTCTTGAAGATGCTTTCCTACCTGCTGGCAAATGAAGAAGTGGTCGGCAAGTGCGCTATTGACTACTTCGACGGCAAACTGCATGACGGCTTGGTGTACAGCAAGATGCGCCGCTGTGCTGAAGTGCCCACCGAAGCCATTTTGTTCAACATCGACAGCAAGGGCGGTCAGTGGAAAACGGGCGACACCGCCAAAACTGCTCTGCTGCGTTCCTTCGAGCGCGTGTTCTATGAAAACCTGGGCTTTTTCGGCGAGGATTTGAAACTCGCCAAGCTGGAGCAGTTCATCGATAGCCAAGGCAAAACCCAGCAGTTCCGTGAAGCGTTCGAACGCGTAAACGGCGAGCCCTGGCTTGAAACACGCGAAAGCTACTCCTATTTCGAAGACGACATCGTGCAAGTGCTGCAGGAAGTGTTGGGCATGAGTGAAAGCGCTGCCCAACATTGGTTCGACGGTAGCGAAGACGATGTTATCGCGGCAGACCGCTTTGCCCAGCAGGTGGGCGAATACGCCGAGGCGCGTGCTGCGGAAAACGGTGGCCAGTTCCGCCTATTGTTCATGGTGGATGAAGTGGGCCAGTTCATCGGCAGCGACACCAACCTGATGCTGAGTCTGCAAACTCTGGTGGAAGAGCTGGGTACGCGCTGCAAAGGTCGCGTGTGGGTAATGGTTACCAGCCAGGAAGCAATTGATGAAGTTGCCATGATTGTTGGCGACGACTTCTCGAAAATTCAGGGCCGCTTTAACACGCGCCTTTCGCTTTCTAGCAGCAGTGTTGATGAGGTTATCAAGCGCCGCGTGCTGGACAAAACTGCGCCTGCTGAAAGCGTCCTTAAAGCGGAATACGCAGATCAAAGCGCTGTTCTGCGCAACTTGTTTACGTTCGAAGGCTCCCGTGGCGACCTGTTCGGTTACGCCAGCGAAGCGGACTTTGTAGACGCTTACCCGTTTGCGGAGTATCAGTTCAAGCTGCTTCCCGACGTAATGGAAGAAATCCGTAAGCGCGGCGTGAAGGCGCAGCATATGTCTACCGGCGAGCGCTCCATGCTCTCCGCCTTCCAGGAATCGGCGCAAGCGGTGCAAAACGAAGAGCTTTCCGCACTGGTGCCGTTCTGGCGCTTCTTCGACACCATCTCGAAGGACCTAGAGCATGGCATCATCCGCGTAATCGACCGCGCCGAACGCGCCGCTGAAGCCAACCGGAACCTGCAGCCCGAAGACGTCCGCGTGTTGAAGCTGCTGTACCTTATCCGCTATGTAACCTATATGGAAGCAAGTCTGAACAACATTGCCATCCTTATGGTGCAGGACATGAACGCCGATATGGTGCAGATGCGCGAAGAGGTGAAGGCATCGCTGGAGCGTTTGGTGCGCGAAGGCTATGTGGCGCGCCAGGGCACCAAATACAACTTCCTTACCGACGAAGAGCAGGATATCACGCGCGAAATTAGGAACGTGAAGGTTGAGCCCGCTGAGGTGGTGGCGCTCATTAGCCAAATCCTGTTCGACGACATCTACAGCTTCCGCAAGCTAACCTGCGGCGCGAACAATTTCCCCATCGACCGTTACGTAGATGGGTCTATCCACGGTGCCTCGCAGAACGGCATGAAGCTTTCGGTGGTTACGTTGGCGGGCGAACTTGCCGATGCTTCCGATGGCGAAATCGAGCTGCGCTCCAACCGCGAGGCAGTGGTGGTTCTTTCCGATGAAGCCGACTACTACGAGGTGCTGCTGAATGCCGTGCGCATCGACAAGTACGCACGTACCCATGCCATGGCGCAGCTGCCCACAAGCACGCAGCAGATTATCAAGGCGAAGAAGGAAGAGTCGGCTTCGAATAAGAAGGAAGCCAAGGTGCTTCTAGAAGATGCCGTGGTACATGCCCGTTGCGCTATCAATGGGCATATGGAAACGGTGCGCGCCACCAACGCCAAGCAGGTGTTCGACCAGGTGCTGGAAAAGCTGGCGAGCGCCATCTTCACCAAGGCAGACTACATTACCGCACCTGCTGCTTCGAACGAAGATGTGCGCCGTGCCCTTATGGGTGCCGCGCAAGATGCGCTTGAGGGAACGGGTGGCGCTAACCAACAGGCGGTTGATGACCTAAATATGTTTTTGGGCACGCAAACAAGGCTGCATCAGAAAACAACCCTGGGCGAATTGCTGCGAAAGTACGACGCAAGCCCTTACGGCTGGCGAAATGTAGACACGCTGCTGGTGGCTGCGCAGCTTGTTGCCGCGCAAAAGGCAACGCTGAGCTATGCAGGCCAGCGTATTGCCGCAACCAATCCGCGTGCCTACGAGCTGTTAACCAGCCCGAAAGCCGCCGAACAGGTAACGCTTGAACAGCGCGTACGCGCATCGGACAGGCTGCTGAAGCAGGCTGCGGACATCATTGGCGATTTCTGCGGCGAGCGTATTCCCGCCAACGATGAAGATGCTTTGGTGCAGCGTATTGTTGCCGAGCTTGAAAAGGCAAAAGATCACTGCGGAGCCCTGAACCGCGAAAAGTATGTGGGCATTCGTGAGTACCCGTATCCTGGTTCTTCCGTTATCGAAAAGGGAGTTTCCGCTATTAACGCCGTGCTTGCGCAGTGCTCGCAGTCTACCGCCCTGCTGAAGGCATTCGGTGAAGCGGGGGACGATCTGCTTGATTACGCAGAAGACATCGAAGCGGTGGATGAGTTTTTCAGCCGCCAGCAGCGTTTGTTCGACGATGCGGTGAAGATGCTTGGTGTTGCTCAGCAGGACGGCTTTTATCTGAGCAGCAGCGAAAGCGCGCAGGACGCCATAGCCAAAACCAGGGAAATCCTCACTCTTGAAGAGCCCTACCGCCGCATCAGTGAGCTGCCCGGTTTGCGTAAGCAATTCGAAGAAGCTCACTTGACGCTGGTGAAAGCCAAACGCAATGAATTGCTTGATGTGGTGCGTACAGGTAGGGAAGAGCTTGCCGCATATGCTTCCCAGCAGGGCGAATTCGTTGAAATGGCAAAGCGCGCCGTTGCCGATGCGGGCCGTACCTGCGATTCGCTTGAAACCCAGATACACGCAGCGGAAACCGCGTCGGTGCTGGACTCGTTGAAGGCGCGTTTCGAAACCTGGTGCGATCAGTCCTACGCTGCCGTGGACAAGGTCGTTGAAGCTGCTCGCGTGCAGAAGGCACGCGAGGTTGTCGTGAAAGCAACTACCGAAAGCGGCGAAACGGTAACCTATGTTCATCAAACACACGCTCCCGCGCCCAAGCCAGAACCAAAAGTGAAGGCCGTCAAGCGCACCGATGTGTGCGCCCGCAAGGTGCTTTCCAGCGAGGCGGATGTGGACGCGTACCTGGCTGAAGTTCGCGAAAAGCTTCTAGTCGAGCTTGCCGGCGTTGATTCCATTCGTTTGGGCTAGAAAGGCAAGGTCATGAACGATACCGCAATCAAAAACTACTGCATTTGGGCACGCGCCGAGTTGCTGAACGAAGTGGAAAACCGCATGCAGCGCTACGGCATTGTGGAAGAAGGAGCCGAACCCGCCGATGCCCAAACCGTGGGCGGCGTAGCGCTTTCCACTCAGGAGCAGAAGCAACGTGCCCAGCTGCTGGAAATGCAAGTGCGCATGGGCCACGCTGCTTTGCGCGACAAAGCGGCCTACACCTGGTTCAACCGCATAATAGCCATCCGTTTCATGGAGCTGCACGACTACCTGCCCAGCGGCATACGCGTGTTCTGCTCCGCAAACGATGCGAATGCTTTCGAGCCGGAAATCGTAAAAGAAGCGCTTGATATCGACCTTCCCTGTGCAAGGCAAGAAGAGATTGTGCCTCTGGTGCAGGCGGGTGAAGACGAACCGCTGTTCCGTTACTTGCTGCTGGCCCAGTGCAGCGAATTGGCGCAGTACCTGCCCACGGTGTTCGAACCGGTGGGCTCTGCCTTGGAATTGCTGCTGCCCAGCGGCCTACTACGCAAGGAAAGTGTGGTGGGCCAGCTGGTGGTGCAGCTTCCTTGGGGTGGCGAAGAGGATAGCGGCATTGGCTGGAGCAAGGTAGAGATTTTGGGCTGGATGTACCAGTTCTATAACTCCGAAGTGAAAGATGAGTTCTTCAAGTCGAAGCGCAAGGCCACCGCGCGCGACATTGCGCCTGCCACGCAGCTGTTCACGCCCGAGTGGATTGTGCGCTATATGGTGGAAAACTCCCTGGGTTGCTTGTGGATGCTGAACTTCCCCGAAAGCAACCTGGCGGAAAACTGGGAGTACTACATTCAGCCCGATTCCGAGCACGAGGATTTCATTCATATAAACGGCCCCGAGGAAATTACCCTATGCGACCCTGCCTGCGGTAGTGGCCATATCCTGGTGTATGCGTTTGAGCTGATGTTCCAAATGTACGTATCGCGCGGCTACCGCGAACGCGACATTCCGCAGCTGATTTTGGAAAACAACCTTACCGGTATGGAGATTGACCCGCGAGCCGCGCAGATTGCCAGCTTGGCATTGGCCATGTGCGCTCGCCAGCACGATCGCCGCTTCTTCAAACGCGATGTTCAGGCGGATATCAACGTTATTGCGCCCACAAGGTTCGACGAAGGTGAGCTGCCCGAAGGCGCTGCGCTGCTCGGGCAGCCCCAGCTGGTTGACGCATTGGCGCACTTGGACGAAGTTGGCAGCCTGTTGAACCCCACGGAAGCTGAGCTTTCTGCATTGGATGCAGATGCGAAGCGCTTTGCCGGTGGGGAAGGCCAAGCCAGCTTGTTCGGCAATAAACTTTCCGAAAAGTTGGAGGTTGCCCAGAAGACATGCGAAACCTTGGCCAGGAAGTTCACCTGCGTAGTGGCTAACCCGCCCTACATGGGCAGCAGCAGCTTCAGCCCCTTCATGAGCAAATGGATAAAGAAGCACTATCCCGACGTGAAGAGCGATTTATGCACGTGCTTTATTGAACGAATCATGCTTATGTGCGAGGAATCGGGTCTCGCTGGTATAACCACATCGAACAGCTGGATGTTCCTTTCCTCGTTTGAGAAGCTGCGAAACCACATCGTTAACGACCTATCTATCGAGTCGCTGGTGCAGCTTTCCGTTCATGGGTTCCATGGAATTGCCGCACAGGTTTGCACCTTTGTTCTGCGCAATTCGACTTCGGATGATTTCTCGGGCTCCTATATTCGCCTGAACGATTATGACCATTGGTCGCTGCAAGAAGGAAAGACAAAAGAAGCCATAGCCAACCCCAACTGCGGTTACTTCTACCGCCGCAACGCCAAAACCTTCACCCAAATCCCCGGCACCCCCATAGCTTACTGGGCCAGTGACGACTTGATTCGCTCTTTTATTGAAGGGCAGCGCCTTGACTCCATTGCGGCGCCCAGACAGGGTCTTGCTACGAGTGATAATAATCGTTTCCTTCGTAAATGGTGGGAGGTTGTACCCGGTCATACCGCAAGGAATTGCTCCGATAGGGCATCGGCTAAACAATCCGGCAAGCGTTGGTTTCCCATTATTAGAGGGGGCTCTTACCGCAAATGGTGGGGTGAATACGATGAGGTTGTTAATTGGTTTGATGACGGGCGTGAGATGAAGGACGCTATCCTGTCTAAATACACGTATCTTTCAACTCCTGACTTTGTAGTCAAGAATCAAAACGATTACTTTAAGCCTGCGGTTTCCTGGTCAAAGATATCATCAAGCCTCGCTTCTTTTAGATTCGCTCCAGCAGGAATGTTGTTCGAGGTTGCCGGTGCTTGCATGTTTGCCGAACCTACCGAACTCCGGTACCTACAAGGTTTTTGTAATTCTTCAATTGCTGAAATTGACCTCAACTTGATGTCACCGACGCTTAATTTCGAGGTTGGGCAAATTGGGCAATTGCCAATTATCGAATGTCCCGCTGAAAACAATACGATTTGCGATGTGGTGGAACAGCTGCGAGTTTTTTCGAAAACCGACC
>UQVJ01000053.1 GCA_900544455.1 uncultured Eggerthella sp. | reverse complement strand
ACATCGAGTCTTTTAACGAAGCGGCGCTCCTAGGGGAAAACACTGAAGAAGTGCTCATGAGTCTCGGAATAGACCGATCAGCTATTGAAAAAATGGCGCAAGAGAAAGCTATATTCCTGGGAGCTCCCGTCGATTACGACTATCAAGACAATAACCCCACCGCCCCCTGATCAGTTTTTGCGTACTTCGATTAGCCAATTAACAAGGAAAGGAATCAACCATGAGTGGGCTTCAGAATGTCAAGGTGATTGACCTTACTCAATACGTCGCGGGTCCAGCTTGCTGTCGTTTGCTAGGAGATTTGGGCGCCGATGTGATCAAAGTTGAACCGTTTACCGGTGATGAGATGAGAACACAGGGCATGGCCTGGGGTTTGCAATTTCGCACTGAATTCGACGATGTCGCCTTCGACTGCGCATCCTTCAACAAGAGATACATCTCAATCAATCTTAAATCAGACGAAGGCATTGCCCTTATGTACAAAATGCTTGAAACAGCGGACATTTTCGTTACATCCCTCAGGGACGGGGCGTTGAAGAGGCTTGGGCTTGATTACGAAACGATCCACTCAAAGTTCCCCAAGCTCGTATTCGGTCAAATGCGCGGATACGGCGAATATGGCCCAATGAAAGACGCAAAAGGGTTCGATGCAACCTCCTTTGCCGCACGATCAGGATTCGTGCATGCGATCCCTCAAGCAAATGAACATTTCGAACCAGGAAATTCCCCCATTGCTTTTGGAGATTGGAATGCAAGCATCGCCCTGGCAGTTGGTCTAGTTGCCGCATACTCCAATACGCTAAAAACCGGTAAAGGAGACAAGGCAACAACGAGTCTATACCACGTTGGAACATGGGGAATGACCGCCGCTCTTGTAGCCCAACAACAGGGATGCGACTATCCAAAGAATCGCATGGAGGCTAAATGCCCAACCAACAATTCCTATGTATCATCTGATGGAATATGGTTTTTGATGTGCTTCGGCCATTACAACAAATACCATAAGCTAGTATTCGAAACGCTTGGGATGGATGAGAAGTGGTGGACGGACCCTCAATACTCCTCCCTTGAAAAGCTTGCAGAAAACGGAAAATACACCGATGTTGTGGCAGCATTGCATGAGGCATGTCTTGCACTAACCTTCGATGAAATCCAAGAGCGTTTTCGCAAAAACGACATTCCGTTTGAAAAAATCCAATCGGTGAAAGATGTCCTCGAAGACGAAGAGGCATTCAAAAACGATCAACTACGCCGAGTCGTTTACGATGATGGACAAGGATACGGCAGCGACAACTCATACACCATCACCACCACGCCGGTTAGACTGAAAAGTATTGGCGATCCCGCTTTAAAAAGGTCTTTACCCGTAGGCTATGAAACCAGGATTATCGCCAAAGAATATGGACTATCCGATACCGACATCGATAAGCTCATTAGCGCTGGTGCTCTTTATGAATACAAAGGCGAAACGCCCCCGAAAGGCACTCTGGAACTGAGTTACGGGATCCATGGCCCCGAAGAGTAAGAGGTCCAATCAATAAGTCGGCGCCCCGTTGCCAAAAAAGGCATCAGGGCGCCGACTGCGTTGATGCATAATATCAATACGAGATGTTCGTGGGCATGAGGGGAGTGTCTCGTTATGAATCTCTCGCAACTTAGATATTTCGCCGCCGTCGCACAATTCGAACACTACGGAAAAGCGGCGAATGCTCTCTTCATTACTCAGCCGGCTCTCTCAAACGCCATAAGCAGACTCGAAAAGGAACTTGGGTTTACGCTATTTGAAAACGTCGGCAGGAACGTTACTTTAACCCAATCAGGGAAAAGACTTTATAAGTCCGTCTCAAAAGCATTAGCTGAACTTGACCACGGAATAGCGGAAGCCCGACAAGAATACGAAGCGAATAAACCCGCCGTTAGGGTCGGATCAGTTGCAGCGCTTCTCCGGGGACCTCTTTCTAACATGCTCAACGATTTCAACAAAAGCGCTAAATCACCCTTGATTTTCAGCATTTCCCAGCAAGACTCCACAAGAGAAGCCCTATTCAACATGAGAAGCAATCTCCTTGACTGCGCCTTCTGCGGTAATCCCGTCAACGAAATCGGTATCTCATGGGTTCCACTAGTTGAGCAATATATCGTTGCGGTTGTCGACCAATCACATCCCTTAGCCAGCCTCAGTACCGTTTCCTTCGATGAGCTTTTAAATTACGAGATGTATTCATATAGGCCCCCTTCGTATATGTATTACGCATTAAAGGGCCTGTTTGACCATAAAGGTCTACATGTTCAGCCTGCTTTCGAAAATGAGATAAGCTCGCTATCCGTCGCTGCAATCAACAAAGGCGCAGTTTGCATCACGCTTGACACCACTCGTGACGTTATCTGGGATTCGCTTCGCATGATTCCGATCAAAGAGGCATTAACGCCTTATCACCAAGTTGGATTTGCATGGAAAACAGTAGACGGGGACTCGAAGAGGCTCAAGCCCTTTATCGATTTCATCGTCAACGCTTCAAATGCAATCGACTTCAATGAACCCCTCGAAATCGGTTACCAATTTATCTAACGTCTTGCTTCGCGAGAGTGATGCAAATTGATAGACCTGCAGCCATAACAATCCGGGAAGCCGTCGTGTCAATCGGGCATTTCTCATTTCTTTTCGTGTACTTTGCCGAGCATAATTAACTGGTTTACAACCGCCAGCCCTTCTATCCTCCTAGGTATAGGGATCACATAGCCAACATATAGGGGGAGTTATGAGCAAAATCAAAGTAGCGGTATTCGGCTTAAACCAGGGTGCGCGAATCGCTCGCCTTTTCAAGGAAAACGATGAAGTTGAGCTAACCGCGGTCGCGGGATTTGGCCAACAAGCGATCGATGTGGCCAACGAAGTTGGAACAAAGCTCTATGAAGACTACAACGATCTTCTTGCGAACGAGACGCTCGACGGAGTGGCTATTGCCCTTCCAAACAGCCTCCATCTTTCCGCAACAAAAGCCTGCTGCGAGGCTGGTATAAAGAATATTCTCCTTGAGAAGCCGATCGCCAACACGCCGGAAGAAGGTCAAGCGATAATCGATTGCTGCAACGAACACAACGCGACACTCTTAATCGGCCATCACCGTCGCTCTTCGAACTTGTTTCTCTTTCTCAAAGAATTCCTCGCAACAGGGAAACTTGGAGACATCATTGGCATTCAGAGCAGTTTTGCGATCGCAAAAGAAAAGCACTACTGGGATGCAGAATGGCATAAAGAGCCTGAGGGGGCCATCTTGCTGGTCAATGCCATTCACGACCTCGACGATTTGAACAACGTCTTGAACATGAAGGCTACAAGGGTATATGCCGCAAAGCGCAACACTATTAGAGGCTACAATGCAGAAGATTCCGTGTCGGCCCTGTTCGAGTTCGAGGGAGGCGCTACCGCAACGTACTTCATATCAGACGGCACACCCTCTCCGTGGAATTACGACTTGCTGGCAGGGGAAAACGAACAGTGGGCACAGGAGCTTGGCCCAGATTCGATGCATATTTTCGGCACAAAGGGCTCATTCGGATTCCCGTCCATGACCTTCTATCATTACCCATCCGACAAAGACGAAGAATATGGCTGGCGACACCCACTCGAGAAGGAAGTATTCAGCGTCGAGCCAAACAATCCTATGGAATCGGAAATACTGCATTTCATCGATCTGTGCGCCGGAAGAGCCAGCACCCCACGCTGCACCGGAGAGCAGGGGCTTGCCTCTCTTAAGATCATTAATGCGACCATCGAATCGGCGAAATCCGGCAAAATTGTTGAAATTCGTTAATTGGCAAGAATCGAGCTTTCCAGATTCTTGCCAATATGCTGAAGCTTGAAAAGCTCATCAAAAAAGAAAGGCCACCTGAAGGTGGCCTTTCTTGATAAGAAACTATGGGTTCAACTTATTCCCAAGTGCAAGCTGCGTCGCCAGCCTCCTGGCGCTTGGACTTGAAGATGGTGTCGGGAATAGGCTCGCCGTGGTAGATGCCTACGCCGCCCTTTTCCTCGATAGCAGAAATTTCTTCTGCGGAGTAACCATACTTCTCCATGATTTCCTTGGTGTGGTAGCCGATGGGCTTTGCCAAGATAACCGGAGGATCGCCAGCAGACTCGAAGCGGAGCGGAGTCATAGGCAGAGCATGCTTGCCGAACTCGTCGTACTCAACAGTACGCAGGGAGTCGTTGATGTAAGCCTCTTCGTCACGCAGGATGTCGGGGAAGCGGAAGAGCTTCTGAGCCGGTACCTGATGCTCGCGGAACTGCTCCATCCAGTACTCGAACGGCTGCTTTGCGAATGCCTCTTCGAGCCAGCCGATAACTTCCTTGTTCTTGCCGGAAGCCTTGAGGTGGGACAGGTCGCGGGTGTCAACGTTGTCTACCTGATCCTGACGGCCGAAGAGCTCCATCATCATTGCATAGTACTTGTCGTACTGAGGCATGCAGATGTAGATCCACTTGTCGTCAGAGGTGCGATAAGTGTTGTTGAAGGGGTTAGGAACGTCGGTGCGGGACTTAGGATAGTCAGCGCCGAACTGCTGAGCGCAGATACCGATGTCGGATGCGAAGATTGCAGCAGCATACAGGTTGGTTACAACCTTGTCGCCCACGCCGGTGCGGGTGCGGTTGAACAGAGCAGCGCAGATACCGCCAGCCAGCATGCATGCAGCGTTGTTGTCGCCGAATGCCTGAGGAGCGATAGCAGGAGACTGATCCTTCTCACGGAAAACGTTGGCAACGCCACCACGAGCAGCCCAGCATACTGCGTCATAACCAGGAGAATCCTTCTCGGGGCCGAATTCGCCATAGCCGCGCATCTGAGCCCAGATCAGGTGAGGGAACTCAGCATGGATGGTTTCCCAGTCGAGGCCAAGCTTCTTCAAAGCCTTGTCGCGCAGGTTTACAACGAAAACGTCAGCATCAGCAAGAAGCTTCTTCATGAACTTCATGCCGTCCTCGTCCTTGAGGTTGATGGCAACGAGGTCCTTGTTGGTGTTGTTCAGGTCGAACGTAGGATCTTCGTAGTCGTTCTTTTCGCAACCGAAGCCAGGACCCTGGGTACGCTGAGCGTCGCCATGCAGGGGCTCGGTCTTGATGACGGTAGCGCCCATTTCGGACAGGCAGCGTACTGCAGCAGGAGCGGCAACCCATTCGCAGAGTTCTACAACTTTGACACCTGCGAGAGGGCCGAAGCCGTTGAGTTTATCTGTAGTGGACATACAGACTGTTCTCCTTCCATTATCACAAACCCATGAAATTCACCTTGGGAAAGCTGTCGGAAGACCGCGCACGCTGCACTCAAGGCAAACAACATTACCTTATTAAGTATCGGCATCCTCGGTTCTCGTTGGGACGGTCAGTAATTCGGGATTGGGTATTTTTTTTCGAAAAGTTGCGATTTTACCCAGAAATTGACACTGATTTCCACCGAATATCGGTCATCTTGGGGCAAATTGCCCACCTGCGCCCCTCAAACCAAACGCAATGACCACCGCGCACGCCGTTTGCCGCCGTAAATGCCCCGCCCGCTGCTGCCAGTCGGCGGGGTGAAAACGCAAAGCGGCATCAACAACCGCAGAGCTTGGGCCCTTCAGCACAGCATGTCCCACCTAGAGCCCCTAGCCCAAATCAAAGTCGAACTGCGCGCCTATTCTTGAGACATGATGTTCGGGAATCGGTAGGCGCTCATGAACTCGATGAAGTCATCTACCACTTTAGGGTGCGTTTCCCTTCGGCTGGTCAAGTACACCTTGTGGAAGTCGGCAGGTAGGTCGTTGATGCGCAAGCAGACAACATCTTGGAAAGCCGAAACCAAGAAGGAATAGCAAAAGAGCGCCATTTTGTCTTTACTCGAAGTTACCAGCGAACACATAGTGATCTCGTCTGCATACTCACGACGCAGATTCATGCTGTCCAAAGGCAGAAGCTTCGTGATAGACGAATCGGTCGGAGAAGAAGAGCTGTAGGTAAGCACTTCCTTGCCGCCAAGCTCAGAAAGGTTGATGCTCTTTCGCTTTGCAAGGGGGCTGTCCTTATGAACGCCCAAAACAAGCGGCTGCGACCATACCAATACATGGTTGAAATCGTCGCACCCTTCTACACGAGAGCAAAACGCTACATCGATATCGCCCTTGCGCAAGCGCTGAGTCAATTCTGGAGAAAATGCCTGCTCAATAGCAATTTGGGGCTTTACCTGCGAAGAAGAGATAAAAGACTCAATAGCCTCGGACCAAAAACGCCCCTGCATGGCATAGATCGTTCCAACGCGAACCGAAGAATTCATCTCCCCCTGAATTTCACGAGCGATGCGCAGCCCCTTGTCCAAGTCCTTCAACGCCAATGCAACATACTCGTGATACGCCTTGCCCATTTCGGTAAGTTCGATACGCGTTGAGCCCTCGCTACGCTGAAACAGCTTGATACCGAGCTCTTTTTCCATACGCTTAATAGCCACCGAAAGTGTCGGTTGCGCAATGAAGAGATCTTCGGCTGCACGAGTGTAGTTTAATACCTCAGCTAGATGATCGAAGTACCTCAGGTAATCAAGTCTCATCAGAAAGTCTCCTTAATGCTGAGTTTTAATTCTTTCGAACCGATTGTAGATTATCTGAACAGAAAAGTTATGAATTATCCGTAAATCAATCATCACAATGAATGATTCTGCCTGTAGGCAAAGAATAAAGCCCCGACGTTGTTGACGCCGGGGCTCAATCGGAAGATGAAAACGAGAACTAGAAGTACTTCTCTTCGATATAGTCGGTCGGCATCTCGATATCGAACCAGATCTTTTCGCCCAAAGCCGCTTGCTGCAGAAGCATCTCGATACCAGGAGCAGTTTCCAAGCCATGGGCTTTTGCCATCTTGATGAGCTTGGTCTCACGCGGATCGTAGACGGTGTCCGCAACGAACAGGTTATCGTGCAGCATTTCTTCGTCGATGGTGCATTCGTTGTCCAGCGGGGGCATGCCAACACGGGTTGCATTGATGAAGAGCTGGGAGTTCTTCACGGCACGCGCAAGCTGTTCCTTGTTGTCGAGGTCGTTCAAAACCATAGGAACGCCCGTCTTGTGAGATAGATCAACAACACGCTCACGGGTTGCAGCCCAGAAATCGTCCTTAAGATTGAAGACGTTTACACAAGCAACGCCATCAAGAGCAAGCTGGGTGAAGATAGCGGAACCTGCACCACCGGCGCCAACAATGGTTACTACTTTGCCTTCAGGATCAAAACCATGGCGACGAAGGTTCTCAACAAAGCCAGCACCGTCAGTGTTGTGGCCGATAGACTTACCGTCTTTAATAACAACGGTATTTACCGCACCCATCAGCTCTGCTGCAGGAGTTAATTCATCAAGATATTGGCCAACGCATGTTTTGCAGGGCATCGTTACGTTGTAGCCAACCGCGCCCATTTCGGCCAAGCCCTTAACAACATCGGCAAGCTTATCGGGCGTTACATCGAATGCCGTATAAACCGCATTCACACCCATTTTCTGGAACGAATCGCTGTGCATTACCGGAGACATAGAATGCTCAACGGGAGAGCCTACAAGGCCAACGAGTTTAGTTGCGCCGGAGATGTTGATGTCGATTCCCATGACAATATCCTTTCAGGAGAGAAGGTGGTGGGCTTCGTGCAACGCCCACCACCTCTGGAGCAAGCAAATGATTAGGGGTGTTGAAACCCCAAAGGTAATAAAGAGATGTAAAAGGGAGGTAATTCCCTCCCGGGCTTGTTGGGTGACGGCCCGGGAGGGGCAATAGCCATGCTTTGCCTGGAGTAGATAGAGCAAAGCACACCAGAGAGAAGGCTTAGAGCTTCACCGGAGTTTCCTCTTCAGCGGATTTCTGAATCGCGTTGATTACCTTGAGGGTATCGAGCGCATTTTCACCGGTGCAACGTGGAGTGGTTTCGCGTCCCAAGCACAGATCTACGAAGTGCTCGAGCTCAGCAGTCATCGGATCGTTCTTCTCAACGTCGAAGTGCTCGTGCTTGATGGGCTGCAGCCAACCGTAGGCATCATCGTCCTGATAGTACAGATCCATATTCGGGAAACCGAACGAACCCTTAGTGCCGAATACGCGCATGCTGTTTTCGCCAGGGCACATGGTGAAGAAGGTGTTCTCTTCAGCTGCCAAGTCATAGTTCCAAGGGCCGGGAGTGCCATCGGATACAAAGTAGCTAGCAGTTACACCGCCCTCGTACTCAACAACAGCAGATACGGAATCTTCAACCTCATTGCCTCGGATGGTGTTGCGAGCTGCAGCGTATACCTTGGTGGGCTTCATTCCCGTTACGAAGTTCAAATCGTCGAAGTCATGAATAGCGTTGATCAAAAGCGGACCCGAGCCCTTCTTGGTGTGCCATTCAACGTCAAAGTACTCGTGCGGCTTTGCGATAGCGTAGTTCGACTGAATGCCGACGATCTTACCCAGCTTGCCGGAATCGATAACCTGGCGAAGCAGCTGATAGCGATTTGATGAACGACGATGGTGGCCAACCAGAAGCGTTGCACCAGCATCTTTGCAGATCTTGATGATATGCTCTGCGTCTTCAACCGTGTTTGCGATAGGCTTCTCGAGCAAGATGTTCTTGATACCGGCG
This sequence comes from uncultured Eggerthella sp., assembly GCA_900544455.1. Lineage (GTDB taxonomy): Bacteria > Actinomycetota > Coriobacteriia > Coriobacteriales > Eggerthellaceae > Anaerotardibacter. The sequence continues at coordinate 3,477 of UQVJ01000053.1, read as the reverse complement.
GCAAGAGCCAACTCGGTGGACTGAACATGGAGCGAGTTGGGCAGCGCGATAGCAACTGCGTCCAAGTCTTCCTGCTTGAGAAGCAACGTATAGTCGTTGTACAGAGGAACGCCAAGTTCTTCCGCAACCTTTACATCGTGATCACCGAAACCAGCAACAGCAACCAGTTCGATTTCTGGGTTTGCCTTTGCATCGCGAGCGATTTTAGAGCCCTGGTTCAAACCGAGAACCGCAAGCTTAATCTTATCCATCAGAATCCCCTTCCTTAGGTGTTATCCCCTCTGACAACTTTGATTATGCGGTCGGGCTTCAGTTGAATCCAATAGTGTTAACTCCTGCTCAAGAGCCAACTATTACATAATGCAATAGTATGGTTTTAGGTGATAAACCATAGGTTTCTGATTATGTTTCACAATAAGAAAAGCTCACGACATACGTCGTGAGCTTACAGAATCAAGTTTAATTATTAAGTAATTTGATCTATGCGATTAGCCCTATAGAGCCAAGTCGTTAGGTAGGGCAAGCGGAAGAAACCTACTCCTTAGACTTGGTAACCGCCTCGATGATGAAGCCCAGAGCCTCTACGGAATCGTAGTACGTAAACGTTGCCGTAGGATCAACGAGCGATTTGCCTTCCATATATTTGGCAATACCACGTTCCTCCATGGCCTTAGTAACCTCATCGTTGTCTTCCACATCGAAGCGGAGATGATGCAGGGCGTGACCGTGCTTGCGGAAGCCCTCATCCAAATAGTCGTGCCAAATGGTGTCGGTATCTCCCACTGGCTGCAAGAATTCCAACTGCACATTCAGCTGGTTATAGAATGCGGCTTTTACCGGCGCATCGATAATCTCTCCGCGATACCAGGTCTTCTTGTAGAGATTGTCACTTTCCGCATCGGGCTTGAGGCCAAATACCTTCAGCATACCCGCCTTGGCCTTTTCCATGTCTTCGATGACAATGCCCACTTGTGTGATATCGCCAAGAAGCTCAACCATTTCCTTTGCATTTTCCGCACTCATTCAAACCCCTCCTATAATTCGCTTCTCTATCTTTCACTGATCAGGGTGAACTTCCCTCGAATGACGCTTCCGAGAATCCAGCCTGGTCCTTTTCGCATCATAACCCAAGATGAAAGGCTCTGTATTTACTACACAACCACTATGACCGGACAGCTTCATCAAAAAGAACGGGGCCGCCCCGGGCCCCGTTCCAGAGAGAGGGCTGATTTCTCAGCGTATGTCAGCTAGTCGTCAAGCAGACCCTTGGTGATGTCCTCGAGCGTACGGCCGCGAGTCTCAACACCGAAGATAGCCAGCCAGATTGCCATGAAGATAGCCAGGCAAGCGTTGATGATGAATACGCCGGTGGTGCCGAGCGAGGTGCCCATGAAGAATGCGATCCACATGGGGCTGAAGATACCACCCAGACGACCGAAGGCGTTAGCAACACCAGCGCCGCGGATACGGCAAGCCGTCGGGAAAGGCTCAGACAAGTAGATAGCTGCAGTGGTAACGGAGTTGGTGAAGGTGCAGACGCAGAGCAGGAAGCCAACGAACATGATAAGCGCTACATTATCGGTAGGCAGAGAAGCCCAAATAGGACCGATGATGGCGATAAGAACGTAGGTGGTGCAGAGAATAATCTTACGATTTACCTTCTCAACATAGAAGGTAAGCAGGCCAACGCCAACAGGAATGCCCAGCTGCATTACCACGGTAAGCGTAGTGGACATATGCGGATCAAAACCATTCTTGGTCAAAATGGTAGGAGTCCAAGAAATAACGGTGTACACCAATACATTCATCGTGAAGCAAAGGAACATGGCCGTAAGAGTACGGGTGATCATTTTCTTCTTGAAGAGGAATGCCCAAGGAAGCTCTTTAACTACCTCAGCGTTCTGACGACGAACAATTTCCTCTTCAGCGACATCGGGAACAACGTTGCCCTTTGCAGCAATCTTATTTTCGATGTTCGTAACAATCTTGTCAGCCTCAGCGGTCTTACCCTTCATTGCCAGCCAACGAGGAGATTCCTCAAGGAAGATGAAGCAGAGAACAACTACTGCAAGACCAATGCAACCGCAGATTACGAACACGGGGCGCCAGCCGAGCATGGGCAGAACAACCATGTTCATAGCGGAAGCAACGAGGGTGCCGCAGTTAGCGATCAGGCCAACGTAAGACTGGTACTTACCGCGCTTCGTGGGAGGCGTGAACTCGGTAAGGGCGGAGTAGCCTGCGGGGAACGCAGCGCCAAGGCCCAGGCCCATGAAGAAGCGGCAGCCGGTCAGGAACGTTGCGTCAGGAGCGCCTGCAGCAACGAAGCAGAATGCGGTGAAGATAGAACCGCAAATGATAACTGCCTTCTTGCGGCCGATGCCGTCGGAGAGGGCACCTGCCATGAGGCCACCAAAAAGGTAACCAACCATAGTAATGGAATTGAAGAAAGCAAATTGCTCGAGGGTCATCCAACCCTCAGACTGGAGAACGTTGCCGATAGGGCCGCCAACAGCCATGTCAACGGAGTCGCAGAACGTGATACCAGCGAGCAGCCACAGAATCTTCTTGTGGAAACCCGTGATAGGCAAACGATCCAAGCGAGCAGCGATGCCATGGTAAGAAGAGTTCAAAGCATCAGAAGCCATTGAAACCTTCCTTTCGTATCGAGGATTCCTCTGGAATCCATGGGGGATAATGCGCCTCGGAAAGTCAAGACAGGGGTTACCGGTCAACCGGTGAGTTGGCTTGGGGAGGCCTGCGCTTTAAGCGCATGGCTTCAAGAGTAAATGCATCCTGAAACCTGGACACCTTGCGCCGGCGCTGCTTTACATGTGGAGAGGTAGCACTCACACAAAGTGACCGCTATTTATTATTTGATTCTGATAAATCAATGTCAAACTATTTGAACCACATTTGTTGCAAATCATATAGAGTGTTCTGATAGTTTCTATAGGCTCACCCTATAGAAACTATAGACGCTTATAGCAGTAGATTTGTCAAGTATCAATTAGTTGTTTCCAGAGAAATAGATAACGAACGCGTTAATTTGCACTAATTTGCTACTTCAACTACCGTTCATCGTGATTTTCAACAGAAAATCGGAACTATCAATGTGAATTTCGAAAACAGAAGATTCAGCACATAGCAATAGCGAACAAGATCACTGCCCAGCCTGAACATGTTTTACAAAGTTTTCTCTTGACTTCCATTCGCGGTAATGATTGTAGGAAATCGTATTAAAGAAAACCTATTCACAAACGAAGGTATTACCATAATACCAAGCTATGAATTGTCGAATCGACAAACCACCCATTGATTAGGGAAATCGAATACCACCCAATAGCTATCTGAAGAATACGGAAGTACAAAAATAAATCCGTCTCAACGGCACCTATCCTCTTACCATCGCCCAGATCACCTTCCCAATCGCTAACCGACTCTTTAAATAGATATTGTCGAATGGAGCTTCAACCC
>UQVJ01000052.1 GCA_900544455.1 uncultured Eggerthella sp. | reverse complement strand
TTCAGACGTGTGCTCTTCCGATCTGTATGCACCCTGATGCCGAGGTGCTTCTTGATGCTCGTTTGAAGGATGGCGCCAAGATCCCCGCTCACTTGTTCCCTTTTAATCCGCTGGAAGAAACATCTCAGGCCAATTATGTGGTGGTACTTCCTCATTTCGATGTGCGCGAAGTCGACTTGACGTTCCTGGAGTACGTAGGGGAGGGCTCGCCCCTTACCCAGAGTCGCCTTACCGTGGAACTGAACATGATGCGCTGGCGTACGCGCTTCAATGCCTTTGTCCATAATGAGCTCCTGGAGCAGATGTTTGACATCGAGCGTGAGTATTGCTCGGGTCGTATGAACGTTTATTTCACCGACGCCATCGAGGACGGCGATGAAATCGTGGTTAAGATGCTCGCAGATATGCCTCATGCCGAAGGCTCCGATGTGATGGTCGATTTCACCGACGGCTATGGCACGGAGGTCGACCTGCCCGTGTATCCGTTGGTAGATGAGGTGATTCCCCCTGCGGGTTACGGTGAAGGTGAACGTCTGCGCATCGGCTTTTCTGTGCGCGTTGCCGCCGCTGCTAAGGATTTCTGCGTAACGGTCTACGATGCCAATGAACAGATTCCTGGAGGATTTGCTTATTTTTGCGACGAAACGTTTGGTCCGCTGCACGAGTCGTTCTCCTATTGCGCCATAGATGCTTCCATTGATTCGCGCTACGGTCGCTGGTTCGTGCGTCATTGCGAAACGCTTGCTGGCCTTGAGGGGCAGCGATCTCGTTCGTTTGCCGTTCAGCCCCAGATCAGCTTGGTAATGCCCCTGTATCCGGGCGACGAATGCTATTTGTCTGCCGCCTTGGCTTCTTTGAGCCTTCAAACCTACACCCGTTTCGAGCTTATTCTGGTCGACATGGGCGCCAACGAATTGAGCCTCACCTCAGCTCTCCGCGAATGGGAGGGCGATGAGCGCGTTGTCCATCTGGTGCCTGAGGCCGAGCTCGATGAGGGTGCGGCGCGTCTGACTGGCCTGCTTCAGTCCAAGGGTGAAGTTTGCGCAGTATTGGAGCCGAGTGTTGTCTTGGCCCCCGAGGCTCTCTACGAATACGTTCGCCACATCAACGAAGTCATGGAGGAAGAAAGAATCAAAAACGATAGCGGCGTGGGTCCGTGTGATGTCGTGTATGCGAACCATGACAGCTTCGATCGCGACGGCGGCTTGCACAGCCCCCAATTCAAGCCGGTTTTTTCGCCTGATTTGCTGTATTCCTACAACTATCTCGGTCCTCTGGTCTTCCTTTCTCGTCGTATTTTGGAGGCAATACAGTCGTCGGTGGGCTTTTCCTCCGAATCATTCGACTACGATTTGGTGCTGAAGGCAACCGCTCAGGCAGAGCGCGTAGAACGAATCGACAAGGTTTTGTACCACGTTCAGAATGCCGCCTCTATTTCCCCTGATGCCGATAGGATCAGCTCCCGTCGCGAAGAGGAAGCCTTCCGCACGGGAAGGAAGGTGCTTGCCAACCACTTGCGTCGCAATGGTATCGATGCGCTGGTTCTTGCCGATGTCTCCGATCGACTCTATACCGTCCGCTATCGAATGCCCGATGAGACGCCGACTCTTTCGGTGGTTGTGCTTGCCGGTGACGATGCGTCGTTGCTCGACGCCTGCCTTTCCTCAATCGAGCAGAGTGTGATGCCGCGCGACACGCCTATATATGTGGTGGTGAATCAGGAAACCTCCCGTGATGTTGCGGTGTACGGAGAGCATCTGGTGCGGAAGAACCGCGCTAGGGTTATTGCCTACCAAGGCCCCAGCAACCGTGCCGCTATGGCAAATTTGGGTTTTTCGCAAAGCACTTCCGAGTATGTGCTGGTAGTCGATGGAGACGTTGAGTTTGCAGATCCCGAAGCGTTGAACTGCATGCTGACCCATTGCATTCGTGAGGGCGTGGGCGTTGTGGGGGCGAAAACCCTGTTTGCCGACGACACTATACGCCATGCAGGCATGATGGTTGGTCCGTACGGATCGGCTTCGGAGATTGGCGTGAATATGCCTCGCAGCGCTCGTGGTTATTTGGGGCGTTTGCAGTGCGCTAGCAATGTTTCGGCGGTTTCCCTCTCTGCCATGATGGTGAAGCGCGCTGCCTACGATAAAGCTAAGGGCTTTGACGAGCGCTTTCGGCTTTGCAATTGCGATGTCGACTTCTGTTTGAAGGTGGCAAAAGAGGGCTACTTGATTGCCTATAACGGTGGCGTGGAAGCCTATCGCAAGGGGAGTGGCTCCGATGGTCGTTCGGCGCTTACCAAGAAGCAGCAGCTGCGCGCAGAGCGGGAAAAGGCCTTCTTGCATTATCGTTGGCCACATCTGTTCGTAGACGGCGACCCGTATATGAGCTCGTGCCTTGACCCGCATGCGCCATACTTCCTGCTTGGCCCTGTTCAATAGCTATTCTTCAAGCTTATTGCCAGTTATTAGTTTTATGTATAAGCCGCATGCAGTTTGAGCTGTGGCATTTTCCTGCCTATGCGTTGGGCTGCGGTATGGTAGGTAGGCTGTTTTATGCGCGCCAATTGTGCTGCGCGGTATAAGAGGAACAACGAATGATTCAAATAGAACATCTCAATAAGACGTATGTGTCGCGTCAGGGGGAAACGCATACTGCCCTGACCGATATCAATTTGACCATCGAAGACGGGTCTGTGTTTGGCATTATCGGCCAATCGGGCGCCGGCAAGTCAACCCTTGTGCGTTGCCTTAACCTGCTTGAGCGTCCTACCTCTGGCTCGATCATCATCAATGGGCGTGACATCACAAGCCTTTCCGAAAAGGAATTGCGCGAGTTCCGCAGCTCGGTAAGCATGATCTTCCAGAACTTCAGCCTGCTTCAGCAGCGCACCGTTCTTCGCAACGTCATGTTTCCTCTCGAGCTTCGCCATGCCGACAAGAAAGAGGCAGAAAAACGCGCACGCGAACTGCTGGAGCTGGTGGGCTTGGCCGACAAGTGCAACAAGTATCCTAGTCAGCTTTCCGGCGGCCAGCAGCAGCGTGTTGCCATTGCGCGTGCATTGGTGAACAATCCGTCCATCATGTTGTGCGATGAGGCAACCAGCGCGCTCGACTCTATGACCACGCACTCCATCCTGAAGTTGCTGAAAGACATCAACGAAGAGATGGGCGTAACCATCGTGCTTATCACCCATTCGCTGGCCGTTGCAGAGCTTATTTGCGACAACGTGGTGGTAATTGATGAGGGCAAGATCGTGGAAGAGGGCAAAACGGAAGATATCTTTGCGAATCCGCAAAGTGACGTTGCTCGCAAGTTGCTGGAGAAGAGGTTGTAATCGTGGAATACTTGCAGACGTTCTTCGCCCAGTATGGGGCGCTTCTGGCGCAGGGAACTTGGGACACCATCGTTATGAGCTTGGTTTCCACGGCGCTTGCCTACGTAATCGGTATTCCCCTCGGCGTATTCTTGGTACTAACCGATCCAAAGAAAGGCTTGCTGCCTCACAAAGCAGTGAATGCCGTTCTTGGTTGGATTGTGAATATCGGCCGCTCGATCCCGTTCATTATCTTGCTCGTGGCCATCATTCCGTTTACCCGTCTGGTTGTGGGCACTTCGCTGGGCGTTCCCGGAGCGGTAGTGCCGCTGGTTGTGGCGGCTGCGCCTTTTGTGGGTCGCATGGTTGAGCAAAGCCTTGCCGAAGTCGATGCTGGTCTGGTTGAAGCCGCTCAGTCTTTCGGCGCTTCCACTTGGCAGATTGTTGTGAAGGTGTTCTTGTGGGAGAGTTTGCCCTCTCTGATTAGGGGCTTTTCCATCGTTCTTATCACGTTGCTTGGCTATTCCGCAATGGCAGGCACCGTTGGTGCAGGTGGCCTGGGCGACATCGCTATCCGCTACGGTTATCAGCGCTACATGGTTGACGTGATGATTGCCACCATCGTCATTCTTATCGTTCTGGTCCAAATCGTTCAAAGCGGCTGCGACCTTGCTGCTCGGAAGATCGATCGCAAAAAGTAATTTGAAATGGCTCGCTCAGGCGGGCCATTTTTTATGTCTGCCGACACTGGGGATATAGGGACAGGTCCCATTTTTCCACCTAAAAGAGAAAATGAGACCCGTCCCTATACCCCCGAGGCGTTGCCTTTTGGTGGGTGAGGCAAGATTTCTGCCTGAAAATATGTGCAACAACTATCGGTTCAACGGCAAAGAATTCGGCGAAACGCGCTTGTAACACCTTGCTTGTTACAATGAAACAAATATGAGCAAGCCACGGAAGGACAAGCTATGAGCACCAGCCCAGACCAGGATTTCGTCCTTAAAACCATAAAAAGCCGCGACGTGCACTTCGTGCGTTTTTGGTTCTGCGATGTGCTGGGCCACATGAAGTCGTTTGCGGTTATTCCTAGCGAATTGGAAAATGCCTTCGAAGAAGGAATGGGCTTTGACGGTAGCTGCATTCGCGGTTTTGCCTCTACAAGCGAATCGGACATGCTCGCATATCCCGAAGCTTCCACGTTTCAGATTTTGCCCTGGCGTCCGGAGCGCAATGCTGTTGGACGTATGTTCTGCTCCATTAAAACGCCCGAAGGCGATTATTTCGACGGTGATTCTCGAAACGTGCTGAAGCGTCAGGCTGCAAAGGCAGAGCGCTTGGGCTATGTGATGAATGTTGGCCCTGAGCTCGAGTATTACTACTTCAAGGATCCCAACGGGACAGAGGTTCTTGACCACGGTGGCTACTTCGACCTAACCTCCCTCGACATGGCAAGCGACCTTCGACGTGACACCATTCTTACCTTGGAAAAGATGGGCATACCCGTCGAGTACTCCCATCACGAAAACGGTCCATCTCAGCAGGAAATCGACTTGCGTTTCGCGGATGCGCTGAGCATGGCCGACAACGTAATGACCTACAAGATGGTTGTCAAGGAAATCGCCATGAAACACGGGGTATATGCCTCTTTCATGCCCAAGCCTATTTCTGGCGCTCCCGGCTCAGGTATGCATATTCACCAGAGCCTGTTCGACGAAGAAGGCAACAATGCATTCTTCGACGCCAACGACCCCGATGGATACAACCTTTCCAAAGTGGCAAAGCACTATATTGCCGGTTTGCTTAAGTACGTTCCCGAATTCAGCCTTCTTACCAATCCGAGCGTTAATTCTTATAAGCGCCTGGTTCCTGGTGGCGAAGCGCCGGTTCATATCTCGTGGGCGCGCAATAACCGTTCTGCGTTGGTGCGCATTCCTGGCTACAAGCCCGACAAGGAAGAGGCATGCCGTGTAGAGTTGCGAAGCCCCGATTCCGCTGCCAATCCGTACCTGGTATTTTCGGCAGTGCTCGCTGCTGGTTTGAAGGGCATAGAGGAAGAACTCGAGTTGTGCCCGCCCATGGAGGAAGATTCCGCTCGCGGGCTTTCTCGCCAGGAGCTGCGTGCGAGAGGGTTCGCGTCTTTGCCCGACACGCTTGGCGAAGCGGTTGAGCTGTTTGCCGAATCTGAGCTCATGAAAGAAGTGCTTGGCGAGCACATCCATTCGTTCCTTGTGAAGGTAAAGCGCGAAGAGTGGAACGAGTACCAGCGCCAGGTTTCCAGCTGGGAGCTTGACCGTTATCTGGGCGTACTGTAGCGGAGGCGTATTATGCAACAAAGAAAGAACGTCATATTCATTGCAGACAGTCTCGACAACGCCCATAAGTTCCAGGCGGTTCTTTCCAGCCTCGATGTCGATGTGGCGGCAGGTTCGTCTATGCAGTTCAAGAAGCTCTTGGCTGACAATCCCTCGTATGATTTGGTTATCTACGAGGCAACCGCAGAATCGGCGCAAACACTGATTGCTGTTGAGCAGGCGCTTATCGATGATGGCGGCGTGCCGATGCTCATCATCGTGAAGGAGGACATGCTTTCGGGTTTCCGTTTGCCTGTCCAGATCAATTGCGATTTTGTTGTGCATGGGGCAAGTTCAGAGGAATGCTCCCTTCGCATTCGACAGCTATTATGGCCAGGGAACGAAAGCTCTACGAACGATTTCATTTCGGTTGATGGCATGACCATCAATTTGGCCACGTATCAAGTTGCCGTAAACGGTGAACCGATCGACTTCACCTATCTGGAGTACGCATTGCTGGCATTCCTGGTAACACATCCTGGACGTACGTATTCGCGCGATGCTTTGCTTCGTCGCGTTTGGGGATTCGACTATTTTGGCGGCTCTCGTACGGTCGACGTTCATGTTCGACGCGTACGTGCCAAGCTCGGCCCCGAGCTTTCTCAGCACCTTGAAACCGTTCGCGGTGTTGGGTACCTGTGGGATTAATCGATTGCGCCGTTATGTAGACGGCATGATGTTTATGCAAAAGCGGCAGCGTTGCAATTGGCGCCTGCCATCGTGGGGCAAGCTTCCTTGGGGGCTTGCCCTTTTTGGCTCTTGGGGCGGCTTTGGGGCGGGGTTCTTTCGAATCGCCTCCGTTGCTTCTGCTTTGCGAGGTATCCGAGGCTCTGCCTACGCGCGCTATAATTGTTGCGTTCAAACATGAAAGGAATTCCTATGCCTAAAACCGTTGCCGTGATTGACGGAAACTCGTTGATGCATCGCGCATATCATGCCGTTCCGCCAACCATGACGGCGCCCGATGGAACTCCAACCAATGCGGCGTTCGGGTTTCTTTCCATGCTCTTGAAATTTATCGAGATGGAGCAGCCCGATGCCCTGGTATGCGCGTTTGATAAGGGCCGTCCCAAGTTCCGTATGGAGGCACTCGAGCAGTACAAGGCGCAACGCCCTCCTATGGATGAAGAGTTGAAGGCACAGTTTCCCGTTATCGAGAGCCTGTTAGCTGCCATGAATGTACCGGTTGTGGCGCTTCCTGGTTGGGAAGGCGACGACATCCTAGGCACCGTCGCTGCGCGCGATGAGGAATTGGGATACAGGACGCTTCTGGTTACGGGAGATAAAGACGCCTATCAGCTTGCCAGCGACCTAACGAAAATCGTAACCACCAAGCGCGGAATTACCGATGTAGTTATTTACGGCCCCGAAGAGGTGGAAGAGCGCTATGGTGTAACACCTGATCAGTTCACGGATTTTCTGGGACTCAAAGGCGACAAGGCCGATAACATCCCTGGTGTTCCTGGCATCGGCGACAAAAAGGCCGCATCGATGCTTCAGGCGTACGGCAATCTGGAGGGCATCTATGCCAACCTTGACAAGTTCAAGGGAAAGCAGCTGGAGAACCTAACCAACTACAAAGACGATGCGTTCCTTTCCCGCCAGGTGGCCACCATTGTGCGCGATGCCGATTTTGAGCTCGATCTCGAATCGATCAGCTTCCCGAACTTCGATCCTGAGCAGGTTACCAAGGCATTCACCGATGTGCGCATGATGGCTCATTTGGCAAAGATCCTGAAGCTCCAGGGAAGCGAAGCAGCTTCCATCGATTTGGGGTCTTGGGACAATTTCGTTGAGGGCGATGTGGCCAGGGCAGCCATCGAGCTGCCTACAGAGGGCTATGTGCCGGTTGCGTGGGCACTTGACCCGCAGGCATCGCTTTTTGGTGACGGGCTGACCGTGGCAGTGAATCTGGGGGATTCGACTGCGCTTTTCCGCGACGAGGAGGCCAAAGAAGCTCTTGCTTTCCTTGTTCGCGAACGAGCTATCGCCGCAGCCGATGCCAAGTCACTGCTTCAGGTGGTGTTTCCCGCCGATACCGCACAGGACCCTCTTGTTTCTCGTGGGGAAATCCTCGATGCGCATATCTTCGATGTGACCCTTGCTGCCTACGTTGCCGACTCTAACAACGGTGCTGCCGCTTTGGGCTCCCTGATGGAGCGCTACGCGGGAGCTGTGCTTCCCGACGAAAAGGACCCGCAGAAACAGGTGGCGCTGCAAGCTGCTGCAATTGGAGCCTTGGTGGATCCTTTGGCCAAAGAGCTCGAAAAGGAGGGCGCACGCAAAGTCTACGATGCTATCGATCTGCCGTTGGTGGGTGTGTTGGCTTGCATGGAACGTACCGGGGCGGCTTTGGATGTTGCCCATCTGAAGGCTTTGAATGAAAGCACCGGTGCTGAAGTTGATCGTCTGCGCGCGGCGATTTATGCTTCGGCGGGGCATGAGTTCAATGTTGATTCCCCAAAGCAGCTTTCAGAGGTGCTGTTTGACGAACTGGGCCTCACTCCGAAGAAAAAGACGCGTAGCGGCTACTCCACCAATGCTTCTGTTCTCAAGGAGCTAACCGACGAGCATGAGCTGCCCGGTCTCATGTTGGAATATCGCGAATATGCCAAGATCAAATCGACCTACATCGATGCCCTACCGCGCATGCGAGCCGAAGATGGGCGCGTTCACACGTCGTTCAACGAAATGGTTACCACCACCGGTCGCCTCTCCTCTTCCGATCCGAATTTGCAGAATATTCCGGTTCGCACCGACTTTGGACGCCAGATAAGAACCTGCTTTGTGCCGCTTAATGCGGGAGAAGTGTTTGTGTCTGCCGATTATTCCCAGATCGAATTGCGCCTTTTGGCTCACCTTTCAGGGGATGAACATCTTATTGCCTCATTCAATTCTGGTGAGGATTTCCATGCAAGCACGGCTTCTCGTGTGTTCGGTGTTCCGATGGATGATGTTACGCCGCAGATGCGCAGTCGCGCCAAAGCAGTGAACTTCGGCATCGTGTACGGTCAGCAGGCATATGGTCTTTCGCAGTCGCTCCGTATCCCGTTCTATGAAGCGAAAGAAATGATCGATCGTTATTTTGAGGTTCATCCAGGTGTGCGTGCCTATCTCGATGACGTGGTAGCCCAGGCCCATAAAGATGGTTATGCCACTACCTTGTTCGGTCGTCGTCGCTATATTCCCGAGCTGAAAGCCAAGAATGCCGCTCAGCGTGGCTTTGGCGAGCGTACGGCAATGAACCATCCTATGCAGGGTACCGCTGCCGACATCATCAAGCTCGCCATGCGTCAAGTGCAAGATGAGCTTGTTGCGCGAGATCTTGGTGCAAGACTCATGCTTCAGGTGCATGACGAACTTGATCTCTCAGTGCCCGAATCGGAAGTGGAAGAGGTATCAGACCTCCTGACAAGCGTGATGGAATCGGTTGTTGAGTTGTCGGTTCCGTTGTTGGTCGATGTGTCTGCCGGCGCCAACTGGGCTGAGGCCCATTAGGGGTATTGCTATATTGCCGTCTTGCACCCGTATGCCTGTCGATTCGATTAGAATTCCTGCTCAAGTTCGAGAAGGGCTCGGTAGTGTTGGCTGGTGCGCTCGAGCTCTTTCGGTGTTCCGTCAAGGGCTATGGCGCCGTTTTCCAAGAACAGAACGCGATCCATGTTCGAGACTCCCTGAAGATGGTGGGTGATAAGAACCACCGTTTTGTCTGCAAGCACTTCGAACATGGTGCTCAACACTTCGTGCTCGGTGCGAGGATCGAGGCTTACCGTTGGTTCATCGAGGATGACAATAGGCGCATCCTGCAAAAGGATGCGTGCCAGGGCAACGCGATGACGCTCGCCGCCTGAGAAACGTAACCCAGCTTCATCAACTAGGGTGTCAAGGCCTTCCGGCAATCGTTCAAGCAGTCTTTTCAGCCCAACACGCTCAAGAGCGCGTTCGAGCTCTTCGTCGCTTGCCTGGGGTTGAGCGATAAGTAGATTATTGCGCAGGGTGTCGTTGAACAGGTAGGTGGTCTGTTGGCAGACACCGAACATCCGGGGTGCATCGTTTCCAAGCTCCGAGCAGGTAAACCCTCCCGCAGTGATGCTGCCCGAGGTTGGGGTAAGGTCCCCGCGCAGTAAGTGCGCGAGGGTGGTTTTCCCTGATCCGCTTTTGCCAAGAAGCGCAAGGTGCTGTCCTGGCAAAAGGGTGAGGTTGATTCCGCAAATGGTTGGGGGTTGGCCAGGGTAGGCGAATTTTACGTCTTTCAGTTCAACAACGGGATGCTTCGGGTCGGAATCGGTGTTTTGCTCAAGCCTGCTTTCCGTGTTGGCTTTCGTTTCTTCTTCGACGGGTAGAGAAAGCTCGTTGAGCCTCGCTATGGAATCGAAGTGCCCCTGGGCCTGCGTTGCGGCGACGGGCATCACCGCAAAGGCATCAATGAGGGGGAATAACCCCAGCGCAAAAGCCAGGATCCAATTCGACTGGCCTCCCTGAGCGCCGCCAAAGGTGAGTGCCGCCCAGCATATGAGAGTAATAACGGCGCATGCGAATACTGCTTGTTGAGCCAGGTCTCGTTTGCGATCAAAGGCGTGTGCTTGGCTTTTTAACCGGTTGAGGTCTTCCTGCCCGTTTTCGCATTGCGCCAAGAAATCGGCCTTTCTGCCCGAAAGCGTCCAGTCGGTGATTCCTAGAATGTTGTCGGCATAGGCGGTGTAGCGTTTTGCGGCAAGCTCTTTTGCCATCGACTGGCGCTTGCCGTTGACACTTACCGAAACCGCAGGCACAACAAAAAGCTCGATGGATACGAAAACAAAGCACACCAAGCAGGCGAATGGCGAAAAGCAGCCGAACAGAATGCACAGTCCTGCGCCAGCTGTCAGGGCTATTGCGGTTGGGAAAACGCAACGAAGATAGAGGTTTTGGATATGCTCAACGTCTTCAGCCAAAAGCCCTAGGGCGTCTCCAAGGCGGTGGCTAGCGCGGAAGAAGACACCTTCTGCATCAAAAGACCGGTATAGCTGCTTGCGAAGGTTCGAGGTGAATCGCAACACCCAATCGTGGCTTGCCAGGCGTTCGCAGTAGCGCAGAACGGGTTTTCCCACGCCGAATACCCGCACGCAAAGCAAAGGCGTGCCCAGCATCAAAACCGAATAGGGCATTTCGGCGGAGCCGGCAATGAGCCATCCCGAAGTGAACATAAGCCCAGCGGCGAAAAGAACCGTGCAACAGCCAAGCACGAGGGCAAGCGCGAGGATTTTGCGGTAGTGACCCAGGTAGGGTTTAACCCACGCATCGCGTTTCAGAAGGGCGAGCATCTCTTTCAAGCTGCTATTCATCGCCACCCTCCTTCCGGGGATTTGCTAGATAGGAGAAGGAGTCCGCTTCACTCAGCGAATCGAAGGAACCGAAGCCTTCAACCTGTCCATTTTCAAGTAGGAGGATCTCATCCATTTCGCTCAACCAGTGAAGGCGATGGGTTGCAAAGAATACCAACTTACCTTCCATAAGGGGGAGCATGCGCTGTTTGAGCTCCCATTCGGTTTCAATGTCAAGATGGGCCGTTGGCTCGTCGAACACCAAGACTCGACAAGTGCGGTGTAACACCGCGCGCGCAAGGGCGACTCGCTGTGATTGTCCGCCACTCAACGACCGTCCGCCTTCTCCGACGAAGGTATCCAACCCTTCAGGCAATTCGGCAACCAGGCTGGTAAGACCAACCATATCAAGTGCTTCGATGATTTCTTCTTCGGTTGCGTCGGGCTGGTAGAACGTCAGATTGTTTCGGAGGGTGGTGCTGAAAATATGAGGAGATTGAGGCAGGTACGCCACCTGTTTTTTCCAGCTGGGCGTCGAAAGCGTTTCGACTGATTGGCCGTTGATGGCGATGGACCCTTCGGTGGGCTGCAAGACGCCGGTAAGCAGTTGGGCAAGGGTGGTTTTCCCGCAGCCCGATGGCCCCACTATGCCGTATTTGCGAAAACCGACAAACGAGCAGGAGATATCCTTCAAGGCCGCTTCTCCTTCGTAGGAGAGCCCTACGCGGTCGAGGGTAAGCAAAGTGGACGCTTGCCAAGGCTCAAATTTTGGGGTGCCGATCTGCAATTCGGTTGAGCCACCTCCTGCTTCTGCTGCAGTTTCAGCGGAGCACCCCAGCACTTCCAATACTTGGGTAAGGGTGTTCTTTCCGTTTAGCGTAGCGTGGTAATCGGAGGCGAATTCACGGATCGGGCGAAAATAGTCGGGCATGATTACCAGTACGAATAGCGCGGGCAGCAGGGTAATGGACCCATCCACCAAGCGAAAGCCAAGCATAACGGCAACTGCCGCGAGGGAAATGGTGGAAAATGCGTCAAGCACGGCACCCGAAAGCGTTGCGGTGCGCAGTGTTTTCATTGTTGCTACGCGGAATTGCTCGCTTGTCTCGTATACGCGATCTGCCTGCTTATCGCTTCTGCCGAAGTACTTTAGGGTGTCGATGCCGCGCAGTGAATCGATGAAGTGGTTTGCAAGGCGCTGGTATTCGCGATGCTGCTTGCCTGCTTCCTCTTGTGCGGTGCTTCCGATGAGCACCATTTGAAGAATGATGGCGGGGAAAACCA